>JAOPVX010000113.1 GCA_025965975.1 Mycobacterium sp. | reverse complement strand
ACGCCGTCGACGAGCTGCACGAGCGGGCCGTCCTGCTGGCCGGTGAGCAGTCCCGGCTGCAGCTGCAGGTGAGCGACATGTTCGAGACGCTGTCGCGGCGCAGCCGGTCGCTGGTGGACCAGCAGCTCTCACTGATCGACCGCCTCGAGCGCAACGAGGAAGACCCTGATCGGCTGGAGAGCCTGTTCCGCCTGGATCATCTCGCCGCCAGGATGCGCCGCAACGGCGCCAACCTGCTGGTGCTCGCCGGCGCCAGGGTGCCCCGCGAGCAGGCCGAGCCGGTGCCGGTGTCGGCGATCATCAACGCCGCCGCCTCCGAGGTGGAGGACTACACCCGGGTGGTCACCGCGACGGTGCCCGACAGCGAGATCCTCGGCGCCGTCGCCGGCGATCTGGTTCACCTGCTGGCCGAGCTGCTCGATAACGCGTTGCGCTACTCGCCACCGATTTCCCAAGTCCGGGTGTCGGCCGTGCACGCGGGCAACGGTGGCCTGGTCATCGAGGTCAGTGATATCGGCATCGGCATGACCGAACCGGATCTGCGGGTGGCCAACACTCGACTGCAGTCCGGTGGCGAGGTCAACCCATACACCGCGCGGCACATGGGCCTGTTCGTGGTCGGGCGACTCGCCGCGCAGCACGGGCTGGTGGTCCGGTTGCGCAGCACCATTGCGGGCGAACAGAATTCGGGCACCACCGGCGGTGTGTTCGTGCCCTCCGAGTTGCTCGTCGAGGCAGGGGCACCCGACCACTTCGGTGACCCCGAGTACGGCACACCCGCCGACGCCCACGCGGGGATCGTCACCGCCCTGGCGCTCGATGAGGATCACGACTACACCGACCACCTCGATCGGCCGGGCCAGGAGTACCTCAACGGCCACTCCGAGGTGCCGGTCGGGTTGTTGCCGCAGCGCAATCCCGGCGCCAGCGGAATCTCCGACATCCCACCCTTGCTGGCCCAGCCCGCGGCCGAACAGCCGCAGGAGGAGTGGCCCGCAGAGGACCTGTGGCCCGCGGACTCGATGCCGGCCCAGATCGCCCATCCCGCCCGCCAGGGGCAGCCGCTCGCCCCTGAGCCCGAGGCCGACCGCGCCCCCACCGACACGTCGGCGTTCTTCGCGTCCCGCGGGCATGCCGCCAGCAACGGAGTGCCAACGCCACCGCCGGTCGCCGAGCCCGCGCCGCAGGCACCCCCGCGGCCTGCGCCGCCGGTCGCGGCCGAGCAGCCGCATCCCGAGCATGCCCGGCATGCTTCGCACGAACCGTCGCCGACCGCCGGTGCCGACGACGCGATTTACCAGAAGATGCTGTCCGAGTGGCTCGTCGATCCCACCGATCTGGCCAAGAGCGACGACCTGAACTGGGAATCTGTGTGGGATCATGGCTGGTCAGCGGCCGCGGCAGCGCAGGACGCGCCAGTCCTGGAGCACACCGAGGAAGGTCTGCCGGTGCGTGTCCCCGGGGTGCGTCTTGTGCCGGGTGCGGTCGATTCCGGCGATCCCGATGGCCCGGTCCGCGGCGGCCGCCATTACAACGGCGGTGCTCACAGAAGCGACGACGGCGATGACGAGGTAGCATCGGCGGCTGAGTTCGACACCGGCGGAGGACCGATTCCGCCGCGCGATCCAGACGCCGTCCGCGCAAGCATCAGCAACCACTTCGGTGGCGTGCATGCCGGTCGGTCACATGCCCAAGAGACCAGAGGAACCGATAACGAATGACCTATCCGCCACGTTCGACGCAGCGCGATTCGCTCGACTGGCTGGTCTCCAAGTTCGCCCGCGACGTATCAGGCGTCTCGCACGCCGCGCTGGTGTCCGCGGACGGCCTGCTGATGGCCGCCAGTGAGCACATGCCGGTCGAACGGGCCGACCAACTCGCGGCGGTGGCCTCCGGGCTCGCGAGCCTGTCGACGGGTGCCTCGCAGCTGTTCGACGGCGGGTATGTGCTGCAGTCCGTCGTCGAGATGGAGAACGGGTATCTGTTGTTGATGCGCGTCGGGGACGGCTCCAACCTCGCGACGCTGGCGATCCGCAACTGCGACATCGGCCAGATCGGTTACGAGATGGCCATGTTGGTGGAACGAGTGGGCGCCACGGTCCAGTCGTCGCGGCGCGCCCCGCAGCACTCGTGAGCCGCCTATGGATCACTGGGAACGGGACGATACGGACGAACCGCAGCTGGTCCGGCCGTACTCGCTGACGGCCGGCCGTACCGATTCCCGCATCAATCTGCCGCTGGAGGCCCCGGTCGAGGCGGTGCTCGCCCCACAGAAACCGCCGCGGTGGCCGGGAAACGACGTGCGCGGCCAGATCCTGACGATGTGTGCCGACAGCCCGTCGGTCGCCGAGGTCGCTGCTGTCTTATCCGTGCCGCTCGGCGTGGCGCGGGTGCTGATCGGCGACCTCGTGACGCAGGGTTATCTGCGGGTGCACACCACCCTTGGTGATTCCACCACCGACGACGAACGACGCGAATTGATAGGGAGGACGCTGCGTGGCCTACGAGCGCTCTGAGAGGCGGGACGCCGCCTCGACGAAGATCGTCATCTCCGGCGGCTTTGGCGCCGGTAAGACGACGTTCGTGGGGGCGGTGTCGGAAATCATGCCGCTGCGTACCGAGGCGTTGGTGACCAACGCATCGGAGGGGGTCGACGGTCTCGACGCCACCCCGATGAAGAACACCACCACCGTGGCGATGGACTTCGGCCGCATCACCCTCGCCGAGGATCTGGTGCTCTACCTGTTCGGCACGCCAGGGCAGCGCCGATTCTGGTTCATGTGGGACGACCTGGTCCGCGGCGCCATCGGCGCGATCATCCTCGTCGACGTGCGACGGCTGGCGGACAGCTTCGCCGCGGTCGATTTCTTCGAGGCGCGCAACCTGCCGTTCCTGATCGCGGTCAACGAATTCGACGGGGCACCAAGACATCCCGCGTATGCGGTGCGCAAGGCGCTGGCGCTGCGCGACACCATTCCGGTGGTCAACGTCGACGCCCGCGACCGCCATTCGACCAAGGCCGCGCTGATCGCCGTCACCGAATACGCGCTGAACACCCTCACGGCGCTGCGCGGCTGACCGCGTGGGCGAGGACCAAGCCCTCTGGGCCGAGCGGGAATTCGACGGCCACGACTTCCGCGACGACGATCTGCGTGGCCTTCGTACTGAGCGCGTCGTGTTCACCGAATGCGACTTCAGCGGCGTTGACCTTGCCGAATCCGAGCATGTCGGCTCGGCGTTCCGCAACTGTACGTTTCAACGTGCATCGTTGTGGCAGAGCACCTTCAGGCACTGCAGCTTTCTTGGCTCGGTGTTCACCGAGTGCCGCATGCGGCCGATGAAGCTGATCGAGGTGGATTTCACGCTCGCGGTGCTCGGCGGTGCCGACCTGCGCGGCGTTGACCTGTCCGACTGCCGGATGCGCGAAGCCAGCCTGGTAGAAGCCGACCTGCGCAAGGCGGTGCTTCGGCGCGCCGACCTCAGCGGTGCCCGGCTGCAGAACGCCAAGCTGGACGAGGCCGATCTGCGGGGCGCCAGGGTGGATCCGACGCTGTGGACCGCCGCGGCGCTGCGCGGGGCGAAGGTCGACATCGAGCAGGCCATCGCCTACGCGGCCGCACACGGCCTCGACATCCACGGTGAGTGAAGGGATTCCGCGATGAGCGCAGGCCGCACCTTCGACCGGTGGTATCCATAGTCGCGACAGCGTACGGTCATCGATGATCGTCACAGCT
>JAOPVX010000059.1 GCA_025965975.1 Mycobacterium sp. | reverse complement strand
CGCTACCGCGTCATCCGGTGACCCGGTCGCTCCTAAAGAAATGAAGGGGTCTTCCCGGTCTTCGACGCCAGTCATTTCCGCAGCTCACGGAGTCTCGTTTCCCGGCTCACTTGGCGACCCGATCCAGGGTCGTCAAGGTTCGCGACTGAAGTGTCGCTAGGCCGCGTAGCACAGCGGTATCGGAAAGGCCTTGCCTCGTCGAATGCCTGGTGGTGTTGGAGGCAGTAGTACAGCTGGCCGAGGAGTTTGTTGAATAGATTGCGGGTGGCGGCGGCATGACGGTCGCCGTGTTCCCGCCGCTGGCGGTAGTGCTGGCGGGCGGGCTCACAGTTGGTGGCAGCCGTAAAGGCCCACATCCAGCCGACGTTGGCTAGTCGGTTGTTCTTGATGTGGCGGTGGGTGATGGATATCGATCGGCCGGACGCCCGGGTGATGGATGCGGACCCGGCGTAGACCCTCAGCGCTCGAGCGTCGGCGAAGCGGCTTCGGTCGTCACCGATTTCAGCGAGCAGCCGGGCGCCGGTCGAGTCGGCCGGTCCGGGAAAGCTGGTGATGATCGCATAGTCGGGATGTTGGTGGAACAGCTGCGCTGACGCCTGGCTGAGCTCGTCCACATTGACGCAGGCGGTATCGAGTGCGGCGAGTAGAGCCAACGCGTTGTTGGGCATGGCGGTCTCAACCAGAACCGGTTGGCGTAGTTGGTGTTTCCGTAATCCGGCTTTGATCTCGACGGCGGCCTGGTCGATGCCGCGGCTACGGCCAGCGCGACGCAGCGCAGCGGCAATCCGACTCACGGGTAACTTGGCGGTTGCCGGTGGGGTGGGGGCGATCGCCAACACGGCGGGTGCCGCGGGGCTCGCGATACCCAGCGTGAACCGGCTGGTGAAGACAGCCAGGAAGGTCGGGTAGAACTCGCGCAACAGCGACCGCAGCTGATGGTGCGCGGTGGTGCGCCGCCAGATCCCATCCTGGTGTGCACGGGCCAGCACCGCGATCGCCTGGCACAACTCACCATCGGCGGGGACTCGGCGGTGCAGGTGGGCATCTACCCGCAGGATGTTGGCCAGCGTCATCGCGTCAGCGTGATCGGACTTCGACCGTGCCACCGAGTAGCGCTCCCGATACCGGGCCACTGCCAGTGGGTTGATCGCATACACCGGCCGCCCTGTCGCCCGCAGCGACGCGACCAGCAGCCCACGTGGAGTCTCGATCGCCACCGGAACCGGCGCCTCGGCGCAATCACCGGCAGCAGTCAGCATTTCGATGAGTTCGGCGAACCCGCTGGGGTCGTCCGGGATACGCTTCTTGGCGACCAGCCGGCCGCTGTCGTCGATGATGGCGACGTCGTGATGGGTTTCGGCCCAATCAATGCCGCAGAACAACAATGTCACGTCTGATTCCCTCCAATCGTGGTGCGGATATTTGTGCGGGTCATACCCGTGCAGGGTGCGCAGCGCTCTACTTACGAGGCTCGATGGCCTTCCCTCCGATGAGCAGTTCGCGATCCCAGCAACCCGCACGGCGTCGGTCTATGTTGAGAGCTCCATCGCTCGAGAAAACTGAGACGTTGCCTCCGTGCGAGCGGGGTTGAACCACGACCTCAATCCCACCCAGCAGTCACGGCTCCACCCCGGCGCGACACGCGTGGATCACGCGAAGACGGACAAGCGTTGCAACTGGGAGCGTTTGCTAGGGCGCGGCTGTAACTGGCGAACAATCGTCAGCTCCGCAACCGCGCCGGTCTGTAAGAAGACCTCAAGAAGTCCGATAACACTGAGGCGTTAGCGACGGGACTGACGGCCGTTCGGAAGTAAGTAGATAACCGCTGGCGCCGTGGCTGCCAAACCCGCGCGGACGAATTAGAGGGGGCACGTGAGGTGTAACCACCGTGGTGAGATACCACAGCTAGCACATCGACACGAACGGGAAACGCCGTAGGGTTTTGGGGATGCACGTCATCTCCGCGGAGTCGATGGAACTGTTCACCGGACCGCCGGAAGCACCGTTGCAGCTGGTGCGCGTCACCCATACCGGCGGTGCGGGGGAGGTTCGGGTCGAGGGCGACGGCCTGACCACGCCGACGCCTGCGGTCGCCGACGCCGATGCCGGGATAGTCGAGGTCCCCGTGGCGGTTTCGCGCCCGGTCGTCGGCGAACAGCGGTCGGCGCGGGTGCTCACCGGCGATGCCCCCACGCCGTTCGTGTTCACCGTCGCCCAGCCCGGCTGGACCATGTATATGATCAGCCACTTCCACTACGACCCCGTGTGGTGGAACACCCAAGCCGCCTACACCAGCGTGTGGACCGAGGACCCGCCAGGCCGGTGCCGTCAGACGAACGGGTTCGACCTGGTGCGTGCCCATCTCGAGATGGCCCGCCGCGAGCCGGAGTACAAATTCGTGCTGGCCGAGGTCGACTACCTCAAGCCGTTCTGGGACACCCACCCCGAGGATCGCGACGACCTGCGCCGCTTCATCGCCGACGGCCGCGTCGAGGTGATGGGTGGCGCCTACAACGAGCCCAATACCAACCTGACCGGCCCCGAGACGACGATCCGAAACTTTGTGCACGGCATGGGTTTTCAGCGCGATGTGCTCGGCGCCGACCCGGGCACGGCGTGGCAGCTGGATGTCTTCGGCCACGACCCGCAGTTCCCGGGGATGGCGGCCGATGCCGGGCTGACGTCCAGCTCGTGGGCCCGCGGCCCGCACCACCAATGGGGCCCGATGCAGAACCAGGGGGACCCCCAGCGCATGCAGTTCTCCAGCGAGTTCGAGTGGATCGCGCCATCGGGACGCGGGCTGCTGACGCATTACATGCCCGCGCATTACTCGGCGGGGTGGTGGATGGACTCGTCGGCGACGCTGGCCGAGGCCGAGCAGGCGACCTACGAGTTGTTCGCGTCGCTGAAGACGGTCGCGCTGACCCGCAACGTGCTGCTGCCGGTCGGCACCGACTACACGCCGCCGAACAAGTGGGTCACCGACATCCACCGCGACTGGAATTCGCGCTATACCTGGCCGCGCTTCGTGTGCGCGCTGCCGCGCGAGTTCTTCGCCGCCGTGCGCGCCGAACTGGAGGCCCGCGGTGTCGAGGCCTCTCCGCAGACGAGGGACATGAACCCGATCTACACCGGCAAGGACGTGTCGTACATCGACACCAAACAGGCCAACCGGGCCGCCGAGGACGCGGTGCTCGACGCCGAACGGTTCGCCGTATTCGCCGGCCTGCTCGGTGGCGCGACGTATCCGCAGGCGGCGCTGGCCAAGGCGTGGGTACAACTGGCCTACGGGGCACACCACGATGCGATCACGGGGTCGGAATCCGATCAGGTGTACCTCGACCTGCTCACCGGATGGCGCGACGCGTGGGAGCTCGGCAGCACCACCCGTGACAACGCGTTGAAGCTGCTGTCCAGTGCGGTCGACGGCTGGGTTGTGGTGTGGAATGCGCTGGCGCACGAGCGCACCGATGTGGTGAGCGCACGGCTCTCGCGCCCGCTCGGTCCGGGCGTGCGGGTGGTCGACTCCGATGGCGCCGAGCGGCCAACGCACGTCGAGCACGGCGGAAGGTCGGTCAGCTGGCTGGCCCGGGATGTGCCATCGGTCGGCTGGCAGTCCTACCGGCTGGTATCCGGTGAAGGGTCCTCGGGCTGGGAACCGTTGGGCGGCAGGGACATTGCCAATGAGCACTACCGGCTGCGGGTCGATCCCGGGCGCGGTGGCGGGGTGAGCTCGCTGGTCGAGGTCGCCGCGGGCCGCGAGCTGATCGCGGATGGCAGGGTCGGCAACGAGTTGGCCGTCTACGACGAGTACCCGGCGCATCCGGAGGCCGGCGAGGGTCCATGGCACCTGCTGCCCAAGGGGCCGGTCGTCGCCTCGTCCGCAGGGCCTGCCTCGGTGCAGGCGTTCCGCGGGCCGCTGGGCGAGCGGCTGGTGATCCGCGGCCGCATCGGTGACGTGTTGCGCTACACGCAGATCGTGACGCTGTGGCAGGGCGTGGCCCGCGTGGACTGCCGGACCACCGTCGACGAATTCACCGGCGCCGACCGCTTGCTGCGGTTGCGCTGGCCGTGCCCGGTGCCGGGTGCGCTGCCGGTGAGCGAGGTTGGCGACGCGGTGATCGGCCGCGGGTTCGGTTTGATGCACGACGCGGGTGCTGAGGCCGCCGTCGACTCCGCGCAGCACCCGTGGACGCTGGACACCCCGGCCTATGGCTGGTTCGGGCTGTCCTCGGCGGCGCGCGTGCGCGTCGGCAACGAGGTGCGCGCCGTGTCGGTCGCCGAGGTGGTGTCGCCGCGGGAATCGGCGTCGGCGCCGTTGGCGCGCGGGCTGATGGTCGCGCTCGTTCGCGCCGGTGTCACCGCCACCTGCAGCAGCGCCGACAAGCCGCGGTACGGCGACCTGACCGTCGACTCCAACCTGCCCGACGCGCGGATCGCGCTCGGCGGTCCCGACCAAAACGACTTCACCGCAGCGGTTCTCGCGGAGTCGGACCCCGTCTACACCGAGGAGCTGAAGCGGCAGCTCTACACCAGCGGCGCGGCGAGGCTTTGGGTGCCGCCCGTTTCGCCGTTGTCCGAGCACTGGGTGCCAGGCGCGGACCTGCGAGGCGTGCGGGCGCTACCGGTGCTGATCGTCGCCGGCGCGGATCTCGACGCCGCGGTGGCCGGCGTCGTGGAGGATCTCGCCGACTTCCAGATCGTTGTCGAGCAGGATGCGCCCGCGCAACTGGAGCCCTTCGAATCGCGGACCGTCGCGGTGCTCAACCGCGGGATGCCCGGCTTCGCCGTCGATTCCGACGGCACGCTGCACACGTCGTTGATGCGCTCGTGCACCGGCTGGCCGTCCGGTACGTGGATCGACCCGCCGCGGCGCACCGCGCCCGACGGCTCGAACTTCCAATTGCAACACTGGACGCACACCTTCGACTACGCGCTGGTTTCCGGTGACGGCGATTGGCGACAGGCGGGCATCCCCGCAGTCAGCGCGGAGTTCTCCCGCCCCCTACTGGCAGTCGCCGAAAACATCAGGGCGGCGGGCGGTTTGCCGGCGTGGGGGTCGCTGCTGGAGATCGAGCCGGCGGGAAAGGTGGCGCTCGGCGCGCTCAAGGCCGCGGGCAACCCACTCGCCGCGGGCAGCGGCCAGCCCGTCGATCCCTCCGACGGTATCGCGGTCCGGCTGGTCGAAACATGCGGCGCCACCACCGACGTCGTGGTCCGTTCCGGGCTGCGTCGTATCTCTGCGGCCTCCCGCGTCGACCTGCTCGAGCAGCCCCGGGTTCAGGGATTCGCGGCGGACACCCTGACACTGCACGGCTATGAGATCGCCACGGTGTTGACGCGGCTCAACATGCCACAGGTGCTTGAGGCAGACCACGCCGTGCTGGCGCCCGACGCCGAAGCGGCGCAGCCACTCTATGCACGATATTGGCTGCACAACCGCGGTCCTGCGGCGCTTGGCGGTCTGCCGGCCGTCGCGCACCTGCATCCGCAGCACATCGCCGCCGAGCCGAATTCGCAAGTGCTGCTTCGGCTTACCGTGTCCAGCGACAGCAGCGATGCGGCACTGCACGGCAAGGTGCGTCTGCTGTGCCCTTACGGTTGGAAGGCCGACCCGGCCGAGCTGTCGTTTGTGTTGCCGCCCGGCGAGCACCTTGAGACCGACGTCGAGTTGACGATGCCGCCCGATGCATCGCAGGCGCTGTATCCGGTGCGCGCGGAACTGGCCGTGACGGGAAGCGACGCGGTGTCGATGCCGCCCGCCTGGCGTCAGGTGGTCGAGGACGTGTGCGTGGTGTCGGTCGCGGCCCCCGCCGACGCCGAGTTGCTGCGACTGATCAGTGACCCCGAGGCGGTGGACGTGACGGCCGGCGCAACCGCTCGGCTGGCCGTCACCGTCGGTACCGACGCGCACGCGGACCTGGCCGTCGAGGCACATCTGATCAGCCCGTGGGGGACGTGGGAGTGGATGGGGCCTGGCGCCGTTGGCGGCGAATTGCCTGCCCGCGGAACGGTGGAACTCGGATTCGACGTCGCCCCGCCGGTCTGGGTGGAACCCGGCCAGTGGTGGGCGCTGATCCGGGTCGGCTGCGCCGGCCGGCTTGTCTACTCGCCAGCGGTGACGGTGACGGTTCGATGAGCGTCGCGGCGACCGTCGGGGGCGTGCCGGTGCATGTTGCGGAGGTAGACGCCCGCGAAGACCGGTTGCGCGGCGCCAGGCTCGCGTCGTCGCTGCCACGCCGCGACACCAGCGAAGGCAGGCAGCTGCGCCGCTGGCTGACCCAGCTGCTGGTGACCGAGCGGGTGGTCGCGGCGGAGGCGGCGACGCGCGGACTGACCACCGACGGTGCGCCCAGCGAGGACGAGCTGCTGCCGGACACGACGACCCGGCTGGAGATCGGCAGCGTCGCCGCGTCGGTGCTGGCCGATCCGCTGGCCCGGGCGCTGTTCGTGAGCGTGACCGCCGCGATCGACATCACCGACGCCGAGGTGCACGACTACCTCGAGCGCAACCCGCGGCGCTTCGGCAGCACCGCGCAGATCGCCGACCATCTTGGCGGCGCGGCCCGGCGCCGCGCGTTCCGGTTGTGGCTCGACGCCCGCTGCGCCGAGCTGGTCGAGCTTGCGCCTGGCTACGAGCATCCCGGCGACCCGCGTCAGCCCGACAACACCCATAGGCACTGATGGACTTCACCCTGGCGCTCGACATCGGTGGCACGAAGGTCGCCGCGGGGCTTGTCGATGCGGACGGCACGCTGGTGCATCAGGCCAAGCTGCCGACGCCGGACGGCGACGCCGAGGCGGTGTGGACGGTTGTCGACACGTTGACCACCGAGGCTCTTGCCGAGGCCGGTGGACGTCTGCGCGGCGTCGGCGTCGCCTGTGCCGGTCCAATAGACCTTCCGGCTGGGACTGTCAGCCCCATCAATATCACTGCGTGGCGAGGCTTTCCGATAGTCGAGCGGGTGTCGACGCTGACCGGTGCGCCCGTGCGGCTTGGCGGCGACGGGCTGTGCATGGCGTTGGGGGAGCGGTGGCGCGGCGCCGGGCGTGGTGCCCAGTTTCTGCTCGGCATGGTGGTGTCGACCGGCGTCGGCGGGGGACTCGTGCTCGACGGCGCCCCCTACGACGGGCGCACCGGCAATGCCGGGCACGTAGGCCACGTCGTTGTCGACCCGGACGGCGGGCCGTGTTCGTGCGGCGGCCGCGGCTGCGTCGAGACGATCGCCGCGGGACCCCGGATGGCGCAGTGGGCGCGGGAGCACGGTTGGGAGGCGTCGGCCGAGGCCGACGCCAAGGAGTTGGCCGATGCGGCCAACGCAGGGAACACGGTCGCGGTGCAAGCTTTCCGTCGCGGCGCGATTGCGGTGGCAGCGATGATCGCGTCGGTGGGAGCGGTGTGCGACCTGGATCTCGTCGTCGTCGGCGGCGGGGTGGCCACATCCGGCGCGCTGCTGTTCGACCCACTGCGCGAGGCGCTGAGGACCTACGCCCGGCTGGACTTCCTGCGTGGGCTGCGGGTGCTGCCCGCCGAACTCGGCGGCGACGCCGGCCTGGTCGGCGCCGCCGCTCTCCTGCTCGCGGAGGAAGGTGACCGGCGTTTTGGCTGATCGGCGGGCGGCACGCTATTCTTGACCAGTTCCACCGAAGACCGTTGGTCACCGAGAAATCGGTTGAAGGTCCGGGATTGCCCGGCGGCCCACGCAGGAGGACGAGGCAGACCCGCTGATTAAGAGTCAGCGTTCTTATGCGCCCCGACCTGTCTGCGTCGGGGCGTTCGTTATTTCCGGCATTTCCGACCACCTGCGGCCCTCGGCGGAGCATCAGATACCAACCACGAGGAGGCATGCATGGCCAAGGCTGACAAGGTCACCGCGGTTGCCGACATCGCCGAGCAGTTCAAGGGGTCGACGGCCACGCTCGTCACCGAGTACCGCGGGCTGACCGTCGCCAACCTCAAAGACCTGCGCCGGTCGCTCGGCGACTCCGCCACCTACACGGTCGCCAAGAACACCCTGGTGAAGCGTGCCGCGGCGGAGGCGGGCATCGACGGTCTCGACGAGTTGTTCGTCGGCCCGACGGCGATCGCGTTCGTCAAGGGTGAGGCCGTCGACGCCGCCAAGGCGCTGAAGACCTTCGCCAAGGACAACAAGGCGCTGGTCATCAAGGGCGGCTACATGGACGGCCGCGCGCTGAGCGTGTCCGAGGTCGAAACGATCGCCGACCTTGAGTCGCGCGAGGTGCTGCTGGCCAAACTGGCCGGCGCGATGAAGGCGAACCTGTCCAAGGCCGCCGGCCTGTTCAACGCTCCGGCGTCGCAGGTCGCCCGGCTGGTCGCAGCATTGCAAGAGAAGAAGGCCGCCGAGGAAGCTGCGTAGAAGCCTCCTCAAGCACATCACCCACTAGCCCAGAAGAAAAATTAGGAAGGACCACACCATGGCCAAGCTGTCCACCGACGACCTGCTCGACGCGTTCAAGGAACTGACGCTGCTGGAGCTCTCTGAGTTCGTCAAGAAGTTCGAGGAGACCTTCGAGGTCACCGCCGCCGCCCCGGTCGCCGTTGCGGCTGCAGGCCCCGCCGCCGCCCCCGCCGAGGCCGCCGAGGAGCAGTCGGAGTTCGACGTCGTCCTCGAGGGCGCCGGCGACAAGAAGATCGGCGTCATCAAGGTAGTACGCGAGATCGTCTCCGGCCTTGGCCTCAAGGAGGCCAAGGATCTGGTCGACAGCGCCCCCAAGCCGATCCTCGAGAAGGTCACCAAGGAGGCCGCCGAGGAGGCCAAGGCCAAGCTCGAGGCCGCAGGCGCGGCGGTCACCGTCAAGTAGTTTCTGCGCACGTCGGCGATGCCGACAAACGCACATTGTGGGGTCGATCCGGCAAACAGGTCGGCCCCACAGTCATATCTGCAAGCGCCCAGAATGTGATCTCAGACAAGTGTTGCGGTCATCCGGCGTAAGCTACAGTGACTCAAGCCACAGGCGGGAGGCAGGTGGCGGGGACCAGACATTGGCGGAAGGATCGCGCGTGGGCATCGGAATCCAAGTTGAAGGATTGACCAAGTCCTTCGGGCCCCAGCGAATTTGGGAAGACGTCACGCTTGACGTCCCGGAGGGTGAAGTCAGCGTCCTGCTTGGCCCCTCTGGTACCGGCAAGTCGGTGTTCCTGAAGTCCCTGATCGGCCTGCTGCGGCCGGAGCGCGGCTCGATCGTCGTCGACGGCACCAACATCATCGAATGCTCGGCCAAGGAGCTCTACGAGATCCGCACGCTGTTCGGCGTGATGTTCCAGGACGGTGCGTTGTTCGGCTCGATGAGCCTGTATGACAACACCGCGTTCCCTCTTCGCGAGCACACCAAGAAGAAGGAAGGCGAAATCCGCAACATCGTCATGGAGAAGCTCGAGCTCGTCGGTCTGACCGGTGACGAGAACAAGTTCCCCGGCGAGATCTCCGGCGGTATGCGCAAGCGCGCCGGGCTGGCCCGCTCACTGGTGCTCGACCCGAAGATCATTCTCTGTGACGAACCCGACTCGGGTCTTGACCCGGTTCGTACCGCCTACCTGAGCCAGCTGCTGATCGACATCAACGCCCAGATCGACTGCACGATCCTGATCGTCACGCACAACATCAACATCGCCCGCACCGTGCCGGACAACATCGGCATGCTGTTCCGCAAGCACCTGGTGATGTTCGGCCCGCGTGAGGTTTTGTTGACCAGCGACGAGCCGGTCGTCCGGCAGTTCCTCAACGGCCGCCGCGTCGGCCCGATCGGCATGTCCGAGGAGAAGGACGAAGCCCAGATGGCCGAAGAGCAGGCCATGGTCGACGCAGGTCACCACGACGGCGGCGTCGAAGAAATCGAGGGTGTTCCGCCGCAGATCGTCGCCACCCCCGGCCTGCCCGAGCGCCAAGCGGTCGGGCGTCGCCAGGCGCGGGTTCGCGAGATCATGCACACGCTGTCACCGGCTGCCCAGGAAGCGATCCGCGACGACCTCGAGGGCACGCACAAGTACGCCACGCACACGTTGCCCGAATCGGAGTCCGCGCGTCATCGCCAGGATGACGAGGCGCCGACCGGACGGATCCCGGTTCCCGGGGAGCGCTAACCTCCCGGTATGGCTTCCGATGAGGGCTCGCGCGAAGAGTTATGACGCGAGAGCAGAAGCCGACCTTCTGCCGAATCTGCGAGCCCCTGTGCGGCATGATCGCGACCGTCGACGACGGTCGACTGGTTTCGCTGCGCCCCGATAAGGACCATCCGCTGTCGGCGGGGTTCGCGTGTCAGAAGGGCATCGCGTTCACCGAGGTCGTCAACGACCCTGACCGCGTCACCACTCCGCTGCGCCGCACGGCCCAAGGCGGGTTCGAACCCGTCAGTTGGGACGACGCGATGGCCGACATCGCCGACCGACTGGCAGACATCCATCGCCGGCACGGCTCGGGCGCCATCGGCTGGTACTACGGCAACCCCGGCGCCTTCAGCTACTCCCACACCCTGAGCCTGTCGATGTTCATGGCCGGCTTCGGCCCGCGGCTGCATGTGTTCACCGCAGGCTCGCAGGACGTCAACAACCGCTTCGTCGCCAGCCAGCTGCTTTACGGCTCGCCGCTGGCGATACCGGTGCCCGACGTGTTACGTACCGACTTTCTCGTGGTGATCGGCGCGAACCCGGTCGTCTCGCACGGCAGTGTGCTGACCGTGCCGCGGATCAAGGACCGCATGCACGACATCGTCAAGCGCGGCGGCCGCGTGCTGGTCATCGATCCGCGCCGGACGGAGACCGCCGCCCAGTTCGAATGGCTGGGAATCGTTCCCGACGGGGACGCCTACCTGCTGCTGTCGCTGCTGCATGTGCTGTTCGGCGAGGACCTGGTCGACCGCGCCCGATTGGCCCGGCAGGCCACCGGAGCGGTGTGGCTCGAACAGTTGGCGCGGCCGTTCAGCCCCGAAACCACCGAGGCGCGCACCGGCATCGACCCGGACACGGTGCGGTCGCTGGCCCGCGACCTTGCGGGTACGCCGCGGGCGGCGGTGTACGGCCGTGTCGGCACCAGCACCGGCGAAAACGGCACGCTCACAACGTATTTGCTCGACGCGGTCAACCTGGCGGCGGGCAATCTCGATGCGCCAGGCGGCAGCATGTTCGGCCGGTTCGGCTTCCCAGGAGAACGCTGGGCGATGAAGGGCCTCGGCGCGCTGCTGCGCAGCGTCTACACCCGCAGGCGTTCGCGGATCGGCGGCTTCCCCTCGGTGCTGATGTCGGAGCCGGCCGCCGTGATGGCCAAGGAGATCACCACACCGGGCCGCGGTCAGGTCAGGGCGCTGTTCGTCAGCGCGGGCAACCCTGTGCTGTCGGTACCCAACGGCGACGAACTCGAAGAGGCGCTTGGCGGGCTGGAGTTAATGGTGGGCATCGACCTCTACGTCAACGAAACACTCGCGCACTGCGACTACGTGTTGCCCGCGGCGACGATGTACGAGCGCGACGACTTCCCGCTGCCGTTCCAGACGCTGCAGCCCACCCCGTTCCGTCAGGCCACCGAGGCCGTCATCGAACCCGTGGGGCACGCCCGCGAGGAATGGGAGGTCATCGACGACATCGCCCGGCGCTTGTGGCGCCGCACACCCGGCCTGGCGGCGCTGGCACTGACTCGAAAGACATTGGCCCTCTTCGGTATTCGGCTGTCCCCTCGGCTGCTGGTGGACGCCGTCATCCGGCTTGGCGACGGTGGTGACCGCTTCGGACTGCGCCGCGGCGGGCTCACGTTCTCCCGGCTGACCGCCGACCACCCCCACGGCACGGTGCTCGCACCGAATCTGCGCGACGGCGTGCTCGCCGACACCGTCGTCTACCGCGGACACCGGATGCGGCTGCAGCACGACGAGATCGCCGAGGAGATCGACGCGGTGCGACGCCGTCGTGCACCCGAGGGCTATCCGATGCGGCTGATCGGCATGCGCGAGGCCCGCTCGGAGAACTCCTGGATGCACAACGCGCCGCTGCTGATGCGCGGCGAGCGTGTCCAGCATGTGTGCATGCACGTCGACGACGCGACGGCGGCCAACATCGTCGACGGCGACATGGTGCGCATCTCGTCGCCGCACGGTGCGATCGTCCTGCCGGTGATGGTCACCAAGGACATCGTCGCCGGGGTGGTCGCCGTCCCGCACGGCTGGGGCCACAAGGGCACCGGCGGCTGGCGGATCGCCAACGGTGCTGGCGGCGCCAACGTCAACCAGCTGATGTCGAGTGCGCCAGAAGACCTGGAAAGGCTGGCAGGGATGGCGCGGCTGACCGGCGTGCCGGTGCGGGTCGAGCCGGTCGCGTCCTGACGCCAGGAAGCTCAGCTTCATCGAAGTGACCCTGAAGAACCTGCTGGACGCAGCGCGGGCCCTTAACTTCTCATATAGCGCCGCGCCGATCGGCGGCACCTAAGCCCTCCAGAGCGGTACAGACCGATTTCTTAACGGAAAACTCCACACCAAACACGGCGTTATCTCTTGACGGACGGAGGCAAACGGGTCAATCTGTTGGGCAGCATGTGTGCACGGGTTAAGGACGCCAGCCAGCGCCCGGTGACTTTTGCATGCGGTGGTTGAGGAATAAGCCGTCCTGCGGTATGGTTGGACGTTGCGCTGGCTGCATCCTGCCCACCTAAACCCGCACCTGACACCGATGTCCTCGCCTGAGCCCCGCTCAGTGATCTAGTCGCGTGCCGTGCGTTCGGGAAGCTTGTGGTCTCGAGAGGCCAGCCGAACCAACGCAGATATAGCGACAAAACGGACCGGCAGCCTCTGCTTCCGCATAGTCGCATGAGGTGCTGGAAGGATGCATCTTGGCAGGGTCCCGCCCCAACAAGTCAGCCGTAGCTACCACCGTTAACTCCGTCCCCGGAGCACCTAACCGAATTTCATTTGCAAAGCTCCGTGAGCCTCTCGAGGTTCCGGGGCTGCTCGACGTTCAGACCGACTCGTTCGAGTGGCTGATCGGCTCGGAGCGCTGGCGCGAAAACGCGAAGGCGCGCGGCGACGTTAACCCCGTCGGTGGCCTCGAAGAGGTCCTCACGGAGCTGTCGCCGATCGAGGACTTCTCCGGTTCGATGTCGCTGTCGTTCTCCGACCCGCGCTTCGACGAGGTCAAGGCGCCGGTCGACGAGTGCAAAGACAAGGACATGACGTACGCGGCTCCGCTGTTCGTCACGGCGGAGTTCATCAACAACAACACCGGTGAGATCAAGAGCCAGACGGTCTTCATGGGCGACTTCCCGATGATGACCGAGAAGGGCACCTTCATCATCAACGGCACCGAGCGTGTCGTGGTGTCCCAGCTGGTCCGTTCGCCGGGTGTGTACTTCGACGAGAACATCGACAAGTCCACCGAGAAGA
>JAOPVX010000024.1 GCA_025965975.1 Mycobacterium sp. | reverse complement strand
CCATGTTCTCGGCGAAACCGATGTCGGCGAGGTGCCGGAAGGCGATCGCCAACTGTTGTTCGTCGGTGAGGTCGACTCCGATGGGCGGGACCTTGGACGGCGCCCATACCTCAAGGCCGCCTCGCCGTACTTCTTCTGTGGTCATGTCTCGACTCCCGTTCGCTCCGGTCCTCGCTCGTTCCTCGCTGCGATCCTCACTCGCGCTCGTCTTCTGTGGTCATGCCTCGACTCCCGTTCGCTCCGGTCCTCGCTCGTTCCTCGCTGCGATCCTCACTCGCGCTCGTCTTCGGGTGGTCATGACCGCTGCTCCTGCCGAATCTCGAGACCCGCCTCGAGTGTCGATCGAATTTGTTCGCGAAGTGTGCCTTTGGCGATCTTGCCGCCCGATGATCGCGGCAGTTCGTCGAGGACTTCGAGTCGCTCGGGCAGCAGCTCCTTGGAGACGCCCAGCTGCAAAAGGTGTTCGACGAGGACGGGCAGGTCGAGGGCGGAGGCTTGTTTGAGCTCGACGAATACGCAGACCCGCTCGCCGAAGAGTGGGTCGGGCATCGCCACCGCCGCCGCTACGGCGATCGCGGGGTGGGTCGCCACGGCCTCCTCGACTTGCACCGCACTGATGTTCTTGCCGCCGCGCAGGATGAAGTCCGACGTCCGGCCGGTCAGGGTGAGGTACCCGTCGGCGTCGAGTTCGCAGATGTCGCCCATCCGCATCCAGCCGTCCTTCGTGAACAGCTTGTCGTGGTCGGTGCCACCCAGGTATCCGAGACTGAGCGCAGGGCCGCGGCACGCGGGTTGTCCGAGCCCCGATTCCGTGACGTCGCGATCCCCGTCGAAGAGCCGCACCTGCATCTCCGGCACGATCCGGCCGGCCGTGCGCAGTCGGCGGTTCAAGGGGTCCGCGAGGGTGGTCGCGCTCAACATCCCTGTCTCGTTGGAACCGTAGAACTGCAGGATCGTGACGCCGGTCAGCTCCTCGAACCGGGCCGCCTGGGTGTAGGGGAGCGGCTCGCCGCCGGTGAACACCACCCGCAGGCTGGTCAGATCGTAATCGCGCGAGGTCGGATTGGCCAGGATCATCGCCAACTGCGTGCTGACGCAGCACAGCACTGTCGCCCGGTGATACGCGATGGCCGCGCAGGTAGCGACGGGGTCGAACCGCTCGATTCTGACCGCCGTTGCACCCAGGTGAATCGGCGTGGTGTGCGAGGTCCAGATACCGAAGCCGAAGGGTGTGGGGATCACCGGGAGGAACACATCGTCCGATTTGAGTTCGCCGTTGGCGACTGCCTTCTGGTGGAAGTAGTGCCACCGGTTCTGGGTGTGGACAACGCATTTGGGCAGTCCGGTGGTACCCGACGTGGAGTTGATCAGGAAGACGTCGTCGGGCCCAACGGGTGACAGGCCGGCCGTGCCGTCCGGTCGGGGAGTGGTGTCGAGGCACAGGTCAGCGGAGCCATCTCCCAGTGCGACGACGCGAAGAGCCCTGTCGGCGTGGCCGGCCGCCTGCTGAGCCGGCGCGAGCCGCTCGACATCGGTGACCACGAGCGTCGGCCGCGCGGTCCGCAGGATCGCCGTCACCTCGCGCACTCCGGCCCGGGCTCCGAGCCCGACCGCGACCGCACCGCAGCGTTCGATTGCGACCAGCAGGACGTGAATGGCTGAGCTGTCCTTGTGCCAGACCGCCACCCCGTCACCGGGTGCCACCCCGAACGCGAGCAGTCGATAACCGAGGTTGGTAGCGGCGTGGTCGAACGTGGACCAGGTCAACATCCGGTCCGGCGAGTCCAGGGAGAAGTCCGAGTCCAGGGAGAAGTCGATGTAGGCCGGTTTGTCCGGTGCTGACGTGGCATTGCGCACGACGCACTCGGACAGGGTGGTATCCGTCCACCAGCCGGCAGCTCGGTACTGCGCCGCTTCGGCACTCGTTACGGCGGCTCCTCCGACGCCCATCACAAGATCATATGAAGTAATAATCGCCGGAGTTCGCGGCTTCAGAGGCCCCGTCTTGTCGCGAGACGTGGCAACGGGTCGCCGGGATTGAACCCATCGCGCCCGCAATCCGTGCGATCTATATCACTGCCGACACAAGGGGGCACTATGCAGATACCAACCTGCCTGCACGCCGGCGTCGCAGCCACTGGGATTGCCCTCGTGGGCATCACCGCCATGGCCGCCGCACCTCTGGCTCCGGTAGCTCAGTCCCAGTCACCGCCGACCGTGGCGCAGGATGTCCGGCTGGCGGCCGCGACGGTTCCGCCCGGCGGACTCCTCATCAGCTTCCTGCGCAATCAGGTTGTCTACTGCTCGCTCATCTGCCCGCTCCTCGTCCAGACTGGCGTGACGCCCGTCGTCACGACGCTGCAGACACCGGGCACCTTCCTCACCGCATTGCAATCGGGCAACCTGTTGAAGGCGATCGGCGTGACCGCCGCATCGGTGACCGGGCCAACGAACGCTGCCGCAGAGCAGGCCATCCTCGTCGACAGCGAGATACCGGCGCAAAGGGCACTGAACGCGTTTGAGACCGGTGTGGTCGGCCTGCTCAACGTCGCCCCTGCCGCAGCGGGTGGGCTGCCCGGGATCGTCACGGCTATCCAGACCGCCCGCCAGGACACCTTCATCGCGCTCAACGCGCCCTTCGTACCTAACCCCCCGCCAACCGTCATGCCGAAGGGTGTCGTGCAGGTCGCAGTGGTGGGGGCGATCAATGTGGGCGCAGCGGTCATCTTCCCGGCGTTCAACGACTTCCTGTCCGGCGCGTTCCAAACCCCTAATGCCGCCGCGCAGGAACTGGCAGCGACCGGCAATCCCGTCCTAGCAGTCGCCGCGGGCGTCAACACCGCGGCCGGGGTGGTGACCGCGGCCGGCACCGTCATCGCGGACTCGGTCGCCACCGCGGTCAGCAATATCGGCACAGCCAGCGGGCACGCTCTCCCTGCGAACCGGACGATGCAGATGCAGAATTCCACCACGACAACAACAACGCCGGCCCCCGCCAAGGTCGGACCGCCTCACCCGTTGGCCACGACGACGACCAAACACGCCAACGCCGCGCTCGGCAGCTCACACCCATTGCGCGACATCGCATCGAACCTTGGCCAAACCGCGCGGACCGTTGTCAAGAAAGCCTCTGAGCGGCCTCATCGCACTGCGTCGAGCTAACTAGCCCTCAGGTGGTCAGCCCGCGGACACCGGAGTTAGTCGAAGATTCCGAATGAGTCGACATGAGTCGACCGAACCCTGCAGTCGGTGGATCTGCCGCTGGCGCGCCACCATGGACGGAAGAATTCACGCAGGAGAGCGGCTAGGTAGGCAATCGCGCGACACCTGGTTTTACCAGTTCAAACTTGGTGCCCCCGGCAGGATTCGAACCTGCGGACGCAGTTCTAGCAAACACCACCGTTGACCAGCAGTTCCGTTGTGGTACAGGCTGTTTCGTTCCTCGCTGACGCCGAGATTTCGCGCAACATGCCTAGGCTGCAACGGTTCACATGGGTAAGATATGGGTAGACCGCAGCAACACCGCAGGTCAGACACGAGGGCGGCAGGAAACATGGCTCTGCAATCGCAGAGAGAATTGTTTGCTATTGCGCGATACATCGACACAGCGTGCGCAGAATTGATCAACGGGGAGGCAATGTGAACGAATACGGGCAGGTTGGTGCCAACATCAGCCAAGGGGTGGCCATCGCCGTCAGCTGGACCCCGCCAAGGCCACGCGCAACGGCCACGCGTCTTCGATCCTCAACATGATCTGCAATACCGCAGTCAAAGACGTTCTGCTAGAACGCAATCCGTGCGACGTGCGGAGCGCGATCAATCCGAAGGTGCGCAAAAAGGTCAAGATTCCCGCCACAGTCGAGCTGCACGCTATCGCCGACGAGCTTGGCGCTGACCCGCGCTACGAGCGGTTCAAAGCCCTGGTGCTGCTGGCGGGTTGGTGCGAATGCGTTTCGGTGAGGTCTCGGAACTGCGCCGCTGGTTGGCGCGCTAATCCCCGCAGGTTTGGTACCTGCGAATCTGACCGGCTAGACCTCGTGCCAACGCGAAACACAGTGTGCCACAATGTAATTCATGATCAACCCGCGGCTACGCACGCGGCACTGTCACGTGCCCGTTCTGGGCCGCTCGGCGCGCTGCCTCTCGGCGCATCCTGCCCTGTTCGGCCACCGCATCCTCCAGCGACATCAGCCCCGTTGGGGTGGCTCCGGCGGCAACAGCGGGTTGATTCCTGGCGCTGTGTCGAACGCTGAGCCATGTTCGTCACAGCATCAGCTCGTGTCACCCAGCAAGAGATAAAGACACTTGTCGCAAAGCCTCCACGGCGTCGGCATCGCCGTCGCTTTCGGAACTGTCACCGCCCACGCCGACCCTTGGTGCCCGAGGAAACACAAAGCAAGCCCCCATGCGATTTCGGGCGTGCGAATCGGTCCGAGCGAGTAGGGTCCAATTAACGCGCTCGTCGATGACGTGCGAGTCGACGGCTCGCTTACGCGGCCGCCCTCCAAAGACGACAACTAAACAAAAGTACCTCTGGAGGGGAAATGGACGTCGTATTAGGCGTGTGGATGACACGCACAACGGTCCGCATGGTTCTTGTGAATGGTGTGAAGGCCGACGGTCTCACCCTGGAATCCGAGGTGTTCGATACTACCGCTGAGGGCGGTGCTCCACCGTCGAACGCATCAGAACTAGTGAGCGCCGCGATCCTGGGAACTCAGCAGAGCGCGCTCGCCAGCGATCATCATGTGATAGTCACCGGGGTGACGTGGAGTGACCCCAACGAGGCGGTCGTGTTGCGCGAAAGCCTGACCGCACAAGGCGTCGAAGACGTCACATTGGTGCCGGAATTGCGCGCGGCGGCCGCGCTCGCCCAGTGCGTCGGCCAGGCGGTGGGCTACGACACGATGGCATTGTTGTTCATCACGAAGGAGACGGCGACGCTGTGTGCCGTTGAAACCGCCGGTGGCTCGATGGTGAAGGTGCTCGGTCGACGACTGGACAGCGCGGATGCGATGCCGGCGCTGACAGAAATAGTGGCGACTCTGGAGGCCCGGGAGTCGCAACCGCAGGGTCTTTTCGTAGTTGGTTCCGGCGTGGACGTCGGCGCGGTGAAGTCGCATTTGGAAAAGCTGGTGACGCTGCCTGTCATAGTTCCAGAGGACCCGGAAATGGCGTTGGCCCGTGGTGCGGCGCTGACCGCCGCCAACGCGCCCCATGTCGAGGCGTCCACCAGCGCCATGGCCTATTCCCTTGACCCTGACGGTGAGACGGCCGTGACTGCGGCCTCGGTTAGCGGCGATGCGGACACGCAGCAGGCGCCGGTCGCACGTGCGCACACCGACGAGACTTCCAGCGGCCCGAAGACTAATGACGCCGGGGAAGGCCGTAAGTCGTCGACGCCGGTCGGCAGTCTGGTGGCGGCGATTTTCGTGATAAGCGTTGTGGCCCTGGTCATGTCGATTGCCGTCAGCGCCAAGCCGACCGCCGATCGGAGCGCCAGCCTCGGCCAGAATGCCATTCTTCCGAGCACCGCGGCGCCGGCACCTCCGCCGGTGGAGGAGGCGCAGCCGACCAGCCCGGCGCCAGCTGCCCTGCAGCCGCCGCCGGAGACAATCCCAAAACCTGTGCCAGTTGTGCAGGAGGCGCCGCAGCCCGCTCCGCAGCAGGCCGCGCCACGCACCGTGCTCACCCGGGATGCTGCGCTCCGGCCCCAGACACCGGCACCGGCCGCCCCGCCTCCGGCCCCGGCACCGGCCGCCCCGCCTCCGGCCCCGGCGCCGGCCGCGCCGCTGCCCGTACCAATCGACGTGCCGGCCGCTCCTGCACCGGTGCTGCCGCCACCGGCTGCACCACCACCGGTGATCTTGCCGCCGATCCTCCAGCTGCCGATCCTCCAGCTGCTGTCGCGGCCAGGGCGGGTGTACAGCCGCCCGCCGCAGCAGATTCCGCAGCAGCAGTGGCCGCAGATCCCGCCGCCGCAACAGATTCCGCAGCAGCAGTCGCAGTACCCGCAGTACCCGTCGCAGCAGTGGCCGCAGACGCCGCCGCCGCAACAGATTCCGCAGTACCCGCCCCAGGACCCGCAGTACCCGTCGCAGCAGTGGCCGCAGACGCCGCCGCAACAGATTCCGCAGTACCCGCAGTACCCATCGCAACAGTGGCCGCAAAGCGCGCCGCAACAACAGCAGGCTCCGCAGTACCGGCCCGGTAGCTCCGATTTGGGCCGAGACGGCCCGGTACCGGGCAGCAGGGAGCCGGGCGGCGGGTCACGCTTCCCGTTCTGGCCGTACCCCGGTGACTAGGTCGCTGTGGGGGGACGTCACCGGAGATACCGACGCTTCGCTGTGCAGCATCGAGTTTGGCCTCCGCAACGCGGTAGCAGCGATCAAGCGAGGCTTCTCGACATCGAGATACTCGCTAACCATTGCGGGGCCACACCGGCGTCGCGCAGTCTCAGCGTCAGCGAGTACAGCAACGGCATTGTACGCAACGCGTGCTCGCGTGCTCTGGGTTATCGGCCACCCGACCAGCGCGCACCGGCGGTAGCCGTGCCGACTGAGTAGGCCAGTCCTCGATCGAGATTGTCGCCGCCATTGACTTCGCCCATTCAAGCGCACGCTATACACCCGATCCCGGCCGGGATGCCGTCGGCCATCAATCCCTTTGATGACGACAAACTCGCCGACTGGCAGCAATGGGGCCGCAAAGCCAGCTACGAAAAAACACCTGCGCGACGGCGGACAATAGCCGGCCTACTCGCCCTTGAGCCGGATCTTCCAGCGGACGAACGTGGCGTAGCCGATGCACAGCACACCAAGCATGCCCATGTCGAAGATCCACCGCTTCGGGGTGTGTTTCCAGAACGAATCGTTGGACGCCGGCGGCCTGGGGACAAGCTTGATCAGGTCCACCGTCGAGGCCGACGCGGCAAAGCCCCACCGAGCCGGCGTGAACCATGAGAGCTGGTCGACCACGAGCCGGTGCGCCACGGGTATCATCCCGCCGCAAAACACCAGCTGCGAAATGACCAACACCACCAGCATTGGCATGATCTGCTCGTTGGACCGGGCCAGCGCAGACAGCGCTAGCCCGAGTATCGCCCCAGCGACGGCGGTTCCCGCGACATTCAGGAACAGGCCGACGCTCGCGTTGCCGACCACCACATCGCCCTGTGTGGGGCCGCCTTTGCCGTACACAACGATCGCCACCAGGATCGCCGACTGGATGATCGCCGCGGTGGAGTACACCCAGATCTTGGCCAGCAGGTACGCCGTCGTCGACAACCCCGCCGCCTGCTCGCGGCGGAAGATCGCCCGCTCGCCGATCAGGTCCCGAATCGTGAGCGCGGTCCCCATGAAGACCGCACCCATAGTCAGCAGCACCAGAATCTGGTCCGGCTCGCTGGGCGTGTCGCCCATCGGGTTGGGTATACCGAAGCCCACGGCCCCAGGCACGGCGAGCGACAGCACACCGACGATGAACGGCAGCAGCGCCTGGAACACGAAGTAGCCGCGGTCCGACATGACGAGCCGCACCTGCCGGCGACCGATTGTGGAGAACTGCCGCGACAGGCTCGTATGCACAGGCTTGCCCAAGTCGGACGGCTTCTCCATCTCGGGCGGTGCCGGCGGCGGGTTGGCCTGCTCCAGGAACCGCCGATTCGCCGCATCGGGATCGGCGCCGACCTTCGCGAAGATGTCGGCCCAGTTCGTCGTGCCCATCGCCCGGCCGATCCCGCTGGGCGGCCCGCAGAACGCCGTCTTCCCACCGGGAGCCAACAGCAGCACCTGATCGCAAACGTCAAGGTACGTGAGCGAGTGTGTCACCACCACGACCACGCGGCCGGCATCGGCCAGCTGCCGCAACATCGTCATCACCTGGCGGTCCAGCGCGGGATCCAGGCCAGACGTGGGCTCGTCGAGGATCAGCAGCGACGGGCCGGTCAGCAATTCCATCGCTACCGAAGCCCGTTTGCGCTGGCCGCCGGAGAGCCTGTCCACTCGTGTCTGCGCGTGCGGCGTCATCTCGAGTTCGTCGAGCACCTGTGCCATCACCTGGCGCCGATCTTGCTTGGTGGTGTCCGGCGGTAACCGCAACTCGGCCGCGTAGCCCAACGCCTGGTCGACGGTGAGCTGCCTATGCACCACGTCGTCCTGCGGCACCATGCCGATGCGACTGCGCAACGAGGCGTACTCGCCGTGGATGTCGTGCCCCTCGAACGACACTTTCCCGCGGGTGGGATTCGTCGTGCCGACAATGACTTTCGCCAGCGTCGATTTGCCGGCACCCGACGGGCCGATCACCGCGGTCAGCGTGCTCGGCCGCGCGGAGAACGATACATTCTTCAATAGCGTGCGCGCGTGCTCGATCGTCAGGCTGATGTGGCGAACCTCTAAACCGCCTGTGCGAGTGGCGGCTTCGGTTTCGGTGCGACGAACCAGGGTGCCGTTGTGAAATACCAGGTCGACGTTGCCGATCGTCACCACGTCGCCCTCGCGCAGCAGCGCCTTATTCACCCGGGTGCCGTTGACGAACGTCCCGTTGATGCTGCGCGCGTCCAGGATCTTGACGCCCTCGGAGCTGGGCACCAACGTTGCATGATGACGTGACGCCAGCACATCGGGGATCACGATGTCGTTGTCGGTAGCGCGGCCAATAGTGGTGGTGCCCCGCGGCGGTGCGGGCGCAGGGCCGCGCAGGATCCTGATCATGTTCGTCGCGATGTTCGACCCGTCGCCGCCACTTGGCTTCGCTGACAGCCTGAGTTCTGTCGACGTCGGATAGTTGAATTGCGACGCCGGTTGTGAAACTTGCCGTTGTGCCAGGGGCGACACCGGCTGCGGGCCGGCCGGCGGTCGGACGGGCTGGGGACCGCTCGGCGGCCGGCCGGGGGCACCCATGTGGCGCCCGACCTCGAACGTCAGCCTCGGCCCGTCAGGATTACTGATGTTGATGCTCTGCCCGTCGCTGATGTCTACCGACCGCACCCGTCGACGGTCAACGAAGATTCCGTTCTCGCTGCCGTTGTCGATCGCCACCCACCGGCCGTGGTCGAAGCGCAACACGATATGCGCGCGCGACACCAGCGGATGGGCCACGCGGACGTCGGCACGGAGATCCCGCCCGATGACCACGTCGTGGCCCGGCGCGAAGGTGCGTTGTGACCCATCGGTCCGAACGGTCAGCGCGGGCATCGGGGCCCCCAATTTAAGTGCAACTCATGACACACAATTAACTTCGGTAACTGTGCTTTACAAAAGTCACTTTTACAACACGATGCGGTAAAGGATCCACACACTTAGGCGTTTCTTATCCCGCTTATGTGCGGCGTTCGTGTGACGCTAACCGGTTTTTTGCCGTCAGCCCGCCGCCGCTCGGTGTTCATCACGCAGCCTCGGCACGGTGGACCGCTATACGTGGGTGCCGGTCACCTTTACACCCATCGCCTGACACTTGACCGAGTCCTGTACTGTCGGCTGGCACCAAATATGGTGCGGGCGAGAACAATTGGCGTGCGTGCTGCGCCGGTGCCGGTGATGGCAGTTCAGGTATGTGGTCCCAGCGCCGTCTGGATGGACCGCACCGCGCTTGCGCCCTCGCCGACGGCGGAGGCCACGCGTTTCACTGAAGGTCAGGCGGACGTCTTCGGCGGCGAATACGGTGGGCATGCTGGTTTCATACGGCAGGGGTGTGCGCCCGATCGTTGTCCAGGTGGCGCCGAGTTCTTAGGGGTCTAGCTGGGCGTCTGTGCGGATGAAACCCGCTCTGTGGAGGGCAAGGTTCCCAAGCCACTCGGTTGCCGGTCGTGCTCCGATGAAACAGAACAGGCCGCGGCAGGGTGTTCCGATATGTCACCGGTGGTGTTGTCGGTGAGGGTGGTGCGCTGCAGTGTCGACCCACCTGACAGGGCGGTGACTTCGGGGTTGACGCGGATGTGCGCGCAGCCGCGGGACCAAATACGCCGACATGGTGGCGGCCACATCTGGTCCATGCACCGCCAAAGTCACCTGGCAGCCGCGTGACGCCAAGTACAGGGCGGCCTGTCCGGCGGAGTTCGCCCCACCCACCACGGTCACCGGTTCGGTACGGCACGCGCGGGCTTCCAGTTCGGTTGCCGCGTAATAGATTCCCGCTCCTTCGAAGTCGATCCAGCGCTCCAGCGGCAGCGTGTTGTAACGCACCCCGGTGGCGATCAGCACGGCGCGGGACTCGATGGTGGTGCCGTCACTGAGCATGACGGTCAGGTGGGCTCCGCCGGTGTCCAGGTCGACCACCCGACACGGGCTGGAGAGCTGGGCGCCGAACTTCATCGCCTGCAGGGCCGCCCGTTGGGTCAACTCCTGGCCGCTGAGCCCGGAGGGGAAACCGAGATAATTCTCGATCCGGGAGCTGGCGGCGGCCTGCCCGCCCACGCCGGCCGCGTCCAGGACGACGGTGTCCAGCCCG
>JAOPVX010000006.1 GCA_025965975.1 Mycobacterium sp. | reverse complement strand
TGGCGGGCCTCCTGGATGGCGGCCAACGAGGTCGCGTTCGAGCGGGCAGAAGGCTCGATGGCCAAGCTCGCCGCCAGCGAGGTCGCCATCAAGGCCACCGAACGCGCCATCCAGACCATGGGTGGCTGGGGCTATATCACCGATCACCCGGTCGAGAAGTGGTACCGAGATGCCAAGCTGTACACCATCTTCGAGGGCACCAGCGAGATTCAGCGCGTCGTCATCTCCAGCGCGCTCGGCGCCGCCGACGGCAGGCCGCCCCTGCACGTCGACCTTGAGCCGACCGGTGGGCCGCTGAACCGGTGGTTCGGCCGCGGCACTCCGCTGCGCAGCAGGGCGGCCGATGCTGCGCTTTCCGCCAAGGATTACGTCCCCGGCCCCATAACGCGCTTGGCAATGAACGTATTGCGTCCACCCCGCAAGTGAACGGGGTCCGCGCGATGGGCGTCAGGATGATGGATCTGCTCAGTGGCAGCTGAATGGACGGCCCTACGGGCCTCGCGATGTGGCGTGCACGTATGACGTACCGCTACACGACGCCGAACCCGTCCTTGACCGGATGTGCTTCTCCGACGAACGCGTCGACGTGATCGTGGACGGCAAGCAGCGCGACCGGCCCATCGCACCGTGCAGTGACGGACAATGACGTTCGCCGACCTACACCGCGGCGAGCTGCCCCTGCTGCTGCCCAACGCGTGGGATGTGCCGTCGGCGCTGGCACTGCTGGCGTGCGGCTTCACCGCGATCGGCACGACGAGCTTTGGTGTGGCGGCCAGCATCGGCAGACCCGACGGTGGTCGCTCAGCCAGGGAGGCCAATCTCGGCTTGGCCGCCGCGCTGCGACCACTTGACTGCTACACCAGCGTGGACATTGAGGACGGTTACGCCGACGACCCTGGCCAGGTCGCCGACTATGTCGACCGGCTTCCCGTCGACGGCATCAACATCGAGGACAGCACCGCCGAGAAGCTGATAGCGCTGCAGGAGCATGCGGCGAAAGTACAAGCCATCAAACAACGTTCACCCGACGTGTTCGTCAACGCCCGCATCGACACCTACTGGCTCGGCCAGGATGCCACGCTGACTGCGACGCTGGACCGGGCCGCGCGGTTCTTGCCATTCCCGGACTCTCGCTCACGGACTTCGCAGCGCTTGGCGTGCGCCGGGTGTCGACGGGCTCGCTGCCGTACCGCGCCGCGATCCACGCCGCCGCGCAGGCCGCGATCGCCTTTCGAGACGCGACCGAGGTTCCGGTCGCCGACCCGTACTCCGAGATGCAGGAGCGCCTGATGCGCTACGTGAGTCAGAAGTTCAGCGGGTAGCCGCCACTGACCTTGAGTGTCTCACCGGTGACGAAGGACGCCTCGTCGGAGCACAAGAACAACATCGCCGAGACGATGTCATCCATCGTGCCGAGTCGGTGCACGAGTTGGAGTCGATGGACGAACTCGTCGATCAGTGGTCGGGGCAGATCGGCGAGCGCGTTCTCGGTGTTCATCAAGCCTGGTGCAATCGCGTTGACGCGGATGCGATCGGGCGCCAGTTCGGTGGCGAATGCGACGGTCAGACCGCGGACCGTGAGTTTGGACACCGCGTACGGAGTGGCGCTCAGGTAACCGGCCATTGACGAGATGTTGAGTACCACCCCGCCGCCACGGTCGCGCATCGGGTCTCGGCAGGCCAGCGTCACATTGATCACGCCCATCACGTTGACGTTGAACAAACTGCGAATCTCGTTGCGCGACAACACCCCGAACGGCTGGTTGTACTTCATCAGATGCAGGCCGGCGTTGTTGATCACAATGTCGATACCGCCGAACCGTTCGATCGTCGTCGCGACAGCGGCGTCCACCCGATCGGGATCGGCAACGTCGCAGTCCACTGCGATCGCCTTTCCCCCTGCATCGACAAGTTCGGCCGCGGTGCGTTCGGCCATTTCGACGTCGACGTCGGCGATAACCACACTGGCACCCTCGGCGACCAGCGCCCGCGCGAATGCCCGGCCGAAACCGATCGCGCCGCCAGTAATCACCGCCGTGCGGCGATCGAATCTCATAACAGCTCTTCGGTCGGGTATGCCGCCGCGGTGGTGTCGGTCGTGCTGCCGGCTGGCAACAGCGATGCCTCAAGCATGTTCACCGCGTCACGGTACTCCGGACGCGTCCAGAACCCCGAGTGGCCGCAGACCGGGGGATACGTACCTTCGGAGTCGGGGCAGCGCACCAGTCCCGAAGTAGGCCGGGGAAGTTTCGCGCATACAGGCGTCGCAGCGGCGACCCGAAAGTCATCACCGCCACCCGTGTGTCAACCGCGGCGGTCAATGTCTACAGCCTTTCGAGCAATTCGGGCACCGTGCGCTCGGCGTCACACGGCGGGGTCAACGGGTGGTTCGCCCGGGGCCGACTTCCTCGAGGAATTCGGTCGGGCAACTCAAGAGTGCTTCCGGTGGCGTGCCGCACACACCGTGCACCCGCAGCTCCACGACCGTTCCGCTGGCGGCCATGGACCCATCCTGACGCGAGGTTTGGCGATCGCGGTGGGTGGGCACGCCCGGTTGAGACGAATCCTCGAGGCGGACCCAGGGTCCTTGTGGTCGCCGTAGACCGGTTATCCGATACCACTGGTTTCGTCTTGGGTGGTTCTGGCAACATTACTTATGAGTCAGGTCGGTCCGGCGGCTCTCAGCGGGTGGGGATGACAATGGGGTTATCACAGAGGTCAGAGGTGGTTTCGGTAGTTGCCCAAGGCAATGAGGGCGGCGGCGCGGCGCTCGACCAGGTAATCGGAATGTCGGTGGTGGCGTTCGTGGTCACCGCGGCGCTGCTGTGGATCGGGTACCTGCACCGACAACGCCGCATCACCTGGCTGAACAACCTCGCGGAGTGGGCCGGGCGCAGATTCAAGCGGCCACCGTGGGTCGCACTGCCCGTGGCCCTGTTCATCACGACGATCGTCTGCGCGTTGTTCGGTTTCATCTGGGACGTCAGCCTGCACATCGGCAAGGGCCGCGATCCAGGGCCACTGGCGAATCCGGCCCACTACTTCATCCTGTTCGGTCTTTTCCTGCTGTTCATCGCGGGATGCCTGGCCTGCGTGCTGCCCTACGACAAGCCCGGTCCGTCCGCGGTACGCATCACGCGCGATTGGTACGCGCCCGTTGGTGGCTTGTTGATGGCGGGCTGCGGTTTGTACGCGCTGATCGGCTTCCCGCTCGACGACATCTGGCACCGCATCTTCGGTCAGGACGTGACACTGTGGGGTCCCACCCACCTGATGATGATTGGCGGAGCGGGGTTTTCGACATTGTCGGCGCTGTACCTGGAGCATGAGGGGCGCCGCGCGGTTGGTGAGGATGCGCCACGCGACGGCATCGGCCTGAAGTCCATCCAGTACCTCGCGTTCGGCGGCATCGTCATCGGCATGTCGGTGTTCCAGGTCGAGTTCGATTTCGGCGTGCCCCAGTTCCGGCTGGTGTTCCAGCCGATGTTGATTGCGGCCGCTGGCGCGTTCGGGCTGGTTGCCGCGCGGATGATGCTGGGTCGCGGGGCCGCGGTAATCGCGGCGTTGTTCGCCGTCGCGCTGCGCGGCCTTGTGGCGCTGATCGTCGGTCCTGTCCTCGGCGCGCCGATCAACTGGTTCGCGCTCTATCTCGGGATCGCGATCGTCATCGAGGTGCTGGCCCTGACACCATTGTTCAATCGGCCCATAGTGTTTGGGTTGGTCAGCGGCTTGGGGGCCGCGACCGTCGGGTTATGGTTGGAGTCGCTGTGGATCGGCGCGGTCTATCACTACGGGTGGCCGAGCAGCATGTGGGGCGAGGCGCTCGCCATGGCAGTGCCGGTTGGCATCCTCACCGGTGGTTGTGGTGCGCTCGTCGGCATCGTGTTGACCGGTCAACGGCTGCCGCGGCGCGCTGTCGGTATCGGCATGGTGGCGTTGGCGGTGCTGGCGATCGGTGGTGCAACCGCGAACGGGCTGCGCTACACGGTGCCGGAGAATGCCAGTGCCACAATGATATTGACCGACCTGCCGAGCGACGGCGGTAAGCGCATGGTCTCCGCCGACATCCAGATGACCCCGGCCAATCTGGTCAGCGACAACCCCGAGTGGGTGTCGATTCTGGCGTGGCAGGGCGGTTTGGCGAACGAGCGCGGATTGGTCATCGACAATCTCGAGCGGCTCGGACCCGGCCACTACCGCTCGACGCAGCCCATCCCCGCGTGGGGAAAGTGGAAAACACTTCTGCGGGTGCACGACGGCAGGATGCTGACCGCCGTACCGATTTTCCTGGCCGCCGACCCCGGCATCGGCGCCAAGGAGGTCCCTGCGCTCGATTCGACGACCCGGCCGTTCGTCCACGAGGTCACCATTCTGCAGCGCGAACGCAATCCAAGTACTCCAGAAGTGCTGTGGACCATCGGTTGTCTCGTGGTGCTGGCATGCACGCTGATTCTCATCGGCGCGCTCACCTGGGGTGCCGGCAGGCTCAACAACCGCGAACCCACGGCGAGTGACGTTGCGCCAAGGCCGACGGTGCAGGCGTGATCGACGACGCCCATACCGAGATCCTCGCCCATCACGGGCTGCTTCTCGCGATACCCGCGTTCGCACCCGCGATCGCCGTCGCCGGTGTGGTGATCTTCGTCGCGGTGCGGGACCGCCGCCGCAAGAGCGACGCGACTCACAGTGAGACTTCAGGCTCGCCGGGCGAAGATGATTCACCGTGACGACATCCAGGATTCTTTTCGTTTTGACGGCCGCTGCACTGATCACCGCTGGATGCGGTGGATCGAACAGCTCCGATAGCGCGCCGGGCAGCGCCTCGAGCAGTCAACTGTCGACCGTCGGCCCGTCGGACATGTCGAACGAGCAGGCGCCGCCGACCCAGCTCGTCATCGACGTCACCATCAAGGGCGGCGGCGTCACCCCCACCAATGCGCAACTGAAGGCAGGCGTCAAGGAACAGATCGTCGTTCACGTCAACAGCGACGCCGCCGACGAGTTGCACGTGCACTCCACGCCCGAGCACAGCTTCAACGTCGAGGCCAAGCCGATGCAGTCCTTCCAGTTCACCGTCGACGTGCCCGGCAAGGTGGACGTGGAGCTGCACAAGCTGAACAAGACCATCGCCACCATCCAGGTGCAGTGATCACCGATCCCGTACACCTATGCGCATATCGGTGCCGCGCGGGCGTTGACGTTCACCTTCGCGGTCGTCGCGCTCGCCTGGCGGCGGCCGCCGTTCGACCCCCTGCCACGCTGGACCGTGGCGATCACGGCGCTGCTGTTCACGTTCTGGGCGGCGATCGCCGCGTTGTTCGGCCCGCAGGACGCGCGCAACCCGCTGCCCGGCGTTTTCTACGTGTTGTGGGTCGGCCTCGTCGCCCTTTCGCTGGTCGTCGAACCGGTGTGGCGCGCGATCTCCCCGGTGCGGTGTGATCGCCGCGTACGACAGGGCATTACGGTTGCTGCCCGCCGGTCATCAGCTGACCGGACAACTGGCGATGATGGTGATGGTCGGCTACACGTTCACCGGGCTCTATCTGTTGTTCGGCGGATAGGCGGCTCTTAACGTAGACGCATGCGGGCACTGATCATCGTCGACGTTCAAAACGACTTCTGCGAGGGCGGTTCACTGGCGGTGGCCGGCGGTTCCGCGGTCGCCAGGGGCATCTCAGAGCTGCTCGCCACCGGTCCCGGCTACGCCCACATCGTGGCAACCAAGGACTTCCACATCGACCCCGGCGAGCACTTCTCCGAAAATCCCGACTATGCCGTGTCCTGGCCGCGCCACTGCGTGGTCGACACCGCCGGCGCGGACTTCCATCCTGAATTCAACCCGGCCGGTGTGGAAGCGGTGTTCATGAAGGGCCACCACTCGGCGGCCTACAGCGGCTTCGAAGGCACCGACGAGTCAGGGACGACGTTGACGGACTGGCTGCGCCAGCGCGGCGTCGACGAGGTCGACGTGGTGGGTATCGCCACCGACTACTGCGTGCGCGCCACCGCCGCCGACGCGGCCGAGGCGGGCTTCTCCACTCGGGTACTGCTCGATCTGACTGCGGGTGTGGCACCCGAATCGACCGCCAAGGCCGTCGAGGATCTGCGCGCCGTTGGCGTCGAAGTCGCCTAGGCCGTCGGGTCGCGCGGGGTCCCTGTCCACTTCGGCGGGCGACGGTCCAGGTGCGCGCGCACGCCTTCCTTCGCGTCGTCGTGGCGCATGAGCTGCAGGTGGATCGCGGTCTCGCGGTCGCCGACGGCCTCGCGGTCCAGGTCGAAAGAATCCCACAACAACCGCTTGCTGGCCGCCACCGACATCGGCGCGGTGTTCTCCGCGATGTCATGCGCGAGTTCCAGCGCGGCCGGCAGAACGTCGCCTGCATCGAGCACCCTGCTGCCCAGTCCCAGCTGCACCGCCCGATGCCCGTCGAAAACCGCTCCGGTCAACAGGACTTCGGCCGCATTGGCGATCCCCACCAGCCGCGGCAGGACCCAGTGCGAGTAGGCGTCACCGACGACGCCCCGCCTGACCTGCACCACGCCGTAGCGCGCGTCGGCGGCGAAGAACCGAATGTCGCATTGCAGTGCCAGCGTCAGGCCAAGGCCGAGGGCGTGGCCGTTGACGGCGGCGATCACCGGCTTGGACAGCGACCATGCCGGCACGTCGATCCCGGCCGCACTGAAGCCCGGTCCTGGTTCGGCGAAGGTCCGCTCACCGCCGCCGAGGTCGGCACCCGCGCAGAACGCGGGTGGGCTACCGGTCAGCACGATCACCCGCACTGAGTCGTCGCGGTCGCAGGCCCGGTATGCATCGGCCAGCTCGTCGCGCATCCCGTCACCGATCGCGTTGCGCTGTGGCGGCCGGTTGAGCGTGATGGTGGCAACGCCGCGGTCGACGGCGAACAACAAGGTGCGATAAGCGGGCATCGACCGACACCGTATCGTCGCCGTCGTGAGCGTTGGCGCGGTGTCGGAAATCTGGCCGGGCAAGGCGTATCCGCTCGGCGCCACCTACGACGGCTCTGGCACCAACTTCGCGGTGTTCAGCGAGGCCGCTGAGCAGGTCGAGTTGTGCCTGTTCGACGTCGACGGCGCCGAGACCAGGGTGACGCTGCCCGAAGTCGACGGCTTCGTCTGGCACGGCTTCATCCCCAATATCGAGCCCGGCCAGCGCTACGGCTATCGGGTATACGGCCACAACGATCCGGCCGCGGGACAGCGCTGCAACCCGAACAAACTGCTGATCGACCCGTACGCGAAGGCGATCGACGGCACCTTCGAGTGGAACCAGTCGCTGTTCGGCTACAACTTCGGCGATCCGGACAGCCGCAACAACGACGACTCTGCGGCCCGAATGCCCAAGTCGGTGGTGATCAACCCGTACTTCGACTGGGGTGTGGATCGACCGCCCGGGCACGAATACGCCGACACGGTCATCTACGAGGCGCACGTCAAGGGGCTCACCCAGACGCACCAGGAGATCCCCGAGCAGATCCGCGGCACGTACGCCGCGGTCGCGCACCCGGTGATCATCGAGCATATGAAGTCGCTTGGCGTCAACGCGATCGAATTGATGCCGGTGCATCACTTCGTCAACGACTCGACGCTCGTCGACAAGGGTCTGACCAACTACTGGGGCTACAACACGATCGGTTTCTTCGCGCCCGAACCGAAATACAGCAGCAGCGCCACCCCCGGCGGACAGGTCCAGGAGTTCAAGGCCATGGTTCGTGCGCTGCACGAAGCCGACATCGAGGTGATCCTCGACGTGGTCTACAACCACACCGCCGAGGGCAACCACCTCGGGCCGACCCTTTCGATGCGCGGCATCGACAACGCCGCCTACTACCGGCTGGTCGACAACGACAAGCGGTACTACCTCGACTACACCGGCACCGGCAACAGCCTCAACGTCGGCCACCCTCACACGCTGCAGCTGATCATGGATTCGCTGCGGTACTGGGTCACCGAGATGCACATCGATGGCTTCCGGTTCGACCTCGCGGCCACCCTGGCCCGGGAGTTCTACGACGTCGACCGGCTGTCGTCGTTCTTCGAACTCGTGCAACAGGATCCGACGGTCAGCCAGGTCAAGCTGATCGCCGAACCGTGGGACGTCGGTCCAGGGGGCTATCAGGTCGGCAACTTTCCGCCACAGTGGACGGAGTGGAACGGCAAGTACCGCGACACCGTGCGCGACTATTGGCGTGGCGAGCCCGCCACGCTAGACGAGTTCGCTTCCCGGTTAACGGGTTCGGCCGACCTGTACGAGCACACCGGACGCCGTCCCGTCGCGTCGATCAACTTCGTCACCGCCCACGACGGGTTCACGCTGCGGGATCTGGTGTCCTACAACGACAAGCACAACGAGGCCAACGGCGAGGGCAACCGCGACGGCGAGAGCAACAACAGATCGTGGAACTGCGGCGCGGAAGGGCCGACCGAGGATCCGGCCGTCAACGCGTTGCGGGCCCGACAGCAACGCAATTTCCTTACCACGCTTCTGCTTTCGCAGGGTGTTCCGATGATCTCGCACGGCGACGAGTTCGGCCGCACCCAACAGGGCAACAACAATGTCTACTGTCAGGACAACGAGCTTTCCTGGATCAACTGGGCGCAGGCCGACACCGACCTGATGAAGTTCACTCGAGCGGTCTCAGCGTTGCGGACGGCGCATCCGGTGTTCCGCAGGCGACGGTTCTTCAGCGGTAAACCGGTCGGCCGGCGCGGCGCCGAGGGGCTGCCCGACATCACGTGGTTCGCACCGGACGGTTCGGAGATGACAGAGGAAGACTGGGAATCGAGGTTCGCCAAATCGATCGCGGTGTACCTCAACGGTCATGGCATACCCGATCTCGACGTGCGAGGTCAGCGTGTCACCGACGACTCGTTCGTGCTGTGCTTCAACGCCCACCACGAGTCGATCGAATTCACGCTGCCGCCAACGGATTTCGGTGCGGCATGGGTACCGGTGATCTACACGGCGGACACCGCCACGGCGCAGGAGGCCAAGCCGGCGACCGCGGGCGCCAAGGTGGCCGTCGACGCCCGTTCCGTGATGGTGCTGCAGGCCAGCGACTAGGTCACTCGACGACGTCGAAGAACGAGTCGCCGTCCTCCGGCGTCCCGTCGATCTGGCCGCGTACGCGCCCGTGGTCTTCCGGGTCGATGTGGTCGAGGTTATCGTCGGACATCAATTCGACGGCCGATGAACTCTCGTCGGCGTCGCGCGGATCGATGTCGTCAGGCGAGACGTCCGGCACCTCGTCGGCCAGTCGCTCATCGAGGGATTCGTCTTCTTCGGCCTCGATCCACCCCTCCGGCGGGTCGACCACCTCATCGCCATCGTCGTTGCGGATCTCATCGGAGTCTGTTGCCTCTGAGGGCTCAAGGGGAACGTCATCGAAGGTGTCGCGGTCCACGTCGCGGAGTGTGCCAGAGATCGGCGATCGCGCAAGCGTCACTGCCCAGCTGTGCGGAGCGCCGCGCGCGACGGTTTGATCGGGCGCTGGCCGAGAATCGCCGCGGCTGACTCAGAAGTGTTGTGCGCCAGCACGCTTGCTGATTGAGTTCGGCTATCCATACCAGGCCGTATGGTACGGTGAGTTGCTGTAGCAACCGTGGCCGCCGCCATGGCACTCGGGATTTATCAGTATCTCGCTGACGCCTCCGGCCGAGCGGGCCGGAAGTAGGAGCCGAAGAGCGGCGGCGCCCTACCTGGCGGCCACGGTTGCCAGCACCCCTCCTAAGCATATTTTCTCCGGTGTCAGTAACGGTGCGCGCCGATCCCCGTATGCTGCCCAGCATGGCGCCGCCGCGCGGTCCTCGCCGGCTAACGGCCGACGACTGGATCGAGGCCGGATTTGCTGCGCTTGCGGACAGCGGCCCCAATGCACTGCGGATCGGCCCGCTGTGCGAGCGGCTGAATGTCACCAAGGGCAGCTTTTACTGGCACTTCGCCGACATGCCCGCATACTGCAGCGCGCTGATCGAGGCGTGGGGCAGCCTTCATGATCGGAACCGCCGACCGTTCGAGAACATGCCGGACGTCGACCCACGGGAACGCCTGATCGTGATGATGCGGACGCTGCTCACTCCGCAGCACTGGGCGCTCGAGCGCGCGATGCGGGTATGGGCGCTCACCGACGACACGGTGCTGGCCAGCGTCCAGCAAAGCGACGGCCGGGTGCTGCGCGCCGTCCGGCACGCCTTCGTCGACTGCGGGTTCGGGCCCGAGGAGGCCGCACTGCGGTCGACGGTCGTGTTCGCCGCCGGCGTCGGGCTGCTGCACGCGTCGGCCTCGACCCCGGCCGCTCCCCCCGAGCTAATGGACCGCTTCCTGGAATTCATGCTGCGGCCATAGCCCTCTCATTGTCCGCTCTGCGAAGCCGCCGTCGATGGCCGAGACTGATCCGTATGTTCTCACTGGCGGGTAAGGCGGTGTTGGTCACCGGCGGCAGCAAGGGAATCGGTCGCGGCATCGCGTCGGTGTTCGCTACGGCGGGCGCGCACGTCGCGATCGCGGCGCGCTCGCGAGCCGACGTCGATTCCGCCGTCGCCGTCATCGACGGCCTCGGTGCCGGCAAGGTCATCGGCGTCGCGGCCGATGTGTCCGACCGCGATTCCTGCGCCGCGATGGCCGAGGCGGCCGTCGAGGCCTTCGGCGGGCTGGATGTGTTGTGTGCCAACGCGGGCATCTTCCCCGACGCTCCGCTGAAGACCATGACCCCCGACCAACTGGCCGACGTGCTGGACGTCAACGTGAAGGGCACCGTATACAGCGTCCAGGCCTGCCTGGATGCGCTGATCGCCGCTGGCAGGGGCCGCATCGTGCTGACGTCGTCGATCACCGGCCCGATCACCGGGCTTCCCGGCTGGTCGCACTACGGCGCATCCAAGGCCGCCCAGTTGGGTTTCATGCGCACCGCGGCGATCGAACTCGCACCGCACAAGATCACGGTCAACGCGGTGCTGCCTGGCAACATCCTCACCGAAGGGCTGGCCGATCTCGGCGAGGATTATCTGGCCGGGATGGCGCGGGTGATCCCCGCCGGCGCGCTCGGCACACCAGAAGACATCGGCTACGCCGCGGCGTTTCTCGCCAGCGACGAGGCCGGTTACATCACGGGTCAGGCCATCGCCATCGACGGTGGCCAGGTACTGCCGGAGTCGCCGGACGCGGTGGCGCCATAGCCTGGCTCGGCTTACTGGAGTGTGTCCCGCCTGGCTCTTCGCCAGGAGATTGACTCTGTAACAGAGGTAATATCGGGTCGTGGACATTCGGACCGATCTGATCGCCGAGCTGTTCAACGTGGTGGGACGGTTCCGGCGACAGCTGCGCCGGTCGACCGGGCGTGGATTCGACGCCACCGGGCTGACCCAGTCGCAGGCCGAGATGCTGCGCTTGGTCGGCCGCCAACCGGGTATCTCCGTGCGGGAGGCGGCCACCGAGTTGGGTTTGGTACCCAACACGGCCTCGACGCTGGTGTCCAGGCTGGCGGCCGAGGGCCTGCTGATCCGCACCGTCGACTCCGACGACCGCAGGGTCGGCCGGCTGCGGCTGACCGAGCCGGCACAACGCATCGCCGACGAATCCCGCGCCGCGCGCCGGGCCGCCCTTTCGGCCGTGCTCGACGAGTTAGACCCCGGCCAGCTCGACAGCCTGGAACGCGGGTTGGAGGTCCTCGCCGAGATGACCCGCTTGCTGCACGAGAGGCAACCATGACAACACCGCTTGCGATCGACTGTCAGCACCTGACCCACCGCTACGGCCACTTCACCGCGGTCGACGACTTCAGCCTGCAGGTGCGCTGCGGCGAGACTGTCGGCCTGCTCGGCCCCAACGGAGCGGGCAAGACCACTGTGGTGCGCGTGCTGACTACGCTGACACCGGTCCAGCGTGGCGAGGTGTACGTCTTCGGCCTCGACTCACGTCGGCACACCATGGACATCCGGCACAACATCGGCTATGTGCCGCAACAGCTTTCGATCGAATCCGCGTTGACGGGCCGGCAGAACGTCGAGCTCTTCGCACGGCTCTACGACGTGCCGCGCGGGCAGCGGTCCGACCGGGTTGACGAAGCGCTGCGCGCGATGCAACTGCTCGACGTCGCCGACGGGCTGGCCGGCACCTACTCCGGCGGCATGGTCCGCCGGCTCGAGTTGGCGCAGGCGTTGGTGAACCGGCCATCGCTGCTGATCCTCGACGAACCGACGGTCGGTCTGGATCCCATTGCGCGCGACAGTGTCTGGACTCAGGTCGGGCGCATGCAGGACGATTTCGGCATGACGGTTCTGCTCACCACCCATTACATGCAGGAGGCCGACGCGTTGTGCGATCGGGTGGCGCTGATGCACCACGGTCAACTGCAGGCGGTCGGCTCGCCGGCCGAGTTGAAGCGGACCGTGTCGCCGGACGCGACACTCGAGGACGTCTTTCGTCACTACGCCGGCTCGGATCTGGCCGAGGACAACTCGCAGACCGGGCTACGCGCGGTCCGGTCCAGCAGGAGGACGGCGCGCCGTGTCGGTTGAGCCGAAGGCGGATGTAGAGATTGTCCGTGCGCCGCGCGGGTGGCGTCGCATTCGCGGAATGGCCATGTGGATGGGCGCTTTCGCGGTGGTGGAACTGCAGAAGCTACGCCACGACCGCACCGAGCTGCTCACCAGGTTGGTGCAGCCGGCGCTGTGGCTGTTGATCTTCGGGCAGACGTTTTCCCGGCTGCATGTCATCGACACCGGCCACGTGCCGTATCTGGCGTTCTTGGCGCCGGGGATCATCGCGCAGTCAGCGCTGTTCATCTCGATCTTCTATGGCATCCAGATCATCTGGGACCGCGACGCGGGCATCCTCGCCAAACTGATGGTGACGCCTGCGCCCGCGTCGGCGCTCATCACCGGCAAGGCGTTCGCGGCCGGTGTGCGCTCGGTGGTACAGGTGATCGGGGTGGTGGCGCTGGCCTATCTACTCGGCGTGCACATGACCGTCAACCCGCTGAGAATCCTTGGCGCGATGGGCGTTGTGGTGCTTGGCGCGGCGTTCTTCGCGTGTCTGTCGATGACGCTGGCCGGGCTGGTGCGCAACAGGGACCGGTTGATGGGCATCGGGCAGGCCATCACCATGCCGCTGTTCTTCGCATCGAACGCCCTCTACCCGGTCGACGTGATGCCTCGGTGGCTGCGCTGGCTGTCGGCCGTGAACCCGCTCAGCTACGAGGTCAACGCGCTGCGCGGACTGCTGATCGGCTCGCCGACCAACGGCATCCTCGACATCACCGTGCTGGTGCTCGCCGCGGTCGCAGGCATCGCCATGGCATCGGCGCTGTTGCGCCGGCTTGTGCGCTAGTTCACGATCAGTGCATGGCCGCCGCACATCGCCGTCAAAGGCGACCCGGGTTGGCTGGAGTGATGGCCAACGAAAACATCCGATGTTGCAAGCAAAGTGGTACTGGCCCTCGACGCCGGCACGGACGCCTGCCGCCTGCTCGCCCGCCGCGCGACTACTTCGGCAACGACAAGTTGTACACGGTGGCATCCCCGACCGTCGACGACGGGAAGGTAGCCGCGACCCAGTTCGCGATGTCGGCGTGACCGCGGTTCGCCCAACTCGGCCCGCGGCCACGGGTGATCATGACGATGTAGTAGGCCACCTTGTGCTGCGCCACGTCTTCTTGGAACTGGCTCAGCGTCGGCGCCGGGTCGCTGCCCGAGAACCCGCCGATCGCCATGACCGCTGTACCGGTGGACAATTCGAGGCCCGCTGCGGTCGATGAGCGGCTGATCGCGGCGGACCACTCGGTGTTCGTGTCCTTCAGAATCGCGTCGAGGTCGGCGTTGTCGTGGCTCTGGCCGAAACCGGAGTTGCCTTGCCGCGTCGCCTGGGCGGGTCCGACGCTCGGTCCGCCGCCGCTATGCGGCTGGCCGATCGTGGCGATCGCATACGCGGTGGGTCCGGCCAGCGCGGCGAGCAGTCCTACGCCCAGCGCGCCGAGCGCGACCGCGCGGCGGGTCCCCGCCTTCGGTGGCCCGAGGAGCGCGATTGCCGCCACGACCGCCAACCCCAGGATGGTCCACCGCAAGCCGGGCAGCCAGTGGACGTTCCGGCCGAGGACCCACCAGCTCCAGATGCCGGTACCGCCCACCAGCACGGCCAGCCCGCCTCGGTACAACCACTTTTCCCGGTGCTGCCACAGCTCGTGCACACCGATGGCGAACATCGCGGCCACGGGCGGCGCGATGGATAGGCAGTAATACGGGTGGATCATCCCGTGCATGAAGCTCAGCACCAGACCGTCCACGACCAGCCAACCGCCGAACAGGATTGCCGCACCCCGTACCAGGTCCGTCCGCGGCGCACGTCCACGGGACAGCACGACCAGAATGGTCGCCAGCAGCGCAGCGGGCACCAGCCAGCCGATCTCGAAGCCGAACTCGCCGGCGAACAAGCGCGACCAGCCCTGCGATTGACCGCCGAATCCGTTGTGCGATCCCTGCCCCAATTGCGCACCCGCCGCAGAGCCCACCACCTGATCGGGCGGCCCGAACCCCGTGTGGTTGCGGCCGAGAATGCGGGCAAACCCGTTGTAGCCCAAAACCAGATTCATGAAGTTGTTGTCGGTCGAACCCGCGATGTACGGGCGCGATTCCGCAGGCCACAGCAGGGTCAGCAGCACAAACCAGCCCGCCGAGATGACGAACCCGACCGCGGCCACCAGCACGTGTCGCAGCCGGGCCCGCAACGTCGTCGGCGCGACAACAAGGTACGCGACAACAAGTGCCGGGGCGACCATCAACCCCTCGAGCATCTTGGCCAGAAACGCGAGACCCAATGCGACACCGGCCCACAACAGCCACTTCGGGCTCGCCTTCTGCATCGCACGAACGGTGCAGTACGCCGCGACGGTCATCAACAGCACCATGACGGCGTCGGGGTTGTTGAAGCGAAACATCAACGCGGCCACCGGCGTCAACGCCAGCACGGCGCCGGCGAGCAACCCGGTGCGCCGGCCGCTGATACGTGTCGCCGCGCCGTACAGCAGCGCGACGGCGGCGACCGCCATCAACGCCTGCGGGATCAGCATGCTTGCACTGCTGAAGCCGAATATCTGCCCGGACAACGCCATCACCCACTGCGAGACCGGCGGCTTGTCGACGGTGATGAAGTTGTGCGGGTCAAGCGAGCCGAACAACAACGCTTCGAAGTTCGTCGAACCCGCTTGCGCCGCTGCGGCATAGAACTGGTTGCCCATGCCATTGATGGTGATGTTCCACAGGTACATCACCGCGGTGGCGACCAGGAGCACGACGAGGCCCACCCCGTTCCACGTGTTCGCGGTCGAGCGGGCGCGCCGGGTGCTGTCGATATCGGCGGGCGGCGCTTGCGTCTCTAACGTCGATGTCACACCCGCCAGTGATACATCGCTAGATTGCGTGAGCCTGTGAGGAACCGGCGAGACTGCTGCGGGTTGGCGGCCTTACGCCACGCTGAGGCGTTCGCGTTGAATCATCTCGGCCGCCGCCCGCACACCGGAGCGGACCGCCCCGTAGGCCCATCGGCACCTGATCAACGAACTCTCGGTCCCCGCCGAGCACGAAGCCCGCTTCGCCGCCCGAGGCCATCTGGTGCAACGCGAACAGCGATGGCGGTCTCCGGCAGGTGATGCGCGGGCCTGGACGGCACGTTGCGGCCCAACCACCGCGCCGCCGTTGATCCGGTTCCACTTGGCGGCCATCTTGGCGTTCCACGGCGCGTCCAGCGGCACCGCCGTGCACATCTGGCCCAGCGCGACGAAGGCCGCGCCGAGGTTGACCGCCGCCAAGCTTGAGCCGCAATGCCGCCGTCAGCCCCGTGAATCCCGCCCCGCATGGTCGGCCACGCATTGCGCGGGCGATTGGTTTTGTTACCTTCAGCAGGGCTACTGCGACACACCAGTCGGTGAAACGGGTCGGGCTCCGAGGGGAATGCGTTGCGTACTTTGCTGAAGGCTGCCGTTGCGTCGGCGGCGGTCGTGCTGCTCTCGCTAACCCTGACCAACCTGCTCGACCCGTCGTCGAAGCCGCAGAACTAGGTGGACGAAGCCACCCAGGCCGCCTGGATCCGGGACTTCATCACCACGTGGCGGGGAGTGAACGGCGCGGGGCCCGCGTTCGTCTACACCACTCGCGACTGCAACACCGGCAGCAGCAATCCCCAAGACACCTACGGTGGATACCGAACCGACTGGACCCCAAAGCCCGCCGAGGACGTGGTCAAGAGCCTCGCCTAGCCGGCGATCCTGGCGATGGACTTCAGCGGGATCGGCAGCCAGCTTGGCCGGTGCCGCGCCTCGTAGGCGGCCTCGTACGCGGCCTTGTCGAGCTCGTATGCCTCGAGCAGATACCAGGAGTCGCGGGGGTCGGTGCCCGACACTGACGCATACCCGTCGCAGAACGCGGCGGCGTTTCGGTCCACCCATTCGCGGGCGCGCGCCGCCAGCTGCCGGTCACGGTCCTCGCCGTTGGCCTGGTCCATCAACCGTTGGTAGGCGGCGTATTCGAACGACCGCAGCACGCCTGCCACATCCCGCAGCGGGGAGCCGGGACGGCGTCGCTCATCGAGCGGCTGTCCGGGTTCGCCCTCGAAGTCGATCACCAGCCAGCGCTCTGGTGTTCGCAGCACCTGCCCGAGGTGCAGGTCGCCGTGAATCCGTTGGACGGTGATCGTCTCCTCGGCGAGCTTGCGGTAGCGCTCCTCGATCAGCTCGACGTACTGCTCGAGCTCGGGCACCGACGCGGCTGCCGACCACAGCCGCTCAAGCACGGTGTCGGTCGGGAATGGGGTGGTCGCCGTGCCGAGCTGTTCGGCGAGGGTGGCGTGCACGGACGCGACGGCCTCGCCGAGCCGGTAGGACTCGCCTGCGAAGTCGCCACCCACCTCGTCGGCGTACAGGTCACCCTCGGCGAACAGGTCGCGGGTGCTGGCGGTGGCCATGTCCCATCCCTCGGCCGAGGTGGCGGCGAATTCGGTGACCATGCCCAATGCGCACGGTTCGGCGTTCCAGGTCGTTTCGACGGACCCGAGCAGCCGCGCGACGTGCGGATTGCCGGCGCGCGCCAGCACCCTGTTGAGTTCGATGTCCGGGTTTATGCCCGGTGTGATGCGGCGGAAGAACTTGAACACGGCCGACTCCTCGAACACCACGCTGGTATTGCTCTGCTCGGCGGACGTCACCCGCGGCGCGGCGTCCAATGGCACCGTCGCGCCGGGTTCGCTGCCGAACCGCACATCGCCGACCGTCGCCGACGAATCGATCAGCGATAGCAGGTACTTCGCGGCGGCCGGGTCGTAGAGCGCGTCGTACGCGGTGCGGTCACCGTCCGCGCCAATCGTCGCAATATCGGCGTACTCCTCTATCGGTCCGACGTTCCACCGGACCAGCACCTGGTAGCGCTCGGAGGAGCCGTCGGCGTAGGCGACGTCGAGCAGCACGAGGTCGAGGTCAGCACGAAGCGGAACCACAACTCCCGGTTCAGCGGAGGACAGTTCGCGACTGCGCCCGGCGTACCACCGCTGCTGTGGTAGCCACTCATCGAACGGCAGGTTCACGACTGATCTCCAGGTTCTGGGCTGGGTGCGCGCAGCTGAAACCAGTAGAACCCGTGACCGTGCAGGGTCAGCAGGTACGGCAGCTGGCCGATGGGGGGAAATTCAACGTACCCCGTCATCTCCACCGGTGTGTACCCGTTGTAATGCTGCAGGTTCAGCTCGATGGGCTGAGGGAAGCGCGACAGGTTGTTGACGCACATCACGGTGTCCCCGGGGTCGCCGACGATCTCACGCACATACGCGAGCACCGAAGGGTTCGACCCGCCCAACTCCCGGAACGAGCCGATGGCGAACGCGTCGTGCCGACGTCGCACGGCAAGCATGGTGCGGGTCCAGTTCAGCAACGACGTGTTGCTGTCGCGCTGTGCCTCGACGTTCACCGACTGATAGCCGTAGATCGGGTCCTGGTTGGGCGGCAGATACAGCCTGCCAGGATTGGCGGTGGAGAAGCCTGCGTTGCGATCGGGTGTCCACTGCATCGGGGTGCGCACGCCGTCGCGGTCACCGAGCCAGATGATGTCGCCCATGCCGATCTCGTCGCCGTAGTACAAGACCGGCGAGCCCGGCAGCGACAACAGCAGCGCGGTGAACAACTCGATCTGGTTGCGATCGTTCTCCAGCAACGGCGCCAACCGCCTGCGGATGCCGACGTTGGCCTTCATCCGCGGATCCTTGGCGTACTCGGCGTACATGTAGTCGCGCTCTTCGTCGGTGACCATCTCGAGCGTCAGCTCGTCGTGGTTGCGCAGGAAGATGCCCCACTGCGCAATCTCCGGGATCTCGGGCGTCTGCGCGAGGATCTCCGAGATGGGGAACCGCGACTCGCGGCGCACGGCCATGAAAATGCGTGGCATCAGCGGGAAGTGGAACGCCATATGGCATTCGTCGCCGCCGAAGTCGGGGTCGCCGAAGTACTCGACGACGTCGGCGGGCCACTGATTCGCCTCGGCCAACAGGACGCGGCCGGGGTATTCGTCGTCGATCACCTTGCGGCAGTGCTTGAGGAACGCGTGCGTCTCGGGCAGGTTCTCGCAGTTAGTGCCCTCGCGTTCGAAGAGGTAGGGCACGGCGTCCAGCCGGAACCCGTCGATGCCGAGGTCCAGCCAGAACCGCAGCACGTCGAGCATCGCCTCCTGCACGTCGGGGTTGTCGTAGTTGAGATCGGGTTGATGCGAGAAGAACCGGTGCCAGTAGAACTGCCGGCGCACGGGATCGAACGTCCAGTTCGACTCCTCGGTGTCGACGAAGATGATTCGCGCGTCGCCGTATTTGTCGCTGGTGTCGCTCCACACGTAATAGTCGCCGTACGGCCCGTCCGAATCGCGGCGTGACTCCTGAAACCAGGCGTGCGAGTCGGACGTGTGGTTCATGACGAGATCGGTGACGACGCGAATGCCGCGGCGGTGCGCGGCGTCGAGCAGCTCGACGAAATCGTCGAC
>JAOPVX010000419.1 GCA_025965975.1 Mycobacterium sp. | reverse complement strand
ACGACCCGGATGGCGTTGTGCCGCAACAGTATCCGCCCGACGAACTGATCGGCGTCGACTACTACCGCCCGACCACCCACGGCGCCGAGCGCGAGATCGCGACCCGCCTCGACAAGCTGCGCGCCATCATCCGCAAGAAGCGCTGACACGTCTCTCACCCGCCGAGATCGACGTTTTGGCGTCGGCTTCTCGCACCTTTCCGCCCATACGTCCGTTTCGGCGAAATCACCCCTTGACAGCGGTCGCACCACCTCCTACCTTTGTAGTCAATCAATTGATTGATCAAACGCAAGGTTGATAATTGAGGAGTGATGGAGATGCAGATGCCCGGCTGGACCGCGCTTTCTTGGCGCTGGCCGACCCGGTTCGGCGCGCGATCGTGGCGCGGCTGTCCCGTGGACCGGCAACGGTCAACGAGCTGGCCGCGCCGTTCGACATCACGAAACAGGCGGTGTCCAAACACATTCAGGTACTCGAGCAGGCGGGGCTGGTCACCAGGACCCGCGACGCGCAGCGACGGCCGGTCCACCTCGACGCGGCCGCGCTCGAGCGGCTCACCGCATGGATCGACCGGTATCGGCTTGACGCCGAACGCAGCTACCGCCGGCTTGACACCCTGCTGGCGGCGATGACCGACACCCACAAGGAAGGAACCGAGAAATGACGAATCCGCTCAACCTCAACGCCCCGGTCGACACCCTGGCCATGGAGTTCACCCGCGACTTCGACGCACCGGTGGATGCCCTGTTCCTGGCGCACGCCGAACCCGAGCTGGTCAAGCAGTGGCTGGGGCCGCATGACCTGGAGATGACGATCCAGCACTGGGACTTCAAAAGCGGCGGCGGCTACCGCTATGTGCACAAGGCCGACCGTGGCACGTTCGGCTTCAACGGGGTGTTCCACAAGGTGCGGGACAACGAATTCATCATCCAGACCTTCGAATTCGAGGGTGCGCCGGACCTGGTGAACATCGAGTACCTGTGGTTCGAGGACCTCGGCGACGGCCGCAGCCGGCTGCGGGGCCGGTCAATCTGCCCGAACATCGAGGCCCGCGACGCCCTGCTGTCATCGGGCATGGAAGGCGGGATGACCGAGGGCTACGAGAAGCTCGACGTGCTACTGAAGAACATGTAATGGACTGGACACAGGCAAAGGGCGATCCCTGCCGATTTGGGGGTGGGGGGCAGCCGGGATCGCCGGGCCTGCGAACTAGCGCATCAGGCCGGACCGTCTGCGGCCCATCAGGCCCCTGCGCCTGCGACCCATCAGCGCCGACACCAGCGCGACACCGAGCGCTGCGACGATCACCTGGACCAGCAGTTCGAGCCAGTCGATTCCGTTGGTGACCGTCGGGATTCCCATCGCTCTTGCGATCGCCGTGCCGATGAACGCGGACACGATGCCGACCAAGATCGTCACCAGCATTCCGATCGGCTGCCTGCCGGGAACCACCAGGCGGCCGAGCACACCGACCACGATGCCGGTCAGGATTGCGGTGATAACGCCGGTGATGGGCATTGGTCCTCCAAGGCTCAAGGGACACAGCTGACATACCCTTGCCGAGCCTTGAATAAACGCTCGCGTCAATCAGCACGCGAGGAGCACGTCACACCATTTCGGGCACCCGCAGATGGGCGATCGCGAGTTCGAATTCCGCGACGTCGACGACATCAGCCCCGAGCTCGCGGGTTCGTGCGTTCCGCAGTTCCCTGCTCTGCTCGCGGTTGCGCTCCATGGCTTCGCGGCTGTCGAACGTTGCTGAGGACACGCCGCGCCCGGAGGTGCGGTTGATCAGCAGACTGGCGCTGCAGAATCCCTCGAGGTTCTCCAGCGAGGGCAGGACGTCGCTCTTGTAGAAGTCCATCGCGCGGTCTGCCTGGTTCGGCGGGAGCTTTATCCACGTCGCCCGCACACAGGAACCGTCGGCCGACTGGTGGTCGCGGTGCAGGAGCCCGATCTCCCATTCTTCGATCTTCTCGACATTGCCGCCGAACGTCTCTGCCGCCCGATTGCGAAGCTGTTTCGCCTTCTCGGCGGACGCGTGCATCGCGTCCTCCGTCCCATAGGCGGCGGTAATGATGCAGCTGCCGGACTCCCGGTCAACCAACAGCGATATGCCGACATATCCGTCAATGTTCTCGAGTTCGGGCATCAGATCTTTGCGCATATATGCAATTCCGTCGTCGATCGACGAGGTTTGCGCGTGAATTGTGGTAGAGCGTGCGAACACGGCCCACCCCCTTTTGTTGGGGCGGCGCCCCGGTGGCGCCACCGGACCACCTATCAGCTTCCTCTCGCCGAGCAGCCGTTTCAACGGGTATTTCGCTACCCAAACGGGGATATTTCGGATCGCAAATGGGTGGTCCGTAGGCTGGGCCCGTGGACTCCGACGTGCTCGATATCGACACATCGCGCCGACAGATCGTCGACCTCACCGGCGCGCTGCGGTCCTTCTGTGGCGGGCATGGGGACGGCTTGTGCAACGTCTTCGTCCCGCACGCCACCGCAGGCGTTGCGATCATCGAAACCGGCGCAGGCTCGGATGACGACCTCATCGATACGCTCGAGCGCCTGCTGCCGCGCGATGACCGCTACCGCCACGCGCACGGGTCGCCTGGGCACGGCGCCGACCACGTGCTGCCCGCACTCGTGGCGCCCTCGGTGACCGTTCCGGTGCAGGGCGGCGAACCGCTGCTTGGCACGTGGCAAAGCGTTGTGCTGGTCGATCTGAACCGGGACAACCCACGGCGAACGGTCCGGCTGAGCTTCGTCGCCGCTTGAGGGGCACGGGACGCCGCGCCGGTTCGTTGACTTGTCGGCGCGACAACGGCGACCGGTACTGTGGTGCGGTCGAATAGTCGCAGGTATAGACCGAACAATAAGGACAGTAGGACGTGCAAACACACGAGATCAGGAAGCGTTTCCTCGATCATTTCGTGATGGCGGGCCATACCGAGGTGCCGAGTGCCTCGGTGCTGCTCGATGACCCCAACTTGCTGTTCGTCAACGCAGGCATGGTGCAGTTCGTGCCCTACTTCCTTGGCCAGCGCACACCGCCCTACAACACGGCGACCAGCATCCAGAAGTGCATCCGCACGCCCGACATCGACGAGGTCGGCATCACCACCCGGCACAACACCTTCTTCCAGATGGCAGGCAACTTCTCGTTCGGCGACTACTTCAAGCGCCGCGCCAT
>JAOPVX010000403.1 GCA_025965975.1 Mycobacterium sp. | reverse complement strand
CGGACGTATCGACGGGCACAGAGCCGGCGACGGCGCCGTCGGCGGGGTTGCGCACAGGAATGGTCATCAGCTCCGGCTTGGCATGCAGGTCTGTCATGCAAAAAAGCGTCACACTTCCGACGTCGTTTGGGGCGACTACGCGTATACCCGTTCACGGTCAGTTCACAGGCGTTGGCCGTCCGAACCGCTGGCGTCATTGTTCACCACTCAAATTGTAGGAACTCGCCTAACCTGTAGGAATTCAGTGAATGTGTCGGAACGTGACCGCTCCGACCTCGGCGTTCTCAATAACGTGTCGGTCGGCGATTCTCACTAAGCTGTCGGATTCCTCGGTGCCGGGCGAGCAGCCAATTGCGACGGGTTCTGGCTAGTACCAAGAACCGATGTCCGGGCACGACCTTCCGATTCTGCGATCGCGGGCCGCGACGCCGCCGAGCCAGACTTCCGAGACGGACTTTTGAGACCTCGATGACCTGGAGAAACCTCAGACGGGACACCTACGACCCAGTTGTCTCAAATGCGGTCTCTTTCGGGACACGGGGATAGCCCATCGGCCCGACCGCCGTCATGACATCGCCTCGGCCCAGGCGATATGCCCCTCGAAGCCACGCGATGTGGCCATGGCGCGGTAGCGGTCCCGATACTCTCGATAGGAGGCCGCATCTCCACGGGTACGTGCCAGCAGCGCCCGCAGCCGCAGCAGCCAGATTTCACGGATAACCAGCCCGTCGTCGGCTGGTGCGGCAGCTAACCACTCGATCGCGGCCTCGGCTTCGGCCACGTCACTGTCGGTTCCGCGATCGAGCAGTGTCTGCACCAGAACACCCGTCGCAGGAATGCCCAATGCCAGCCGCTGTCCCCCGGGGAACAGATGGTCGACGGCGGCGCGCATAAGCGGGATGGCGGCATCGCGGTCTCCACGCCGAGCCCTCTCACGCGCCACGTACACGTTGATGAATTGCAAATCGAGCAGGACGTCTCTCAGGCGCAGGAACATGTCGCCGACCTCGGCCAGCAACTCGTGTCCGTGGTCGCGATCCGCATCCGTTTGGCGGTGCGCCAGCGCGACGCCTAGTGCCATCTGGGTGAAGGCTAACGCGAGGTCATCACAGGATCGTTCGGCGATCTGTAGGGCACCCTCGATCTCGCGCATCCGGTGATCGTCGGGCCTCAGCACGCCACTCGGTATTCCCAAGGAGTAGAGCATGACGACCAGGGCGTAGGACAGGGGGTCGGCGGTGCGGGCCATGTCCAGGCCGTGCTGTAGGTCGTCTCGCCATCCGTGATGACCCAGGGAACAACGAGCAAGAGCCCGCGTCGTAAAAGCGAGGGCTAACGGAGACCCAATGATGAAGTTGCCTTTTGACGGATCACCGTCGGCCAGGTCGATAGCTCTCTGTGACCACCGCAGCACGTCACTGAACTCGGCGAGGGCCAGCTTTGCGCGGATCGCGATGGGGGACAGCCCTACGGTCAAGGTCGGATCGCTGACCGACTCGATGAGCGCCATGACTTCCGATGCCAGCTGCGACGCCTCACGTGTCCGACCCTGAAACAGGTGATCCATCACCAGCCCCGCCATGGCGATGGCCAGCGACGCTTTGTCCCCGGCGGCGGCGCACAACTGGCGCAATTCCTCGAAGCGGGCCCCGGCAACATGTCCATGGACTCGCCAGGCGATCCCGCACAACATGGTGCGAGGCGCAATGCGCATGGCTGCCCGGTGCGGGTCGGCGGGTAATGCGTCGGCGATCTTTTCCGCACGCTCCCAACTCAGTCGCGCCGCGGCGATGTCGCGGTTGGTCGCCCAGGTTCCCGCTCGCATGTGCCAGCTGAAAGCTTCGCGGAGATCGCCGGCGGCCTCGAGATGCTCGGCGATCAAGGCCGCATTCTTCTCAGCCGATGCCGGGTCGTGCTGTTCGATTGCGGCGGCCAGGCGCCGGTGTAGCACGGCACGATCGGATTTGAGCTGTGATCGGTAGGCCACCTCACGGATCAACGGATGGCGAAATGCGTGCGCTGTGCGCGGAGTCAACATCACCTGATCAATGAGTCCGGCGTCGACAAGTTGCGTGATGGGCGAGCTATCGGCGAGACATCCCAGCAGGTCTGCACCGAATCGCAGACCGATCACCGCCGCGGCGCTTAAGAGGCGTTTGGCCGCGCTGTCGAGCCGGTCGATGCGGGCGGCGATGGCGGCCTGCAGGGTGGCCGGCACGCTGATGTCGGCAACCTCGCCCAGGCAGATGTATGCGTCGCCCTCTCCGGTGAGCACGCCACGGTCCACGAGGTCACGCGCGATCTCCTCGACGAAAAACGGATTACCGGCGGCCTGCTCGGCGATCTGGTCGGCCAGCGCGGCGACCGAGGGGTGCGAACCGAGCAACTCGCCGATCAACTCGCGGGTTTGTGCATCATCCAGCGGCGCCAACGCAATGGTTTCGGCGCCCGGCGTCCTGCCCAGCACGCCGCTGTATTCGGGGCGGTAGGTGATCAACGCGAGTGAACCTGTCTGCGGGATGACGGACAGGAAATCGCCCAGCATGGACTCACTGGTCTGATCGATCCAGTGCACGTCCTCGATGACATAGACACGCGGTGTTGAGCGGGCCAGCACCGCGGCATTAATCAGCGCTGTCAGCCGTCTTCGACGAGCATCGGGATCAATCGCCGGTAACGGAGCATTCGGGTCGGCGATGCCCAGCATGTCTTCAAACAGCAGCACATCCTCCGGGTCTGCCTCAGGAATGCCGTCGCGCACTCGATCACGGGCGGTCTGCCCGTCAAGCCGCTCCACGCCGGTGGCCGCGCGCAGCAACCGCGCCACGGCATGGAACGGGACCTGAGTGGTGTGTGACTCGCAGAAGGTGGTGAACACCTCCACACCGCGGCGACCCGCCATCGCCGCCACCTCGCGAACCAAACGGCTCTTGCCAATGCCAGGTGACCCCACCACGCCGACCACAGCGCCGTGGCCATCGACCGCACGGTCCAATAACCCCTTAACGGCGGACATCTCCCAGCGCCGACCGACCAGATTCGACTCAGCACGCCCCACAGCGCGATGCCCTGCGCCCATGCCCAACAGCCGACGGGCCGCTACCGGCTCGTCGGCACCCTTGATGCGAACCAAGTCCGGCTCACCAAGAGCCGCTGTGGCATCAACCAGTCGGGCGGTGGACGCGCTGAGCATCACCCCACCCGGCGGCGCCACCGACTCCATCCGCTGCGCCATCCCGACCTGCTCACCAATGGTGGTGTAACCCAAAGGCCCCGAACCGATCTCGCCCGCGATCACCTCTCCAGAGTTCAACCCGACCCGTAGCTTGAGATCGATGCCGTCCTGGCCTTGCACTACGACGGCAAGCGCCTGCGCTTCCTCCTGGATGGCCAAGGCGGCCAGGCAGGCCCGTATCGCGTGATCCTCCAACGCTGTTGGTGCACCGAACACCGCCATGATGCCGTCACCGGTAAAGCTGCCGACCGTGCCGTCATAGCGCTGAACCACTGAACTCGCGCGGCTGACCAGCTCAGCCATGATCTCGCGCAGCCGCTCCGCGCCGAGGAGCCTGGCGATGTCCATCGAGTGAACGACATCGGCGAACAGCACGGTCACCTGCTTGTACTCCGCCGATCGAGTGGCCTTTGTGATCGGTGAACCGCACTCGTTACAGAATTTAGAGTTCAGGGGCAGCTCCGTGCCACACGACCCGCACGACAGTCCCGCCGCTGTCAGCGCACCGCGACCGTCATCCACACCAATATCGTTTCACTGCTGGTCAACGATGTCCGTCATATCGCCGTGCTATCTCTGACACGAAGTTTTGAGAGTCTCGTATGTCGTCTATTCCGAGACAGCATTCAGTTCTGTTCGGGCCTGGTCGATTTGGTCGTAGGCGTACGTCACCATCGCGGCGGTGGTCATCTTTTCGCCTGCGCGGGCGAGCGATTCGTAGCCCGGGTCGC
>JAOPVX010000370.1 GCA_025965975.1 Mycobacterium sp. | reverse complement strand
TCTTCTTGGCCTTCTGGATGGCGTCGTACAGCGTCGGGTTGCCGGCCGGGTCGCCACCGCCGACGCGCGCTGCCACCTCGATGTTCTTGATCAGCCGCGCGAAGTTCTTGCCGCGGCGTGCGTCGATCACGGCCTTCTTGTGCTTGGTGGTGGCCCATTTGGAATGGCCGCTCATGCAGGAGTTACCTCTTTCGTGCTCAAAGTCTGCTCGCCGAGTCTACGTTGACCCGTTGGGCGAGGTCGCCATCGATGTACCGCTGCAGATTCGGCGTCATCGCGGCCAGCACCTCGTCCTCGCTCATCGACGCGATCGGCTCGATCTTCCCGACGTAGCGCAGCAGCGCCAAGCCGCTGTTCAACATGGTGAGCAGCAGTTGCCTTCCCAGCGGGGTCGACGTCGGCCGCCCTGGCCACCGCCTGGATCGTGGTGCCTGCCCAGCGGTTGGCAAGCGAACTCATCACGTGCCGCGCCCAAGATGCGCGTAGTGGACCGTTTCGCGATGGTTTCCACGTCGCGTGACATTGTGACGAGCCAAGTCAACGGCGTCGACCAAGCCGAATACGAAGGGGTTCCAGCCGATCCTGGGGCACGCCTGCTGCTGGGCGTCAGCGGCCGGTGATGATGTCGACGAAGAGCTTGTGGATGCGACGATCGCCCGTCATCTCCGGATGAAACGCCGTCGCCAGCATCCGGCCCTGCCGCACGGCGACGATATGACCGGCGGCCCGGCCCAACACCTGCACGTCGGGGCCGACGCGTTCGACCCACGGCGCGCGGATGAACACCGCGTGCACGCGACCGTCGAGGCCCGCAAACGGAAAGTCGCCCTCAAACGAATCGACCTGGCGGCCAAAGGCGTTGCGACGCACCGTCATATCTATAGCCTTGAGCGGGACGGCGGCGCGGCCCTCGACGCCCGCATCCAGAATCTCGGTGGCGAGCAGGATCATCCCGGCACACGAGCCGTAGGCGGGCATACCGTCGGCCAGCCGTGCCCGCAGCGGTTCGAGCAGTTCGAACTCGCGCAGCAGGTGGCTGATCGTGGTGGACTCCCCGCCTGGTATCACCAGAGCGTCGACGGCATCGAGCTCATCGACGCGGCGAACGGTCGTCGCGTCGGCACCCGCCTCGCGCAGCGCGGCCAGATGTTCGCGGGTGTCGCCCTGCAGCGCGAGCACGCCGACGCGCGGCGCGCTCACTCTCGGGCCGCGGTGTAGTCACGCTGGTAGCGGGTGAGTCCCTCCTGCATCACCGCCGCGACCATCTCGCCGGTACGAGTGAAGATCTTGCCCTGCGTCAGCGCCCGGCCCCCGCACGCCGACGGCGACGACTGGTCATAGAGCAGCCACTCGTCGGCCCGGAACGCCCGCATGAACCACATCGCATGGTCAAGCGACGCGACCTGCAGGTGTTTGCGCTCCTCGACGTGGTTCACCTGCGCAGAGCCCAGCAGTGTGAGATCGCTCATGTAGGCCAGCGCGCAGATGTGCAGCACGTAGTCGTCGGGCAGCGGGTCGCGGTGGCGGAACCACACCTGCTGTTGGGAGGCCTTCCCTGGCAACGAGGTCACCAGCTCGCGGGGCACGATCCGGATATCCCACTCCGCGAACTGGGCGAACCCGGCGTCGTCGAACGCGCCCTTGGACCGGAACCCCGGCAGGTCGTCGGGCGGCGGCGCCAACGGCATCGCGTCCTGGTGCTCGATACCGCTCTGATCGGTCTGAAACGACGCCGACATCGAGAAGATGGTCTCGCCGTGCTGGATCGCGTTCACCCGCCGAGTAGCGAACGATCCGCCATCGCGCAGGCGCTCAACGAGAAAAACGGTGGGCGCCTTGGCATCTCCGGGCCGCAGGAAGTAGCCGTGCAACGAATGCACCTGATAGCGATCGTCGACGGTGCGCACCGCCGACACCAGCGACTGGCCCGCCACGTGGCCACCAAAGGTGCGCTGGAAGAAGCCGGATTCGGGGCTGAACACTCCACCGCGGTAGATGTTGACCTCGAGTTGCTCGAGATCAAGGATCTCTTCGATCGCCATGCAGTTATCTTGGCTCTTCGCCGGGGCGGCTCATCGCGGAGTGCCTACCAGCCGCGTTCGGCGAGCCGATGCGGGGCTGCGATGTCCTCCACGTTGATACCGACCATGGCCTCCCCCAGCCCGCGCGACACCTTGGCCAGCACGTCGGGGTCGTCGTAGAAGGTCGTTGCCTTCACGATGGCTGCGGCCCGCTGCGCTGGGTCGCCTGACTTGAAGATGCCCGAGCCGACGAACACACCCTCGGCGCCGAGCTGCATCATCATCGCAGCGTCCGCGGGTGTGGCGATGCCACCTGCGGTGAACAGCGTCACCGGCAGCTTTCCGGCCCGCGCCACCTCCACGACCAGGTCATAGGGTGCCTGCAATTCCTTTGCGGCGACATACAACTCGTCTTCGGACAAGGAGGTGAGGTGGCGGATCTCGCCGCCGATCTTGCGCATGTGAGTCGTCGCGTTCGACACGTCGCCGGTGCCGGCCTCACCCTTGGAGCGGATCATCGCCGCACCCTCGATGATGCGGCGCAGCGCCTCGCCAAGGTTGGTCGCACCGCACACGAACGGCACGGTGAACTTCCACTTGTCGATGTGGTGGGTGTAGTCGGCGGGAGTGAGCACCTCGGACTCATCGATGTAGTCGACGCCCAGGCTCTGCAGAATCTGCGCTTCGACGAAGTGTCCGATGCGCGCCTTGGCCATCACCGGGATGGTGACCGCGGAGATGATGCCCTCGATGAGATCAGGATCGCTCATCCGCGCGACGCCGCCCTGCGAGCGGATGTCGGCGGGCACCCGCTCCAACGCCATGACGGCCA
>JAOPVX010000288.1 GCA_025965975.1 Mycobacterium sp. | reverse complement strand
CACTCATGCCCCGGCGCGCCGCTCGCCCGGGTGGAGGGCCGAGTCTCGATCGAGCGGATCCTCGATCGGCTGAGCGACATCACCATCGACGAGGACAAGCACGGGACGGCCGGCGACCGCCGTTACACCTACGAGCCGACGTTCATCCTTCGCGGGTTGACCGAACTCAACATCAGATTCACGCAGGCGCCGTGACGGACGCTGCCTACAGCCGTGTCAGCGTGAACGGGTAGGTGTAGGTCCCGCCCGGCGCACCGCCGCAGTTCACGTCGAACGTCGAGTCCATGGATCCGACCAGTGTCGTCGCATCCCACGAATACACGTCGTGGGTGGGAATGGTGGGCCCGTAGTAGATGTTGTCGCACCGCAGACCGTAGGGATCGTCGACGATCAGGGTGTACCTGCCGTTGGCCAGCTGCGCAGGCCCGTCGAAGAGAAATGCCCTGGCATTGGGCTGGGGTACGAATGTCACGTATATACAGTCAGCCCTACTGCCACCGATACACGGTGTCATCGCCCATACCCAGGTGTGGAAGTCATTCCGCCCCTGGATGTTGAGGCTGTAGTTGCCCACGAACATGCCGGCATTCGCGATCGGCGCGAGCCCTAACGCAGCCAGCGCGAGCGCAACACTCGCTATGAACGCCTTCACTACAGATCTCCCCGCTCCCAGAAAGTGCGACCGTCCTTGGCCACGCAGGTCAGGAACAACCCGTCCGGCGCCTGAGCCATGTCGCCGGGCTGATAAGAAGCGCAGTCGCCGTTCTCTTGCTTGACGCCCCACATCGACGTCGTTCGGAACCACCGCGGTTCGTATCTCCTCGGCGAGCCGCAGAACACCAGCCTCCCCCACGACGTGACCCCGAACGCGTAGTAGGTGGGGTTGTCGCAGTATGAGCCGAGCACGATGCCGGGGGCAATGCCCGGCGTGCAACTGGGGTTGTCGCACTCAGCCGGATCAGCGACCGCGTGCGGCGCCAGCAGCGTCCCGGCACCGAGCAGGCCGGCGGCCATTGCTGGGACGGTCAATCGCATGCGTGCACCCACTTTCTCCGGCCGCACGGGCAGCGTCCCCATAGAGAAGGAGTACTGCTGCTGCGCGCGGGGACGCCGTGGCGTCGGGCCATGGTGTCCAATTCTGGATGACACGATCGATGAACCACCGGGTTTCCACGAACTTTCCTGCCAAACTCCATCAGCTCCGGAGATACTATTCTTCATATTGGAGAATGCCAATACCGCTTCTAGGAGCAGGTGCCCATCGAAAGGCGGCCGGACAATGGGGATGTTGCGTGATCGGCCACGGCACGCGGACCGGGACTCTACTATCCGGAAAATGAGGTTTCCGCGCGCACGTCTTCTCACGTGTTGGAGACGTTCCCGCTCAGCGTTCGGCACGGCGCTGCTGTTGGCGACGGCCGGCGTCGCCGTCACCCCCGCGATCTCGCGCGCCGACGACGGCGACCCGGTGTTGCACCATGTGAAGTACAGCATCTGGGCCGACACCCCGGTGAACGCCGAGATCTACTACCGGGACACCGACCCGCCCACCTTTGCCGATTACAGCCACGACCCGTACCAATACAGTCCGAACGTCGAAGCCGATGTCGGTCCGAACAAGCAGTGGATCCTCGACGTCATGCTGGCCGACCCCAATCAGTGGGCGATGGTGATCGGGACAGTCCCAAGGCCGAAGACCGTGTACGGGTTTCACTGCGTACTGGCTGTTGACGGGCAGGTGGTGGTCGTAAACAGCGGCCCCAAGGGCGCGCTCTGCTCGATCCGCCACTGGTGAGTTCGGACCGACGATTCCCGCCCCGGCAGACCTGGTCGTAGTGTTATTCTCCCGATGCGAGAATGCCACTATCAGGCTGCTGAGTGGCCTGTAAGGAGCAAGCGATGCGTGCACGCGGTGCGATTGCCGGCGCGACCGCGGTCGCGGTAACGGTGGTCGGCGGTCTGGCCGCACCGCCGGCCCGTGCAGTCACCGATGAGACGCCGATCAACGGTACTTTCATCGCCAGGTCAATGGGTGACTGGGCGCAGACACGTGACTCATACCATAACGAAGCGACTGTCACGAGCGCGTGGACCATCAACTCGACCTGCACCACCCCCACAGACTGCACCGGACAGGTCATGAGCGACCAGGGCTGGACCGTACCGCTTCGCTGGTTCGGCGGCGCCTGGGAGATTCAGCGCGACATCCCCAACTGGGAACCGTGTGAAGACGGCACCGCCTACACGGGACACCAGATAATCAGGTTTTGGGGCGTCGACGAGGACGGAATGATCTTAACGCGGCAGTCCCAGGCGATACAGTTCGCTGGCCAGGATAGGACGTACGGCCCAAGCGGCGGCTGTGGCATCAATAACAGGCAGGAGATCACTATGCCGTTCACAATGCGCAAGGTGGCGTAGCCCCCGGCGAATCAGCGAATCCCGTTGGCGCCTACCGGTTTTACGTCGGCATCATGTCTTTCCATGACTTCGGGGTCCCGGGCGACATGAGATTGGACTGCTGGTAGGCATGTCCATCGGGGCTGACGTATACGCCCGTCTTCGGGTTGTACTGCGCCACGGCGACCGACGGGCCGGACCCAGTTCCGTTGGTAGTAAATGAACTTGGCGCCACGACCGGCGCGCCGCCATCCGGAGCAGGCACAGCCTCAGCCGGAGGCGCCGGCGGGATAGGCACACCGTCGAGTGAGTTCCCGGGCGGTGGTGGAAGCTCCGCCGGCTGTGGGGCCGGGCCCGGGGCAGGGGGTGCGCCCAGTGGCGACGGTGCGCCCGGCGGCATGGGCGTCCCCCCTGTCGGGGCGAAGATTTGGTCGCCGAAGTTGACGCGGTCATCGGGCGGGACGCCCTGCGCGATCGTGTTCGGGTCGAATGGCGCCGGGCCGAGGGCATGGGGCCGCATCGCCAGGGGCTCGTACGGTTTGTCGCTCTTGCAAATGTCGACCGTCGGCGCGCGCTTGCCGGGGTGCTCCGCGCACGGAATGTTGCGGGCGCCGCGAACATTGAGCGGTGAATCCTGCGGCAGCTTGCAATACAGGCCATCCGGGGTGTCGATCGTGGTCTGGTCGGCCGGCGATCGCCACTGCGAGGGCGGCAGGAACCCGACGGTACACGCCGGCGGATCCGAGATCGTGATGGCGAAGTCACCCATCGCCACCCCGGTCGGGTTTTTCCTTGGCCCGAACGACTCTGTAGCGGCAACGGTAGGTGGCAGCAGCACCAGCAGCTGCTCGATCCCGGGGTGGTAGGTCACCAGGACCTGGCCGAGGCTGGTCAGGTTGGCCAGCAGCACCGGCAGCGTGGGTTTGATCTGCGTCAGCAACGCGGAGGCCTCGTTCGCCGCACCCGGACCGTTTTCCAGCAACGTCCGCACCTGGGGATCGTCGTTGGCCACCGTCTGGGTGACGTTCGCCAGGCTGCGTGCCCATGTCTTGATTGCGTCTGTGGTCTCGGCCTGGGAATCCAGCAGGGGACCGCTGTCATCGGTCAGTGCACGGGCGCGGTCGGCGACACCGTTGATGTCGCCAGACACCTTGGCCGACGAGTCGGCCAGCGACCGCAGATCGTCGCCCGCGCCATTGAGGCCCTTGTACGACTCGTCAAGCAGATCGGACAGCCTGTCCTTGGGAATGCTGTTGATCAGGGCACTGACCTGATCCAGCATCGGCCCGACCGCCTGCGGAATCGTGGTGTTCTCCGCCTGGATGACCGAGCCGTCCTTGAGATATGGTCCCGAGTCCGTTCGGGGCCGCAGGTCCACGTACTGCTCACCGACCGCCGAGATGCTGCGCACGTCTGCCTGCACATTGGCCGGGATCTTCGGCGAAGTGTCAAGCGAAAGCGTCGCTTTCGCGCCGGTGGGCGTCAACCCGATTCCAGTGACCTTGCCCATCTGCACGCCGCGATATGTCACATTGGAAAACCGGTAAAGCCCACCGGATTCCGGCAGCTCCAGTGTGACGGTCATCTTGCCGACGCCCAGCAGCGTCGGCGCCTGCATGTAAACGAGAACCATCACGAGCACACCGATGATCGACGCGATCGTGAAGATCGTCAACTGGATTCGCACGAAGCGCGTCAGCATCAGCGACCACCCTCGGGTGTGGCATTCGGGCCCGGTCCCGGTGCGGCCGGATAAGGCCCCGCGAAGATCGGCATCCCGGGGGGCACGTCGGACATGTCTGCCTGCGGCACCACTGGCACGATCGGTCCTGCGTAGGGCGGCATCGGTCCGGCCTGTGGCGAAATCGGCGCAGCTTGCGCGGGCGGCATGCCTCCCGACGACGCCTCGGGCAGCGGCGGGGTCACGCCGAGGCTGAGTGGATCGTAACTGTAGTTCAGGTAGTAGGGATCACCCGGCGCCGGCACCAGCTGCGCATCGGGCTGACCCCATCGAGTGCCAAGGAACAGAGTGCGCTTCAACCGGGGAACCGTGAGGTCGAGGACGGCGAACAGGTTCATGTAGTCGCCATGCACACCTTGATCGATCAGGCTCTGGGGGAACGGGAAGGTGGGCAGGAACCCGAGGGCCTTGTCCAGGTCGGGCCCGACATCGGCGAGCGCCTTGAGGGCCGGCTCGAGGTTCTGCAGGTTCCGCACGAGGTCGGCCTGCGAGTCGTTGACGAGCCGGGTGGCGGTGTCGCTGAACGTCCCGAGCTTCTCCAGCGCAGTGGTGATCTGCGGACGCTCCTTGACCAGAACATCAAGAGCCGGCGGGATCCGTTGCAGCGCTTGCGTAATGGTGTCGCGCTGATCGGCGAAGGTCGACGCCACGCGGTTCAGCTGTTGGATGGACGCGATGATGTCGTTGTGCTGCTCGTCGAGCAGCCCGACGAAAGTGTCGAGCCGGGTCAACAGGTCGCGCACCTGAGCTTCGTGTCCGGACAGTGCGGCGTTGAAGTTGTGGATGATGTCGCCGATCTGACCGAGCCCTCCCCCGTTGACGACGGCCGACAGCGACGACAGGGTCTGCTCGGTGGACGGATAGGTGGAGGTCATGTTGAGCGGAATGGTGGCACCGGGCTGCAGTTTGCCTTCGGGCGCCTGGCCCAGCGGTGGATTGAGCGCAAGGTGCATGGATCCCAGCAGGCTGGTCTGTCCGACGGTGGCCACCGCGTTGGCGGGCACGACGACGTCGGGTTTGACCGAGACTTCCACGTCGGCGTGCCAGCCCTGCACCGTCATCTTGCCGACGCTGCCGACCACGACGTCATCGATCATCACCGGCGAATTCGACTCGAGCGTGCCGACATTGGCGATCTGGACATGGTAGATATTCGCCCCCGGCCCACGTCCCACCGCGCCAGGCAGCGGCAACGAGTTCAAGCCCTGGAAGGCGCATCCTGTCACCGTCAGGGCGGTGCAGGCACCGATGACCAGCAGCCGGCGAATTCGACCCCCGCCCGTCATCGTGTCGGCCTTTCCGCTGGGAGCAGCATGTCGGGCAAGCTCGGCGGGCCCGGCGCCGGCCCGGGCCCGGATCCCGGCGGCAGGTGTTGCACATCCGCTGGGCTGAGTTGCGATGGGGTGAAGCCGGTGGCGTCTGTCGGCGGCGGCAGCGGAATGGCCACTCCCGGGATCCGCGCAGGCGGGGGTGGCGGCAGTGGCCCCACCGGATCAACGCCCGGCAAGCCGGTGTACGCCGACACCGCGGGAGGTATCTCCGGCGGCGCAGGCCTCGGCCCCTCCTGACCCGGCGCGAGGCGATCCTCGCTGTAGATGATCTTGTCCGGCGTGGCCGATGGCCCCAGGAACGGGCTGAGCGGGAAGGGGATCTCGTTGATGCTCAGCAGCCGCAACGCCGGGCCGAGATAGTCGGCGCACAGCTTCGCCGTCTCGGGGGCGGTGGTGTTCTCGACGGCGCCGATCATCGAGCAGATGAACATCACCGGGTTCTGGAAGTTGGCGAAGGTAAAAGCGCCGACCGCGGCGCCGGTGTCCGGATTGTAAATGTTGTAGAAGTTCGAGAACGCGGTCGGCGACACGTGCAGTACCTGTTCGAGGTCCTTCTGGTGGTCCACCAGGTTCTGCGTGACGTTGCCCAGCCGCTGGATCTGCTCGGCAGTCTGATTGCGACTTCCCGCGATGAACCTCTGGACATCACCGACGGCCACGGACAGGTCCTTCAGCGCGCCATCGAGATTCGACTTGCTGTCGTCCACCACGCTGCTCAGCGTGGCGAGCCGGTTCTGGAACTGCACGATCTGGGTGTTGCTGTCGCGCAGGGCAGTGACGAAGGTCTGCAGGTTCTTGACGATGTCGACGATGTTGCCGCTGCCGTCGGCAAGGATCCGTCCTACACCGGACAGCTGAGCCAGCGTTTGGCGCAGCTTGGCGCCGTTGCCGTCCAGCGCATTGGCGGCGCTGTCGATGAATCGGCCTACCGAGGTGGTGGACACGTGGCTGTTGGGGCCCAGATCCGTTGCCAGCCGCATCAATTGGTCCTTGACTTCGTCCCACTCGACCGGCACCGCCGTCCGATCCACACCGATGACCGCGCCGTCGGGCATCGTCGGGCCGCTGGTCCGGTAGGCCGGGGCGAGCTGGAGGTAGCGGGCCGCGACGAGGTTCTGCGCGACGATGACCGCCTTTGCGTCGGCCGGGATCGGCACGTCGCGGTCGACGGTCAGTGTCATCTTGGTCTGGGTGCCATCGGGCTGAATCGACGTGATCTTGCCGACCTTCACGCCGGATACCCGCACCTGGTCGCCCGGGTAGATCCCTGTGGCCGTCGTGAAGTAAGCGGTTATCGTCTTCGGCTTGAAGAACGCATCACGGATGACCAGCACGGCACCACCGACGAGGAGCACCGCCAGCACGACGGCTGCGGCGGTCGCAATCCACCTGCGCGACATCATGGCTGACCCCCGGGGTGGTCGAACCAGGGACGGTCCCCGGGCTGCGGAATCCCGTTGTAGGGGAACGGGATTTCCGCGCGTGGCCCGGCGTTGTCGGGAGGCTGCCCGGCGTTCACACCCCTGCGGAATCCGAACGCGTAGTCGAAGAACGGCTGCAACAGTTGGGACGGGTTAAGGTTGGGAATATAGGCTTGATAGTAGAACCCGCTGGACACCGCTTCGCCCTGCTCGGTCTCGAATTTCGCCAAGCCGGGCAACGCCTTGCCTATGTTGTCGCGGCTCTTCTCCAGCATCGCGGTCACCGAGTTGATCTTCTCCAACGCCGGCGCCAACTTGGCTTCGTTGTCGTGTACGAGACCCGAAAGCTGTTGGGCCACCGCCGAGGTGTTGGCCAGCAGGTTCACGATCGCCCGCCGGCGCTGGACGAGCACCGCGAGCAGATCGTTGGCGTTGAGGATCAGCGTGTTGACCTGCTGGCTGCGCTCCGACAGGATTCCGGTCACGTCGCCGGCCGTCTTGAGCAGTTCGCCGAGGGAGTCGTTGCGTTCGTTGAGCGACCGCGACAGCCTTGTCAGCCCGTCGAAGGTCGGCCCCAATTGCGGGGCGATCTGGTCGATCGTCTGCGACAGCGTGTCCAGGGACTTGTTGAGCGTTTGGGTGTTCGTTTCCGCGGTGTACGTCGTGAGGTCGCTGACCGCCTCGGTCAGCGAGTACGGGGACGACGTGCGCGAGACCGGGATGCCGTCCGACGAACGCAGCGTGCCGCTTCCTGCCGACTCCAGCGTCAACACCCGCTCGCCGAGCAGCGTGCCGGTGCGGATGTGCGCGGTGGTTTCCGACCCGAGCCCCACGGTTCCGTTGATCGTGAACGTGACAAGGGCGTCGCCGTTACTCAACGCCACGTTCGACACCGTGCCGACCTTGATACCCGACACCGTTACGGCGTTGCCGGCGGTCAGGCCACCGGCTTCGGAGAATAGCGCCTGGTGGCGCACCGATGTCGCCAGCGACACGAGGCGCTCGGGCTGCAGCCCGATCGCGATCACCAGAATGATCAGGACGACACCCATGAAGCCGGCCCGAATGAGTTGACTACCGCCGTATTTCAGCATTATTGCTGCGCGCACCTCCCAGTGTCTTGCTTGATCCACGGGAAGACCACGGTCCGGCCCTGCAGGTCGGTGGCGCGGAGGCTAATTCCGCAGAGGTAGTACTGGTAGAAGCTGCCGTACGCCCCGAGCCGCGTCATTTTGCGATAATTTTCGGGCGCCTTTCGGAGTGAATTCTCGATGAGGTCCTTGTCCTTGTCGAGGATCGGCGCCAGCCGGCTCAGCTGGTCAACGGTGCCGGCGAGCGGGGGCCGCGCGCTGGTCAGTAGATCAGTGAGCGATGCGGTGCCGTTGTCGAGCGATTGGATCGCGGTGCCGATCGGGTCGCGATCCTGGGACAGACCGCTGATGAGTTTTTCGAGCTTGTCGATCGCGGCCGAGAACTTGTCGCCGTCCTGCGAGATGGTGGCCACCACCGTCTTGAGATTGTCGATGAGCGCCTGCACCGTTTGGCTGTTGTCGGCCAACGAATTCGAGAACGACGACGTCTTGGCGAACAGCGATTCGAGCGTCGGGCCCTGGCCCTGGAAGATCTGGATCAGGGCATTGGTGAGCGCGTTGACGTCTTGCGGGTTCAGGCCTTGGATGACGGGTTTCAACCCCCCCAGCAACAGGTCGAGATCCAGCGCGGGCATTGTTCGGTCCTTGGGGATCTGAGACCCGGGCGGCTGGATCTTGGTCGAGCCGGGGCCGTCGACGAGCTCGAGATAGCGGTCGCCAACCAGGTTCAGGTAGCGCACCGCGGCCTTGGTGCCGTCGGTGAGCCTGATGTTGCGGTCGGCGTCGAACTTCACGAGCACCGTCTTGTCGGGCTGCAACTCGACGCCGTTGACCGTGCCCACCCGGATGCCGGCGACCCGCACGGTGTCACCGGTCTTGAGCCGCGAAGCGTCGGCGAAGACCGCGGAATACCCATTAGTCGAACCCGTGCGGTACTGACCGAAGATGAAGAAGAGCGACATGGTCAAGAACGCCATCACGATCGCGAAGATCGCGAATTTGATGAACGTCGCGCGCCCTGACTGCCTCATCCGGGTTGTCCGATCTGGGCGCTGTTGCGCGGCGGCCCGTCGATCGGCCCGTACAGCAACTGCTTGAGCCCATCGGAGTTCAGCAGCACCCCCGGGTTGCCGTATTGCCACGGGTTGGCGCCGACATCGGTGACCAGGAACGGCGGTGAAAAGTTCGGAGGTAGGTCGGGCAGTCCCATGTCGGCGCAGTGCGGGCCACCGGTGGCGGCGACCTTCGGCAGGTGTCCGGGATAGCGGTAGCGTTCGGCGGCGAGCGGGAAGGACGTCGACACGAGGATGCCCGGTTCGGGCAACGGCGGAGTAAGGCTGAAGGTGACGACGCCGGCCAGCGAGCAGTTCAACCCGGGGGCGTACTCGTTGAGTAGATCGGTCGTCGGCACGAGTAGGTGAAGGACATCGGTCAGCGGCTGCCGGTTGGTGCCGATGACGTCGTTTCCGATGTCGGCCAACCCGATCGCGCTGACCAAAACCGCGTCGAGGTTGTTCTGTTCGTCGACGAATGTCTGACTGAGCTTCGTTGCGTTGTTCGCGGTCGCGATCAAGTCCGGCGCAGCGTCGCCGTACGCGCGAAGCACCTCGGGTGCCACGGAGATGTCGTGGCGCAGGTTGGGAAGGCTGGGGTCAAGCGTGGCCAGAAAGTGGTCGAGGTCGGCAAGCGCCTGGCCGATCTTCTGGCCGCGACCGTTCACTCCCTGAGCGAGCGCGCCCAACGTCTGATTGAGCTTCACTGGCTCGATCTTCGACAACACCGACGTCAATTCCTCGAAGACGGTGTTGATCTCAACCGTCACGCTTTTGGTATCCAGAACCTGCCCGGCGCGCATGGGCTGCGCCGACGGCTCGGGGGGCGGAACCAGTTGAATGAACTTCGCCCCAAAGACCGTTGACGATGCGATGTCGACGTTCACATTGGACGGAATCAGGTGCAGCTGCGACGGATCCATCGCGAGATGAAGGACGGCCTTACCGTCAGACCGGTCCTCGATAGAGGCGACGGAACCGACCTGCACGCCCCGCATTTTCACCTTCGCGTCGGGATTCATCACGAGGCCCGCGCGCTCCGAAACCACCGTCACGGGAACGGTTTCGGTGAAGCCGCCCCGGAACAGGTTAACGGACAACGCGACGATCGCGACAACGAAGACAACCATCGCCAAACCGGCCAACGGGCGAGCGTAAGACCGTGCGCCGAAATGGCGCCCACGAGACGCCGGGGCGGGAGCCGCGGCGCTGTGGGTTTCAGACCGGTGTATTGGGCCCGGGCCGAGATTTTGTGTCACGTCTCCCTCCCTATCCCGACAGGTTGAAGTTGCCGTGGGTGCCGTAAATGGCCAGGGAAACTAGCAGCGTCACCGACACTACGACGATCAGAGACGTACGCACGGCGTTACCCACAGCAACACCAACACCGGACGGGCCGCCCGTTGCGAAAAAGCCGAAGTACGTGTGGATCAGCAGGACCGTGAGCGCCATCAGAATGGCTTGCAAGAACGACCACAACAGGTCGAGCGGGTTCAGGAAGGTGTTGAAGTAATGGTCATACAGGCCGCCGGATTGTCCGAATAAGACGACGGTGGTGAACCGGCTGGCGACAAACGACATGATCACGGCGATCGAGTACAACGGGGTGATTGCAATCATCCCGGCCACTATCCGAGTGCTGACCAAGTACGAAATCGGCCGGATCGCCATGGATTCCAGCGCGTCGATCTCTTCGTTGATCCGCATCGCGCCGAGCTGCGCGGTCACGCCGGCACCGAACGTGGCAGCCAACCCGATGCCTGCCACCACCGGCGCCGCAATCCGCACGTTGATGAACGCCGACAGAAGGGCCGTCAGCGCCTCAATGCCGATATTGCCCAAGGAGCTATAACCCTGTACAGCCAGCGTGCCGCCGGCCGCCAATGTCAAGAAGCCGACGATCACCAGGGTGCCGCCGATCATCGCCAACGTGCCCGCGCCCATGCTGATCTCGGCGATCAGCCGAATGATCTCGCGCCGATAATGCTTCACCGCGAACGGCGCTCCCCCGATCGCTCTGCCGTAGAACAGGGTGTGATCGCCGATGCGACCCAACAGGCCGACCGGCCGTTCCAGTTCCCGGAACAGTCGTGGGTAGGTCATTCGAACAGCCATGGCGTATCCCTACTTCGCCGACATCCGGATGCCGATGGCGGTGACCACCACGTTGACCACGAACAGCGCCATGAACGCATACACGACGGTTTCGTTCACCGCGTTACCGACCGCCTTAGCGCCGCCGCCGGTGATCGTCAACCCGCGATAGCAGGCCACCAGCCCGGCGATCAACCCGAACAACGCAGCCTTGACGCACGAGATGATCACCTCGGGCACCCCGGTCAGCAGGGTGATGCCTGCCGCGAACGCGCCGGGGTTGACGTCCTGGATGAACACCGAGAACGTGTAGCCGCCGAGGATTCCGATGATGACGACCAGGCTGTTGAGCAGCAGCGCCACCAAACCCGACGCCAGCATGCGGGGAGTCACCAGGCGTTGCACAGGATCAATGCCCAGCACCTCCAACGCGTCGATCTCTTCACGGATCGTGCGTGACCCCAAGTCTGCGCAGATCGCCGTCGAGCCCGCTCCCGCAACGATCAACACCGTCACGATGGGTCCGACCTGGGTCACCGCACCGAACGCTGCACCGGCACCGGACAGGTCCGCCGCCCCCAGTTCGCGCAGCAGGATGTTCAGCGTGAAGCTGATCAGCACCGTAAACGGAATGGCCACCAGCAGGGTCGGCGCCAACGCGACGCGGGCGATGAACCAGCACTGCTCAAGGAATTCCCGCCACTGAAACGGCCGCCGAAAGATACACCGCACCGCATCGGCCGACATGGCGAACAAGCCGCCGACGGCCTGCATCGGCCCCGAGAGGTTGCGAACCTTAGGCAGACCCATTGACCACCGTTCTGCACCACTACCGCGCGCCATGGGCCGATCCTTCCAGGATGGTGACGGCCGAAACGGCCGTCGGTCCGCCGATGTTGTGCGCCAACGCAACCCGTGCGCCATCCAACTGGTTGGCCGCCTCTCCTCGGAGTTGCGCGAAAAGCTCCACGCACTGTGCGACTCCCGTTGCCCCTGGAGGATGGCCCTTGGCCTTCACGCCCCCGCTGGGGTTTACCGGCAGCGCACCGCCGACACTTGTCACTTCAGCCTCGACAAGCTTGTAGCCCCCGAATCGCTCGGCAAAGCCGAGATCTTCATAGCTGATCAGTTCGATTCCCGTGAAGAAATCGTGAACTTCGGCGACGTCGACGTCGGCGGGTGGCATGCCGGCCATCGCAAACGCCTGCTTGGCCGGCGCATCCCGTGCTGATGATTCGCTCGCAAGCCTCGCTCATCCAACCACCCGTTCGGGCTCGAACATGTACCCGTAATCCGGTACTCCCGAGCGCACCGCGACGCGCCGCAGCGCCAGTCGCCCACGGTCCCCGATGTCCATGGTTCCCGACTCGGCGCCGGTCACCTTCACAAGGGCGCGGACCCCGACGCCGTCGAGTTTCGACAATCACCAGCGAGTACGGCGTGCGGAGCCCGGGCACCGGCATATGGACGGTGGTTTCGGTGTACACGGTTCCGGTACGCGGCAGCGGGATCAACTCGTAGTCGGTGGCCAGCGCGCCGTCGTCGGCGAACCGGTGGCGCGGCGGGAAATCAAGCGCCCCCTCCCCATGCGGCGCATCGGCGAACCTCCCTGCCTCCCAGCGAGTCTTGGCCTCGAAGGCTCGCTCGTAGGCGGCCAGTGAGATGGGTATCTCGGCGCCATCTAGATGCGTTCCGACGGGCGTGGGCCGCACGGACGGTTCACGCTGGAGGACCTCGGCCATTCCGCCGCTCACCGTCATGCCCGACAGGCTGGCCTTTTCGACAGCGACCAACGACCCGGTCGTGCCTGCATCGGCCATGCCCGCCAGCGCGAACAAGCTGGCGCTCGCGCCGGTTGTCGGCAACGGCGCGGGATCGCCGACGGACAACGCCAGCGCGCGGTCGTGCTCCACGCCTGCCACTGCGGTCGGGGTGTCGAGCCACACGGCCGCGAGCGAGGCGATCAGACCCCGCTCATGCGACAGCCGCGGGTCGCCGTAGTCATGGACGCCGCCGGTGGCGTTGCGGGTCCGCACGGGAAGGCTGCGCGCGACCCTGGCCGCGGTGCGAACCTGCAGCCCCCGCTCGGCAGTCACGATGGCCGCTGCCCCCGCTGGGTTCAGATCCGCGCCGATGATCAGTGTCCGCGACCGGGCGGAGCTGACCGCGTCGAGCGTCGCAGGTGCACCGCCGAGGCGTTCGTCCACCTCGAGCCCGGGGTCAAGCCCCAGACCCGCCAAGAGCACCGCGGCGTTGCTGCTTTCCAGCAGCGGTAGGTCGCGGCTGACCAGAACGACCCGCTCGACCGCGCCGCTGGCAATCAGTGCGGCACGGCCGGCCTCGACCGCAAGGGTGATCGCGTCCTCGTCGTCACCGGCCACGCGGTGCTGAGGCGCGCCCCAACACGGCAGGTAGATGCCGATCGACGCGATGTAGGGCATTGAGGTCTCTCCCGAACCTAGGTGACGGCGCCGGCCGTCTTGAGCTCGATGATGCGGTCCCAATCCAAACCGAGTTCCAGCAAGATTTCGTCAGTTTGCTCCGCAAAGCCTGGAGCGGGTCGGGTTTGCGGTGCGCTGACATCGAACTGCACCGGATTCGCGACCAATTCGAGCTCGCCCGTTGAGACGATGTACTCGTTCGCGCGGATCTGCGCGTCATCGGCGGCCTGCAGGGTGTCCTGGACCGGAGCCCACGGTCCCGCCAAGGTGGCGAACCGTTCGCTCCACTCGGGCAGAGTCCGCTTGGCCATCGCCTCCCGAAGGATTTCAACCGCCGCCGCGGTGTTCTCGGCGATCGCCTCGATGGCCGAGAAGCGCGGATCGTCGATGTAATCCTCGAGGTCCATGTGCCTGCACACGTCTGCCCAGAACTTGGTCGGCTGCATCATGACGAAAGAGATGTAGCGGTCGTCGGCGGTCGGGTATACGCCGACCAGCGGGTTGATCGGAGACCCATGCACGCCGGGCGGGGGCTGCACCATCAGCTGGCCGAGGTGGCTAGTGAGCGCCACCGTGTGGCCCATCGACCACAACCCGCTTCCCAGCAGGGACACGTCCACGACCGACGGTTCGCCGGTGCGCTCACGCTTGAGCAGCGCGGCCGCGATCCCACCTGCGAGGTTCGTGCCCGAGATGGTGTCGCCGTAGGCCGGTCCCGGCGGTCCGATCATGCCTTCGATGCCCGGCGGGGTGATGGTCGCCGCGGTGCCTGCGCGGCACCAGAAGGCGGTCATGTCGTAGCCGCCCTTCACCGACTCCTCACCGCGGGGCCCCAGCGCGCTGCCCCTCGCGTAGATGATCTTCGGGTTGACGGCGCGAATGTCGTCGACGTCGATGCCGAACTTCTGCCGGTGTCCGGGCAGGAAGCTGGTGAGGAACACGTCGGCGCGGCGGGCGAGCTCGAGCACCACCTCCTTGCCCCCTGGCACCGACATGTCGAGGCCGATGCTGCGCTTGCCGCGGTTGGCGTGCTCGATGTTCGGGTTGGGCTCGCCCTCGACGCGCAGCGGGCCGGTCTGGCGCAGGCCGCGCTGCGGGTCACCGGTGACGGCGTGTTCGACCTTGATCACGTCGGCGCCCCACTCGCCCAGCACTGCGCCGGCCGACGGGACGAAGCCGTACATGGCGACTTCGAGGACACGGATGCCCTCCAGCGGCCTCACGAGACCACCGTCGCCATCGTCTTGCGCTCGAGAAACTCCTCGAGACCCGCCGCCCCCATCTCCCGGCCGATCCCGGACTGTTTGTATCCGCCGAAAGGAGAGTCGGGGCTGAAGTAGTTGCCGCCGTTGATCGAGAACGTCCCTGTCCGGATTCGGCGGGCCACGCCCAGGGCGCGGTCCTGGCTGCCGAATACGGCCCCGGAAAGGCCGTAGATCGAGTTGTTGGCGATCCGCACCGCATCGTTGTCGCCCTCATAAGCGATGACGACGAGAACGGGCCCGAACACCTCCTCCTGGGCGATCTCGCTGTCGGGGTCGACATCGGCGAGAAGCGTCGGCGTATAGAAGTAGCCCGGGTCGACTTTTTCACCGCCGGTCACCAGCGTCGCACCGGCGTCGACGGCGCGCTTTACCATCGCGTCGACCTTGTCGCGCTGCTTCTCGCTGATCAGCGGGCCCATGTACGTCTTGGGATCGGATGGATCGCCGTACCGAACCAGGCCGAAGTTGTTCTTGATCAGCTCGACGATCTCGTCGTGGTGCGTGCGTGGCACCAGCAGCCGCGACGTCAGCGCACACCCCTGGCCGGCATGCGTCACCATCGAGAACGCCGAGAACAACGCCGCGTTGTTGAAGTCCGCGTCGTCCAGCACGATCGCCGCGGACTTGCCGCCCAGCTCGAGGAAGACGCGCTTGAGGGTGTCGCTGGCGGCGGCCATGATCCGCCGGCCGGTCGGCGTGGAACCGGTGAACGTGACCATGTCGACGTCCGGGCTGGTGGTCAGCACAGCGCCGACCTCCGGGTCCGCGCCACTGAGCACGTTCACCACGCCGGCCGGCATGTCGGTGTGGTTGGCGATCATCTCGCCCAGCGCGAGCGTGATCAGCGGGGTGTCCGGTGCGGCCTTGAGCACTACTGTGCATCCGGCCGCGAGCGCGGGCGCCAGCTTGGCCAACGCCAACTGGTTGGGATAGTTGTAGGCGATGATGGCGGCCACCACTCCGGCGGCTTCCTTTTCCACCCAGCGGTGATGCTGCATGCCCCGGCTCTCGATGTTGCCGAGGTCTTCGGTCATGGGATAGTCCGTGAGCAGATCGGCGTAATAACGCACGATCTCGATCGGCTGGTCGAGCTGGGCACCCGCGACGAGCGCGGGCGTGGCGCCGACTTCGGCGATGGTCAGCGCGGCGAGCTCGTCGTGGTGGTCGAGCAGGGCCTGATGGAACTGCTGGAGGCAGCGGAGACGCAGCTCGGTGTTGGTGGACCAATCGGTCGTGTCGAATGCGCGCCGCGCCGCGGTGACAGCCGCCTCTGCGTCACTGACCGTCGCGTCCGGCGCGTAGCCGAGCACGGCGCCGGTGGCGGGATTAATAGAAGGAAACGTCCGTTGACTCTTGAGCAGCCGTCCGTCGATCAAGAGCCGCCGATCGGCCAGTGATTCAGCACGGGTGGCACTGTCCGCATTGTTCGAGATCGTGGGCGTTTCCTGCATCATCCTCCTCAGCGTGCAGCCTTATGTGATGGAAACTTCATTCTCATCTTCGGCGAATCATACATTCGCACAGAGAGAACTCAAGCAGATGCTCGGGACTCCGCCTGCCTGCAGTTAACGCTGCGACAGACACCCCGCAAACGTCTCACCAGTGCGAAGCTGATTGCCTTCTTGTCTTGCGAGATTGCAGGTCCCGAGAGTACGGTTCTCATAATCGGAAGGATGATTCTTGATGGCTGAGGCCTGCGCGTGAAGACCGCGGTCGTGACCGGAGGTGGCTCCGGCATTGGACAAGCGGTCGCCACACGGCTTCGCGCCGACGGCCTGAACGTCGCCACCATCGACCTCAAACCCGGCGACGAGAAGTTCGGCTACGCGGCGGATGTGACGGATCGCGCCGCGGTCGACGCGGCGCTGGAGGAGATCCGGACTGTGCTGGGACCGGTGACGGTTCTGGTCAACGCCGCAGGGCTCGAGCGCTTCAAGCGCTTCACCGACATCGCGTTCGACGATTGGCAGCGGGTCATCGACGTCAACCTCAATGGCGTCTTTCACTGCGTTCAGGCCGTACTGCCCGACATGATCGAGGCCGGCTGGGGCCGCATCGTCAACATCTCGTCGTCGAGCACGCATTCGGGCCAGCCATTCATGGCCCCCTACGTGGCGGCCAAGTCTGCGGTCAACGGACTGACTAAGAGCCTGGCGCTGGAGTACGGCCCAAGCGGTATCACCGTCAACGCCGTGCCGCCGGGTTTTATCGACACGCCGATGCTGCGAAACGCGGAAGAACACGGCTACGTCGTGGTGCAGAAGAACATCGACGCGACCCCGGTGCGCCGCATCGGCAGGCCCGAGGACATCGCGGCCGCGTGCGCGTTCCTGGTTTCCGAAGACGCCGGCTACATCACCGGGCAGATCTTGGGCGTCAACGGCGGCCGAAACACATAGCGAAAGGACATCGACAAGTGGGACGCGTACAAGGCAAAGTTGCATTCGTCACCGGTGCCGCGCGTGGTCAGGGCCGCAGTCATGCGGTCCGGCTCGCCGAGGAAGGCGCCGACATCATCGCCGTCGACCTCTGTCAGGACATCCCGACGATCGGCTATCCGATGGCCAAGCCGGAGGATCTCGAAGAGACCGCCAAGCTGGTCGAGAAGACCGGCCGCGCCGCGGTGACCGCACAGGCCGACGTCCGCGAAGCCAGCCAGCTCCGTGCGGCGTTGGAGCGCGGTATCGCCGAATTCGGCAAGGTCGACATCGTCGTCGCCCAGGCGGGCATCGCGGGCATGAAGGGCCAACCGCCGCTTCAGGCCTGGGTCGACGTGATCAACACCAACCTGATCGGCACGATCAACGCGATCAACGTCGCGCTACCGCACCTGGCCGAGGGCGCGGCCATCGTCGCGACCGGGTCGACCGCAGCGCTCATGGACACCCATCAGAAAAACGATCCGGGCAACGACCCCGGCGGCATGGCCTATGTGCACTCCAAGCGGGCGCTCTCGACGTACGTTCACGATCTGGCGACCGAGCTGGCGCCGCGCGGCATCCGCGCCAATGTCGTCCACCCGACCAACTGCAACACCGACATGCTGCAGAGCGAGCCGATGTACAAGTCGTTCCGGCCCGACCTCGAGCACCCCACCCAGGCGGACGCCGAGCCGGTGTTCTACGTGCAGCAGGCGATGAAGGTGCCGTGGATCGAACCCATTGACATCAGCAACGCCGTTCTGTGGCTGGCGTCGGACGAGGCCCGTTACGTCACCGGCATGCAGGTGCGCGTGGACGCCGGCGGCTACCTCAAGTGGTACGACTACCACAACTGACGAGGAGAACGACTGTGAAGGTTTTTGTCGACTCGCAGCGCTGCCAGGGCCACACACTCTGCTCGATGATCGCCCCGGATTCCTTTGAGCTCAGCGACATTGACGGCACCTCGTCACCGGTGAACGAAGCCGTTCCGGCCGATCAGGAGGAAGCGGTGCGCGAAGCCGTGCACTCGTGCCCGGAACAGGCCATCTCGATCGAAGAGTGAGACCACGGAAAGCACAGGGAGACAAGCCTTGAGCAACGTCGATGACTTCGCGACAAGCACCGCCGACAGCGATCGCAAGAAAAACCACTACTACTTTGATCGCCATACGCCCGAGTACCGACTGCAGTTCGAGAAGATCACCGAGGAAATGCAGTCCAAATGCCCGGTGGCGTGGTCGGAGACCTACAACGGACATTGGGTCGCCGCGGACAGCAGGCATGTCTTCGAATTGGCCCGCTGCCCTGCAGTCTCCAACCATCACGACCTCACCGGAGAGACTCCCTATCAGGGCATCACCATCCCCAAGGCCCAACGCGCCACGGTGGTGCGCGGGGGCATCCTTGAAATGGACGAGCCCGAGCACAGTACCTACCGTGGTGCGCTGAACCCCTATCTGTCTCCGGCCGCGATCAAGCGGTGGCAGCCGTTCGTCGACGAGATCGTGCGGGCAGCACTCGACGAGAAGATCGAGTCGGGCCGCATCGACTTCGTCGACGATCTCGCCAACATCGTGCCCGCGGTGCTCACCCTCGCGATGATGGGCATCGAGCTGAACAAGTGGATGATCTACAGCGAGCCAGCGCACCTTTCGGTCTCCACCCCGGAGCACTCACCCGACGCCGAGCGCGTCGCACAGATGAACCGGCAGATGGGCATCGACCTCCTCACCAACATGGTTGAGATCAAGGAGGACCCGCGGCCCGGTCTCGTCAACGCCCTACTGCAACTGCGCATCGACGGTGAGCCCGCACCCGACCTGGAAATCATGGGCAATCTCGGGTTGATCATCGGTGGCGGCTTCGATACCACCACCGCGCTCACCGCGCACGCGCTGGAGTGGCTGTCGGACAACCCAGACAAGCGCGAGTTGCTCAGCCGCGAGCGCGACACCCTGCTCAACCCCGCCACCGAAGAGTTCCTGCGTTATTTCACGCCTGCGCCGGGCGACGGCCGCACGTTCTCCGAGGACGTCGAGGTCGAGGGCCAGAAGTTCAACGAGGGCGAGCGACTCTGGATCTCCTGGGCCATGGCCAATCGCGATCCGTCGTTGTTCGACGAGCCCAACGAGATCGTTCTCGACCGAAAGGGCAACCGGCACTTCAGCTTCGGTATCGGCGTGCACCGCTGCGTCGGCTCCAACGTCGCCCGCACCGTCTTCAAGTCGATGCTCACCGCCGTGCTCGACCGGATGCCCGACTACGTGTGCGATCCCGAGGGCACCGAGCACTACGAGACCATCGGCGTCATCCAGGGCATGAAGCACCTGCCCGCGACGTTCACGCCGAGTAAGCCGTCGGGTCCGGGTCTCGACGAGACGCTGGAAAAGCTTCAACGCATCTGCGACGAACAGGAACTGGCCCGGCCGATCACCGAACGTAAGGAGGCGGCCGTAATCGACTGACGCCAACCAAAAACAGCGGTCAGCTGGTTTGATAGGCAGCCATCAGGGTGAAGCCCATCTCGTCAACGGGCAGTGGACGTTCGCGATGGATGTGCCCGCTGTAACGCTCACGCTCCAGGCGCAGGGACGAATCCGCCGAGCAGTTCCTCGATGCGACGGGCCACTGCGAGGGTGGTGCGGTCTTCGAGGTAGGGCCCGACGATCTGGATTCCCACGGGCAGGCCTGCCGGCGTGCGGCCGACGGGAACCACAGTTGCGGGCAGACATGCCACGGTGGCCAGGGCTACCCAACCGAACATGTCCAGGTACGGGCGGCTGCCGCCGTCCGTGGGGATCTCACGCCTGGCCAATGGCTCGCTGTGGTCGTGCGGGATCGCAGGAACCACCGCGACGGGCCGGTGAGAACGACCGCGTGCACCGACGCGTCCGAGGCGATCGCGGCGACGGTCTCGGTGAGTTCGGTCCTCATCAGCCCGTTGATCGCGTTGAGTTGCCTTGGCCGGTTGAGTTGCAGCACAACAACACCGGCGCGGGGCCTGTCGATGCGTAGCGTCTCGGTCACCGGACTCAGCGCCGGGGAAGGCCGAGCACCTGGGTGGCGATGATGTTGCGCTGGATCTCCGACGTGCCGCCGGCGATGGTGCCGGAGAAGCTACGGGCATAGCGCTCGAACCAGCTCGCAAAGTAGTGGTCCAGGTTCATGTGCGCGTACGGGCCCGTCGTCGACGGATGAATCAGCCCGTCCGCGCCTGCGGCCGTCAACGCGGTGTCCGTCGCCCGCATCTCCGCCTCGGATCCGAACAGCTTGAGCACCGACACCGCGGCCGTATCCATCTCGCCGCGCGCGGCTCGCGCCAGCGCCGCGGAACCCATCGCCCGTAACGCCTGATAGTCCATGATCATCGAGGCGTACTGGTCACGCTGCAGCTCGCCGCGTGGCCGGAAATCGGTGATCACATTGTCGATCCGGTCGGCGAAGCCAAGCCACATCATCGTGCGCTCATGCCCGAGCGACCCGTTGGCCACGCCCCAGCCGCCGTTCAACGGGCCGACGAGGTTCTCCACCGGCACCCTGGCATCGGTGAAGAACACCTCGTTGAAATCCTTGTTGTCCTCACCGCACAGGTCGGCGAACGGCCTGCACACCACGCCGGGGGTGTCGGTCGCGATGATCAGCGCGCTGATGCCCTTGTGCTTGGGCGCATCCGGGTCGGTGCGCACGAACGCGAGCAGGAAGTCCGCGTCGTGGGCGCCGGACGTCCATACCTTCTGGCCGTTGACGACGAAGTCGTCGCCGTCACGCACAGCGCGTGTCCGCAGCGACGCCAGATCGGAGCCGGCGCTTGGCTCGCTCATCCCCAGCGACGCGGTCATCTCGGCTTTCAGGACCGGGACCGCCCACCGCTGCTTCTGCTCGTCTGAGCCGAACGAGATCAACGATGCCGCAACGATGTTCACACCCTGCGGGTTGAAACTGTGATAGATCCTGCGCTTGCACAGCTCTTCCAGATGCACGTACTGCTGCAGCACCGTGGCGTTGCGTCCGCCGAACTCCGGCGGTTGGGCGGGCAACAGCCAGCCGTTGTCGAACAACAGCCGCTGCCAGTCTCGCGCCCACTGCGGCATGTCCGACACCGACCGCGGCCGCTCAAGGGTGTCGGCCTCCGACGGCAGGTGCTCGTCGAGAAAAGCCGCGAACTCGGCGCGGAACTCCTCGACGTCGGGGTCAAAGGATAGCTGCACCGTGACTCCTGTATTCCTGGGCGATCACTGCGCGATGCTCGGCGGCGCTGCCGAGCAACAGCTCACCGGCCTTGGCCCGTTTCAGCGCGAACTGAAGGTCGTTCTCCCAGGTGAATCCCATGGCGCCGAACAGCTGCAGGCCGTGGCGGAACACCACCGACTGGCACTCCCCCGCCGCCGCCTTGGCCATCGCGGCGGCCAGCCGCCGGCGCGGATCGTCGGCCGAAATGGTCAGTGCGGCAAAGTAAGCCAGTGCGCGGGCGCGCTCGGTGGCGACATGCATGTCGACCGCCTTGTGCGCAACGGCCTGAAACGTTCCGATCGGCACCCCGAACTGGTGACGTTGCTTCACGTGGTCAAGGGCCAGGTCCAGAATGCGTTGGCATGCACCGACAGTCGTGATCGCGATGCCGGTGAGGGCCAGATGGCGGGCCTTCTCCGGATCGGTGTGCACGCGGTCGCTGTCCGGGACATGCACGGCACCGAAGGACACCTCGGCGATATGCAGGACCGGATCGAACACCGGACTGCGTCGCGCCACCGCTTCGCCTGCGTCGACGATGAACACCCCCGCATCGGTCACGACCGCAAGCCGGTCGGCCCGATCGCCGTCGAGGACATGATGTGCCGTGCCGTCGAGCACCCAGCCATCGGCGTCGCGGCGCGCGGTCACCTCGCCGTTGATCGCCGTCCCCGCCCGTTGCGGGTCGAAGCGATCGCCGGCCAGCGGCGCGAACTGGGTCAGCGTCGCCAGAAACGGCGTCGGATCGGTGGCCCGGCCCAGCTCCTCGAGGACGATCGCCAGCTCGACGGCGTTCTCCGGATCGGTCAGCTCCGTCCAACCCGCGTCGACGTAGACCTTCCACAGCGGCGTCGGGTCGACGCCATTCTCGGCGATGCTGCGCACCAGCGACGGCGGACACTGCTTGGTCACGGCGTCGCGCACCGTCTCCTGCCATAGGCGCTGATCAGCATCGAACTCCAAAAGCATCCGGTCGCCTCCTGGGGGCTGCTCACATCATTAGGAGAATAACATTCTCGTTAGATGCTGTAACCGTTCTCCCCCCGCAACTATGCGGTTTCGCGGACCACCCACCCCGCAGTTGACCAGCGCACACGCTGACCTGGGCAGAAGTAAGCGATGTGCTGGAGAACCTAGTTCTTGCCTTTGAAGAACAAGGATTTACACTGAGGTGTGTCTGGTGCGCGCCGGCGGGCCGGACGACCTTCGGAGGACATTGGTGATCGAACATCCTGACGGTGCACATACGCCCGTCATCGATGCCAGCGTGCACATCTTCTGTCAGTCCAACAAGGACCTGCGCCAGACATTCATGCGCGAGCCCTTCCGCAGTCGCGGATTCCCCGACTACGAGATGGACTGGTACGGCGCACCTGGCGGCGAGTACGCGAAGGGAACGCGGGGCGACGACAAGGGCTACCCCGGCTCCGAACCCGACCTTGTCGCCCGGCACCTGTTCGATGAGCGAGGCGTCGACGTGGCGATCCTGCATCCGATGACCCGCGGCGTGATGCCCGACCGCCACCTTGGTACGGCGATTGCCGCGGCGCACAACGAGATGATGGTGACGCGCTGGCTCGAAGATGCGAAGCACGGCGACAAGTTCCGCGGCACCATCCGGGTGAACCCCGACGACATCACCGGCGCGCTGCGTGAGATCGAGAAGTACAAGGACCATCCGCGCGTCGTGCAGATCGGCATTCCGCTGCAGTCGCGCGAACTCTTCGGCAAGCCTCAGTTCTGGCCGCTGTGGGAGGCCGCCGCTGCGGCCGGCCTTCCGGTGGCCGCGCACATCGAAACCGGTGAGGGCGTCGCATTTCCGGTGACGCCGAACGGCAAAACCCGGACCTACGAGCAGTACCTGTCCTTCATGTCGCTGAACTACCTGTACCACCTGATGAACATGATCGCGGAAGGGGTATTCGAAAGGATGCCCACGCTGAAGTTCGTCTGGGCGGACGGGGCCGCCGACATGCTGACGCCGTTCATGTGGCGGATGGACTGCTTCGGCCGTCCCCACCTCGAGCAGACGCCGTGGGCGCCGAAGATGCCCAGTGACTATCTGCCAGGCCACGTGTTCTTCGTGCAGGGCAGCCTGGACGGTCCCGGTGACACCGAGTTCGCCGGTGAGTGGTTCGGCTTCACCGGCAAGCAGGACATGGTGATGTACGGATCCAGCTATCCGCACTGGCACGGTCATGAGCCAACGGTGCCATCCGCATTCTCTGCCGAACAACGCGACAAGCTGTTATGGCGCAACGCCGCGACGCTCTACGCGATAGACATCCCGGCCGCCGCGGTCGCACAGTAGGAGTGAGCGAGGAGATCAAGATGACGGTCACAGCCAATCCACGAGTACCTGCCGCCGAGCGCATCGCTGTCCGGTGCGTCGATTCAGACGTCCACCCGATGCCGCGGCGCGGTGAGCTTGGCGAGTACATCCCTGAGCCGTGGCGCAGCAAGTACTTCCTGTCCAAGAGAACCGGCGACACGATCTACTACGACGCCCCCGACTACGCGCACTCGTACGCGATGCGGGTCGACACGTTCCCGCCGGACGGCGAGTTCGCAGGCAGCGACCCGGACATGGCGTTCCGGCAGCTGATCATGGACGCCGGCTCGGACATCGCGATCCTTGAACCCACTCACGCGGAGATGCGCCTGCCGGAGGCCACCTCCGCCATGTGCACCGCCACCAACGAGTGGCTGGTGAACCACTGGCTCGACAGCCACAACAATTGGCACGAACGCTGGCGCGGATCGATTTGCGTCGCGATCGAGGAGCCCGAGCTGGCGGTGGCCGAGATCGAGAAGTGGGCCGGGCACCCTTACATGGCGCAGATTCTGATCAAGGCCGAGCCGAAGCCGCCGTGGGGTGACCCGCGCTACGACCCCATCTGGGCGGCGGCGACCAAGCACGACATCACGGTGAGCTGCCACCTGTCGCGCGGTCAGTACGACACCCTGCCGATCCCACCGGTGGGTCTGCCCAGCTACAACCACGACTTCATGGTGACCTACTCGTTGACCGCGGCGAACCAGGTCATGAGCCTGATCTTCGACGGCACTTTCGACCGCTTCGAGAGCCTGCGGGTGGTGTTCGTCGAGCACGCGTTCTCCTGGATCCTGCCGCTGATGTGGCGCATGGACGCCATCTACAAGGCGCGTAGGTCGTGGGTGGACATCAAGCGCAAGCCTTCGGAGT
>JAOPVX010000310.1 GCA_025965975.1 Mycobacterium sp. | reverse complement strand
TGGAGGACATGATCATCGAGGGCGGCCCCTGGTCGACGCGTGTCGCGACCCGCTACGCCGCGACCCGCAATGGCCAAGTGGTTTACCGCGGCATCAATTTTGGCCACATTGTGTGGGGCAAGGTCGTCGAGGAGCGCATACTGCCAGACACTCAGGCGCTGGCAGCCGCGCTCGCGTGAGGTCCTGACACCCTTTGGGGACGGTGGCTACCGCGGTACAACTCCCACGCTCTACGAAGGCCGCATTACCCGGGTGAAGAACACGTTGACCCGTTTCATCGCAACGCTGTAGGGCCACCACGCCGTCCGCTTGAACAGATACAGCGCCCGGATGTCGGGCGAGGTGTAGATCAGAAAACGGTTCTTTCGCACCCCGTCGAAGATCTTGTCGGCGACGTGCTCGGGTGACACCGCGTGCCCGCTGAATCGGTTGGTCCACTTTTGCACGCGCGGATCGTCGCGGTCCACGCCGGCGATCTGAACCGTTTGCACCAGAGGTGTTTTCACCGCGCCGGGCACCACCACCGACACGCCGATGCGGTGACGCGCCAGATCGAAACGCAACACCTCGGACAGTCCGCGCAGCCCGTACTTGCTTGCGCTGTAGGCGGCATGCCACGGCAGCGCGACCAGCCCCGCGGCCGACGACACGTTGACCAGATGACCGCCGCGGCCCGCCGCCATCATCGGCGGCAGGAATGTCTCGATGACGTGAATCGGGCCCATCAGGTTGATGTCGATCATCGACTTCCAGTGCTGATGCGTGAGTTGGTCGACCGTGCCCCACGCCGCCACGCCCGCGATGTTCATCACCACATCCATCGCCGGGTGCCGGGTGTGGATGTCCGCCGCGAAGGCGGCCACCTCGTCGTAGTCCGAGATATCAAGGACACGGTGCGCCTGGACGACCCCGCCCAATGCGTGCGCGTCGGCGACGGTTTTCTCAAGGCCCTCGGCGTCGCGGTCGGTGAGGTACAGCTCGGCGCCGTCGGCGGCCAGTTTCAGCGCGGTGGCCCGGCCGATCCCGCTGGCGGCCCCAGTGATGAAACAACGTTTGCCCGAAAAGCCGCTCTCGTGCGCCATGGCGGTGACGATACCGTCGTGGCTGCTGACTACTCGCCACCCCAAAGCGCGTTCAGCCACAGCCGCTCCACGATTTCGACGGCGCGCGCGGGGTCCTCGCCGCGGCCGATGAACGAGCTGTCGTGCGTCAGCGTCATCGTCGTCGTCGCCGCCAACGTCCGCACCAGCGCGGGCAGATCCTTGGAGATCGGCCGGGCATCGGTATCCTGCTCGACGAGCGTCACGATCTTGTCGATGATGCCGTCGGCGAAGTCGTCCATCATCTCCCGGATCTGTGCGTCGGTATTGCGAGCCACCGCGCAGGCCGACATCACCGGGTCGTTGTTGGCGTACACCGCCGCGGCGCTGCCGACCATCCGCTTCGCGAACGCCTTGAGTGCCTCTCCCGGCTCCCGCGGCGCGAAGTCGTGGGTCAGCTTGTCGAGCAGCTCACCAGCATCGGCGAGGATCACCGCCAGCACCGCGTATTTCGAATCGAAGTAGAAGTAGAAGCCGGACCGTGCGACGCCGGCGCGCTCGCTGATCGTGCTGACGGACAAGTCGGCGAAGGACCGCTCCTTGAGCAGCTCACGCACCGCGCTGACGATGGCGTCTCGCTGCCGGTCGCCGCGGCTGCGACGGATCTCCTGTGGTGCGGCTTCGGCAGTCATGGCAGTAGAACCTTTTCATCGCAACTCACCAGATCAAAACTTGACACGCGTCAAGTCACCATATCAGTATGGATGCTCGGGTGACATCCACCACAGCTTGTGATTCCAGGAGCGTCAAGATGCCGACCATCAGCACCAAGGAATACCTGCTCGACCAGGCCAAGCGGCGGTTCACCCCGTCGATAACGAACTTCCCCGGCATGAGCATGGTCGAGAAGCGGCTGCTGACTCACGACTGGCCCCAGCACGCGATGGCCGAGCCGCCCGCCGGTAGCGCACTCAAACCCGTCATGGGCGACGCCGGGCTGCCGATCGTCGGCCACATGATCGAGATGTTCCGCGGCGGCCCCGATTACATTCACTTCCTCTACAAGACGCGCGGCCCGGTGCTCTTCGCGGATTCCCCCGTCCTTCCCGCGGTCACCGCGCTCGGTCCGGACGCCGCGCAGATCATCTACTCGAACCGCAACAAGGACTACTCACAGCAGGGTTGGGTCCCGGTTATCGGCCCGTTCTTCCACCGTGGCCTGATGCTGCTGGATTTCGAGGAACACATGTTCCACCGGCGGATCATGCAGGAGGCGTTCGTCCGTACCCGGCTCGCCGGTTACACCGAGCAGGTCGACCAGGTGGTGACCGAGGTGATCGCCAGCGAATGGGTGTCCAACGACGCCCGGTTCCTGCTGTACCCGGCGATGAAGGAACTCACGCTCGACATCGCATCGATGGTGTTCATGGGCCACGAGCCGGGCTCCGACCACGACTTGGTGACCAAGGTGAACAAGGCGTTCACCACCACTACCAGGGCGGGTAACGCGATCATCCGCACTGGTGTGCCGCCGTTCACCTGGTGGCGCGGCCTGCAGGCCCGCAGGCTGCTGGAGGACTATTTCGCGGATCGCGTCAAGGAGCGCCGCAACGCCAACGGCTCCGACCTGCTGACAGTCCTGTGCAAGACCGAGGACGAGGACGGCAACAAGTTCTCCGACGACGACATCGTCAGCCACATGATCTTTCTGATGATGGCCGCCCACGACACCTCGACCTCGACGGCGACGACCATGTCCTACTACCTGGCCGCGAACCCCGAGTGGCAGAACCGCTGCCGCGACGAGTCCGACCGGCTCGGCGATGGCCCGCTCGACATCGACGCGCTGGAGAAGCTCGAGACCCTCGATCTGGTGATGAACGAGTCGATCCGGATGGTGACTCCCGTGCAGTGGGCCATGCGTCGAACCGTCCGCGACACCGAGTTGCTCGGCTACTACATACCCGAGGGCACCAACGTCATCGCCTACCCGGGCATGAACCACCGGCTGCCGGAGTTCTGGACTGACCCGGAGGAGTTCGATCCGGACCGCTTCGCCGAGCCGCGCAACGAACACAAGCGGCACCGGTATGCGTTCACGCCCTTCGGCGGTGGCGCGCACAAGTGCATCGGCATGGTCTTCGGCCAGCTCGAAGTCAAGACGATCATGCATCGGCTGCTGCGCAAGTACCGGCTCGAGCTGCCCCGACCGGGTTACAAGGCCACGTGGGACTACGGCGGCATGCCCGTCCCGATGGACGGCATGCCGATCGTGCTTCGCCCGCTGCGCTAGGCCGATCGGCGATCAGGCGTCGGTCAGAAGCCGGTTCGCGCAGGCGATGACCGCGCGGAGCGCGGACTGCGTCGGGTCTTCGGACCAGCCCATCGCCCATTGGCACCGGGCGCCGTCGGAACCGCGGACGAACGTCGCGGTGTGCTCGCCGGCCGGAACCTGGTGAAACGCCATCATTTCGACCGCGATGCCGCGGTCATAGAGCATCGCTGTCAGGGCCGCGACGGGTCCGGACGCGGCGGCCGACGATGTGCTGATGCGATCGCCGACGGCCAGGGTGGCCTGGTAGTTGCGGGCCTGCGGACCCAGCCGGGTGGACGGACGCTCGGCGTCGGTGCACCGCCAGTCGCCCAGCCGCAGCGGCCCCGAACTGGACGCATATTCGTCGTGAAACGCTTCGAAAGACATCGCGTCGGCCTCCTGGCGCAGCACGCGCGGCATCGGGGCATCGATATGTGCCGCAAACGGCAGCGGCGCCGCGCTGGTAGCGGATAAGACTGTCATGTGCCGGTCTTCTCAGATCAGAGGAAGTGACCGACGTAGCAACGACCCCACAGCGAGGGGTCGGTCAGGATCAGACCCCGCTGCGGGTTGCTACTACGAGTCGCCTTGGCACGATCGCGATGTTAGACGCTTGCCGGCGCGGCATGCAAACGTATTCCGGCACGGCGCTTGCTAACCCGCAAGCGCACCGGAGAACAACGGCAGGAACAGCCCGTGGTTAGGCCGCCCGTCGCGACGGCGCGCGCGACCTCGTCGACGCACTGGTCCGATCCAGGAAGTAGCGTGGGTCGAGTGTGGACTTGTGACACGCCAGAATCCGTCATCGCGTGCCTTGAGTCCACACTCGTCAGCCCGTGAATTGGGCTTTCCTCTTCGCGGCGGGAATCGCGGGCGGACTCACCGGCAGCATCGCGGGTCTCGCGTCGGTCGCCACCTATTCCGCGCTGTTGATCGTCGGGCTCCCGCCGGTCGCGGCCAATGTGACCAACACCGTCGCTCTGGTGTTCAACGGCATCGGGTCGGTTTGGGGTTCACGCCAGGAACTGGCAGGCCAAGGCGCATCGATAAAACCGATGCTCCCGGCGGCCGCGGTGGGAGGCGCAACCGGCGCCGCCCTGCTGCTGTCCACGCCCGCAGAGGGTTTCGAGAAGATCGTGCCGATCCTGATCGGTCTGGCGTCGGTGGCCATCGTCCTACCGCGTCGAGCCAATCAGGAAGCGCGAGTCGGCAGTCACCAGCGCCACACCGTAACCGTGCTCGTCGAATCCATTGCAATCCTCCTGATCTGTGTCTACGGCGGCTATTTCGGCGCGGCCGCGGGCGTACTTCTACTCGCGTTGTTGTTGCGTGCCGACGGTGCGACGCTCGCGCACACCAACGCGGGCAAGAACGTCGTGCTCGGCGTCGCGAACAGTGTTGCGGCGGTGGCGTTCATGATCTTTACGCCGGTGCACTGGCTGGCCGTGATACCCCTTGGCATCGGATGTCTGCTCGGATCACGACTGGGCCCGGTGGTGGTCCGTCACACCCCGGCCTGGCCGATGCGCCTCGTGATCGGTGCGGCCGGGTTGGCCCTGGCGGTCAAGCTCGGCGTGGACGCCTACACCTAGCCCACCTCGAATGGGCTGTCGCCCTTGGCAACACGGGTCCCTACGTCGATGAGATTCTGCGCCGACGCGTGCAGCCGCTCGCCGGCGTCGCGGTTGGCCTGCCCGACCAGAAATCGCGACCAGGTGCCCTCGATCACGATACCCAGCTTGAAGCACGCCATCGCGATATACCAATCCAACCTTGGCGTTTCGCGCCCACCCGCGGCCCGATAGGCATCGAGCAGCTCGCCCCTGCTGGCCAGCCCGCCGAGTGCAGCCAACTCGGCCCCCGCGGTGATCGTGTTGGTGTCCAGTGGCCAACAGATCAGCATCCAGCCCAGGTCAAGCAGTGGGTCGCCGACGGTACACATCTCCCAGTCGACAAACGCTGCCAACTCCGGTTTGTCGCGGCGGAGCAGAACATTGCTCAGATGCGGGTCGCCGTGCATGATTCCCTGCGTCCCGTCCGACGGGCGGTTGGACTCCAACCACTCCGCGAGCTCTCCGACGGCCAGCGATTCGGGCGCGTACCGATCATGCCGATAGCTTTCAAGCAGCCGCAGGAACTGCGGAACCTGGCGCTCGAGAAAAGAACCCGGCCGCTTGAGCTCCGCGAGGGGGCTGCCCTCCCAGGCAACGTTGCCGAGTTGCGCCAGGCTGGCCGCATATGACAGCCCGACCTGATGGCGCATCCCGGGGTCGCGCACGTAGGCCTCGTCCATCTCGCTACCGGGGTTGAAGCCGTCGATCTCCTCCATCAGGTAGAACACGACGCCGAGCACGTTGAGGTCGTCGCAACCGGCGATGAACCCGGGGTGTGGCACTGGTGTGCCTGCCAGGGTGCGAAGCGCCGCGATCTCGCGCAGCATCGTCTTGTCGCTCGTCGGCCGCGGGTGAAGTGGGGGCCGTCGCAACACCATCGAACGCCCGTCAACGCGCACCCGCACCACGATGTTCTGCGTGCCACCGGTCAGCGGCTCGACGTCGGTGACGCTCGACCCGATGCCCTGCTCGCGCACCCAGTGCTGCAGCGCAGCCCGATCGTCGTCGCTCAGGGTCGGCAGCTGCTGCGCATCGTCGGGCATGCAGACATCGTGTCAGCCCTTGCGTGCGGTGACGAGCAGGTACTCCCACTCCATGGTGGAGCCGCCCTGCAGGAAGCCGTCGCCAAGCCGTGCAATGTCTACATCAAGCGCGGCCACCCGATCCGCGTCACCCTCGATGTTGCGATACGCCGAGATCGTCGGCCCGTAGACGGCCTTGAAATAGTCGCGGAACGCCGCACCGTCGGCGAAGTGGTCGACGGGCAGGGTGCGTCGCTCGGTAACCACTTCGCTGACCCGGTCGCCCAACAGCGCGCGCACATGCTCCTCTCGACCCCACAGCGGCGGCGGTTGCGCACCGGGCGGCGGGGCCGGCACGTACGGCTTCATCGTCGCGAAGAGCTGCCCGATGTACCCCTCGGGCGTCCAGCTGATCAGACCGATCCTGCCGCCCTGCTTGCAGACCCGGATCAGCTCGTCGGCCGCCTGCTGATGGAACGGCGCGAACATCACGCCGATACATGACATGACGACGTCGAATTCGCGGTCGCTGAACGGCAATTCGTGGGCATTGGCCTCGCGCCATTCGAGTTCGACGCCGTGCTCGGCGGCAAGCGCACGGCCGTGCTCCAACAACTCGGGGCACAGGTCGCTGGCGACGACGCTCGCCCCCGTCTCTGCGGCGCGAATCGCCGCGTTTCCGGTGCCTGCCGCCACGTCGAGCACGCGGTCGCGCGAACTCACGCCTGCGGCTTCCACCAGTACGGGTCCCAGGGGCGCCACGAGTTCGGCGGCAAGTTTCGGATAGTCGCCCAACGCCCACATGGCGCGGTGTTTGGCCGCAATCTGGCCGTCGTCAACAGCCGCGGCGGAGTTGCTCATGGTCGATGTCCTCCTCGATCGGTGCAAACATCGTCATCCGTGTTATGGCGCCAAACTAGTAACAGATCTGTACCGCGCCTGGTTCCATATCTGTACTGGGATTTGCGCACGCGGAGGTAGTCAGATGTCCGGATACGGCCAGTTCTGTCCGGTGGCCAAGGCGATGGAGCTGCTCGACGAGCGATGGACGATGCTCGTCGTTCGGGAACTGCTGCTGGGCAGCAGGCACTTCAACGACCTGCGCCGCGGCGTGCCCAAGATGTCGCCGACGCTGCTGTCGAAGCGGCTGAAGTCGCTGACCCGTGCCGGAGTCATCGAGCGGGAGGCAATCGACGGGCGCACAACGTATTCGCTAACCGACTGCGGAAAGGAGCTCGCCGACGTCGTCGAGGCGCTTGGCGCCTGGGGTGTGCGCTGGATCGGCGAACTCGGCGAGGAGGACCTCGATCCGCACTTGCTGATGTGGGACATCCGCCGGACCGTCCCGATCGAGCAGTGGCCCCGGTCGCGAACCACATTGGCCTTCCAGCTCGACGGGGTCGCGTCGAAGGCGTCACGGTGGTGGTTGGTGGTCGCCGACGGCGACGCCGACGTGTGTGATTTCGATCCCGGCTACGAGGTGGCGGGCACCATCGAAACCAGCCTGCGCACCCTGACCCGCATCTGGCGCGGCGACGTCGACTGGTCACACGCGCTGCTCGACGGCGCCGTCGCGGTGTCCGGCCCGGCCGACGTGCGCCGGGCCGTCCCCTCGTGGATCGGCCAGGCGACGTCTGCCGCCGTGCCCCGCCCCGCGTGAGCTACGGCTGATATTTCAGGCAGGCCTGCACCCCGTTGATGACACCCTCGCGGAACGCCTTGACTCGGGCCCAGCCGGCGCCTTGGCGCTCCACGTCGCCCTCGCCGCGGAACACCAGCAGCGCCTTGATTCCTTCATCGAGGTCGCCCGGCGAGATGTGGTAGGTGCTGGTGTCCGGGCGGTTGTAGAGGATGACGCTGGCTGTGTAGCCGCCAGCAAGGCAATCGCCGCGCGCCGTCGAAGTCTTCTCGTCGGACTTGTCGCCCAGCCGCGTCAGCGCTGCCAGGCCGTACTGGGTGGCGAGCAGCGTAGCCACCGTGTAATCGCCCCCCTGCTTGTACACCTGCGGCATGCCGACCGCGTTGTCCCAGGCGACGTAATCGTCTGGCACGCAATAGAACAGCACGCAGCCCTCGGTGGACTGGCCGCCACACGGCGGCGGGTGGTTCGGGTCGAACGGCTCCAGCCCGTGCACCGGTTGCCATCGCTTGCCGTCGGCGACCTCGGGGTAAACGTGGGTCCAGTAATCCTCCAGGTCGTACGGCACACCGTTGACGATCGAGTCGTACGGCGCATCGCCGCCACGTGCCGCGTCCTTGGCGTCGTTGAACGGCAGCTCGAGCACCATCGGTTCGTCGTCGCGGTAGTCGTTGCACTTGCCGGGTCCGTTGTCGAAGCCGTCCTGGAACGCACTGACTCGGTCGAAGCCGCTGCCGTGCGCGTTCGGGTCGATATTGCTGGTGCCGGGCGTGTCGCGCAGGTCCAGGATGCCGGCCAGCGCGGTGTCTAGATCGGCGGCGGTCACCTTGAACACGCCGTCGTCCTTCGCGTGTTTGGACCAGGCTCCCGCGAAGCAGTCGGCCTGCAACTCCTTGGTCACCGTCCGCGCGGTGAAGTTCGAGCGACCTTGGATGGCATGGCCCCACTCGTGTGCCAGAACGACGGGGATGACGAAATCACCGTACTTTTCCTTTAATCCGGGCAGAAGACCCTCGGCATCCCACGCCACGACATCCTTTTTCGCGCAATAGAAGGCGTTACCCGAGATCTCACTGGCATCCGACGCGCACGGCGGCAGATCACCCGAGGACGGAATGACAGCAAAGAACCCGCCCTTGACTGGCTCGTAGTCCTTGCTGTAGAGCTGCGGGAACTCCTTACCCCAGTAGTCCTGGAGGTCGGCGATGGCCTGCATCGCCACCTTGTTCACCGGCTCTGAGGCGTCCCCGTGGATCTCGATCTTGCTGGTGTCCGGAGGCGAGTCGGCGGCCTTGGTGTTCGGGGCTTGCGGTTTGGGGCCGCCGCAGGCCGACAAGAGCAAAATGACAGCCACCACTGACCACACCTTGATGCGCACGGGCAAACATTAGCGGCGAAGATCAGAATGGGCTTGGAAAGTGCTGAAGGTTCACGACTCAGTCGAGGATGCGTCTCGCGACGTTGGTGGTGACCAGATCGAGAAGCTCGTCCCCCCGGCCTGCGAGGATGGTCCGGATCGCATAGAGCGAGAATCCCTTGGCCTGCTCGACGGTGATGGCCGGCGGTATCGACAGCTCCTGGCGCGCGGTCACCACGTCGACGATCGCCGGTCCGTCGTATGCGAACGCGTCGACCAGTGCCCGCTGCAGGTCGGCAGGCTGCTCGACGCGGCGGCCGAAGACACCCATTGCCTGCGCGACGGCCGCGAAGTCCGGGTTCACCAGTTCGGTGCCGAAGTTGACGATGCCTGCGGCCTTCATCTCCAGCTCGACGAAGTTCAGCGACGAGTTGTTGAACACGATCACCTTGACCGGCAACCGATTCTGGATCAGTGTGATCACCTCGCCGAACAGCATGGTCAACCCGCCATCACCGGCCAGTGCGACGACCTGGCGATTGCGGAATGCGGTCTGTGCGCCGATCGCGTGCGGCAACGCACACGCCATGGTGCCGTGGTTGAACGAGCCGACGAGCCGACGACGACCGTTCATCCTGAGGTAGCGCGCCGCCCACACCACAGGCGACCCCACGTCGACGGTGAACACCGCATCGTCGGTCGCCAGCTGATCAGCAAGCCCCGCAACGTATTCCGGTCGGATCGGACTCCGGTCGCGATCGTTGACAGCCAGCTCGTCCAGCGTCTTTCGGGTCTTTCGATAATGCCGCAGGGATCGGTCGAGATGGGCGCTCTGGCCCTTGCCGCGCAGCAGCGGCTGCAGCGCGGCCAGTGTGTCTTTCACGGTGCCGACGAGTCCCAGATCGATCGGGGTACGACGGCCGAGGTTGCGACCGCGGATGTCGACCTGAACGACCTTCGCGTTATCCGGGTAGAACTGCTGATACGGGAAGTCGGTGCCCAGCATCAGCAACGCGTCGGCCTCCTTGATCGCCTTGTATCCCGAGGCGAAGCCAAGAAGACCGGTCATGCCGACGTCGAACGGGTTGTCGTACTCGATGAACTCCTTTCCGCGCAGCGCGTGCACGATCGGCGCGCCCAGCGTCGCGGCTGCCTTGATCAGCTCGTCATGGGAGCCTTCGACGCCTGCGCCACCGAGAATCGTGACGGCCTCTGCGCCGTTGAGGATTTCGGCCGCCCGACGGAGCGACTCGTCGTCGGGTCGCACCACAGAACGAGTCGGGGTGATCGGACGCGACTCCCATCCCGAGGCGTCGGCGCGCTGCAGGAAGATCTCGCCGGGGACCACGACGACCGCAACCCCGTTCTCCTCGACCGCGGCCCGCATCGCCATTTCGAGGATCCGCGGCAACATCTCCGCCGTGCTGACGAGTTCGCAGTAGACGCTGCACTCGCGGAACAGCTCCTGCGGGTGCGTCTCCTGGAAGTAGTCGGAGCCGATTTCACTGCGCGGGATGTGCGCGGCGATCGCCAGCACAGGAACCCGGCTGCGCTGCGCGTCGAACAGACCGTTTATCAGATGCAGGTTGCCCGGACCGCAGCTGCCGGCACAGACCGCCAGCTGCCCGGTCAGCGCCGCATCGGCGGCCGCCGCGAACGCGGCTGTCTCCTCGTGACGGACGTGCTCCCAAGTGATTTCACCCGAACGCCGGATCGCGTCGGTGAAGCCGTTGAGGCTGTCACCCGGCAGGCCGTAGACGCGGCGCACACCGCTGATTCGAAGAGCTGAGATGACGTTATCGGCGACCGTTGCCATGTGCGCAGCGTATGTGATTTCGGCGTGATTTCTAGCGCCCAGCGGAGGAAATCACGCCGAAATCGCGACTATTTGGGTGCGAAGCGCTGGCCGGCGTCGAGCCGGAGGCACTGGCCGTTGAGCATCGGGTTGTCGACGATCGCCAGGGCGAGCTTGGCGTACTCCTCTGGCCGGCCGAGCCGCTTCGGGAACGCAGCGTCCTTGGTGAGCTGCTTGGCGAACTCGTCGGGAATTCCCTCGGTCAGACCGGTGGCGAAGAGGCTCGGCGCGATCGCCAGCACGCGGATACCGAGGCTGCCCAGGTCTCGGGCCATCGTCAGGCACATGCCCGCAATCGCGGCCTTGGACGCGGTGTAGGCCACCTGCCCGATCTGTCCCTCGAACGCGGCGATCGATGCCGTGTTGATGATGACGCCGCGCTCCTCGTCCTCGGGCTCGTTCTTGCTCATCTGCCAGGCGGCAAGCCGGCTGATGTTGAAGGTGCCGATGAGGTTCAGGTCCACGCTCGCGCGGAAAGAATCCAGGCTGTGCGGACCTGTCTTGCTCACCGTGCGCTCGGCAGTGCCGCCGCCGGCGGTGGTCACCGCGATGTGCAGTCCGCCAAGTGCGTCGATCGCCTGCTGCAACACCTGCTCCGTGCCTGCGAAGTCCGTGACGTCCACCTCGTGGAAGGTGCCGCCGATCGCGTCGGCCACCTCACGGCCCTTCGACTGCGGCCGGTCAAGCACCGCAACGCTCGCGCCACGCTTGGCGAGCGATTCGGCGGTTGCCCGTCCGAAGCCCGACGCGCCACCGACGACGACGGCCTTCTTGCCCTCGATCTCCATCTAGCTCCCTTTCAAGACTGTGGTGGGACCGCAAAGCAACATATCTCATCGCACATTCGGTAAGCCTTTCGGGTAGCTGTCAGCAGGTGGCTCCGTCACGACTTCGTAAGGTCCCGCCGCGCTGCCCGCGGGTACGTTTTTGATATGTCCGAACCCTCCCGCGACGCGCGATCGCTTGCGGGCGTTGCGGCGGCCGCGGTCGCGCTAGGCGTCACCGAACTGCTCGCGGTCGCGTTCGGGTCCCAGGCCGACGCCCGCACCGCGGTCGGCTCGGCGGTCATTGACCTGACGCCGGGGCCGGTCAAGGAGTGGGCGATCCAGACCTTCGCCACGGCCGACAAGTTGGTGTTGTCCGTGCTGGTGCTGGCGGTGATCGCTGTGATCGCCGCGGTGACCGCGATCTGGGAGACGCGTCGTGTTCCTGTGGGCAGTGCCGCGATCGTCGTCGCCGGGATCGCTGCGTGTGCGGCCGTGCTCTCGCGCGCGGGTGCGACGGCAGCCGACGTCGTGCCCACCCTGGTCGGCACCGCGTGCGGCGTCGCGGTGCTGCGGCTGCTTACCTCCGGGCGGTTCACCGACGCTCGGGAGCAGGCGGACGACGACGCCGACTCCACAGACCGCGGCCGCCGACTGTCGTTGGTGACACTGGGTTTTCTCGGCGCGGGTGTGCTCAGCGGCGTCGGTGGTGTCGTGCTGTCGCGCCTGCTGTCCTCGGTCTCGGGTGATCGCGAGGCGTTCGCGTTGCCGCGGGTCGACGTCGGCGCACCACCGGTGCCGCCGACCGTGCAGCCGAAAGGCGTTGCGCTGCCGTCGTTCGTCACCAGCAACGGCGACTTCTACCGGATCGACACCGCGCTGAGCGTGCCGCAGCTGAGCAGGTCGGACTGGCAGCTGAAGATCCACGGCATGGTCGACCACGAGATCACTTACCGCTTCCAGGATCTGGACCGGTTCGACGTCGTCGAGAAGCTGGTGACGCTGACGTGCGTGTCGAATCCTGTTGGCGGCGACCTCATTTCGAACGCCGTGTGGACAGGCTATCGGGTGCGCGACCTGTTGGCCGAGGCCGGCGTGCATTCGGACGCCGACATGGTGTTGTCGATGTCGATCGACGGGTTCACGGCGGGCACACCCGTCGACGCGCTCACCGACCACCGCGACGCAATTCTGGCGGTCGGGATGAACGGCCAGCCGCTGCCGACCGCGCACGGCTACCCGGCGCGGCTCGTGGTCCCGGGCCTGTACGGCTACGTGTCGGCCACCAAGTGGGTCGTCGACTTGGAGTTGACCCGATTCGACAGGGCCGAGGCGTACTGGACGCGGCTTGGCTGGTCGCCCCGAGGGCCGATCAAGACGGAATCCCGTATTGATGTGCCTCGCAGCGGCCAGGACGTTGCGCGCGGACCGGTGACGTTCGGCGGCGTCGCCTGGGCGCAGAACCGAGGCGTACGCGCCGTCGAGGTCCGCATCGATGAGGGTGACTGGCAGCCGGCCGATCTCGGCGCCAGCTACTCCAACGACACGTGGCGGCTGTGGAGCTTCGACTGGCAGGCCACCCAAACCGGGTCGCACACCGTCACGGTGCGGGCCACCGACAACACCGGTGCGGTCCAGACATCCGAGCAGGCCGACCCGGTCCCCGACGGCGCTAGCGGCTGGCAAACCGTCTCCTTCGCCGTCAAGTAGCCCCGTTTTCGCGCGTGCCGGCGGCAGTCCCTCGCAAAGCGGGGGCACCCACACCCCGCGTGCAAGGGGGCGCGGGTCTGCGACCGACACGTTGCGCAAATCCCCGACTTTGCCCACGTTCGCGCAGAGAAATCGCTGGCGTCACTGACGCTTCCGACTAGGTTGGCGTCACATGTCACAAGCGACCGTTTGGCGAGCCAGGCTCCGCGAAGCGCTGCTGGCTGCCCGAAAAGACCGGGCCGCTACGCGAGTATCGGCGCTGTGTTCGGCGCTCAGCGCGATCGACAACGCTGGAGCCGTTCCGATGGCGACATCGGGTTCAGTGACCGCTGACAATATGGACCTCGATGCCCCGTCGAGCGCGACGATCGCCGGCAGCGTCGTTGGGCTCGGCGCCGCCGAGGTGGCGCGGCGTGAGCTGTCCGACACGCAGATCCGCGAATTGGTGAACGCCGAGATCGACGAACGGTTGATCGCGGCGCGGGCCTTGACCGCAGCAGGCCACACCGAGCGCGCGGCCACCGTGCGGGCCGAGGCGGCTGTGCTCGGCGGCCTGCTCGGAAATGTCTGACGGCCGTGCCAGGCTGGGCTCGTGCAGCTCATTGACGTCGCCGAAGCGTCGGCCGAGGTTGGAGCGACCTCCGCGCGCCTGGCCAAGATAGCCCGCATCGCCGACCTGCTGCGTCGCACCGGCACCGAGGGCGACGCGAAGCTGATCGCCGTGGTGGTGTCGTGGCTGTCGGGGGAGCTACTGCAACGGCAGATCGGCGTCGGGTGGGCCGCGCTTCGCTCGTTGCCGCCCCCGGCGGACACACCGTCGCTCACTGTGCTGCAGGTCGACGCCGCGTTCAGCGAGATCGGCCAGGTCGCCGGGAAGGGATCGCAGGCACGGCGCGCCGAACTCGTCAACAGGCTGTTCGCCGCGGCCACCGGGCCCGAGCAGACCTTTCTGCGCCGCCTGCTCGGCGGCGAACTGCGCCAGGGCGCCCTAATCGGGGTGATGGCCGACGCGGTGGCGAAAGCCGCGGACATCGCGGCGCCACTCGTGCGTCGCGCGGCGATGCTGGGCGGCGACCTGCCTGCCGTCGCGGCCGCCGCGCTGACCGATGCCGAGGCAGCGCTGGACCAATTCACGCTACGGGTGGGCCGCCCGGTGGGCCCGATGCTGGCGCAGACCGCCGCCGGTGTCGGCGACGCTCTCGAACGCCTCGGCGGCACAGCGGTTTTCGAGGCCAAGCTGGACGGCGCGCGGGTGCAGATCCACCGCGCGGGCGATGCGGTGTCGGTCTACACCCGCAGTCTTGACGACGTGACCGAGCGGTTGCCGGAGGTAGTCGAGGCCACGTTGGCGTTCCCGGTCACGGACCTGATCGCCGACGCGGAGGCGATCGCCCTGCGCGCCGACGGGCGTCCTCACCGGTTCCAGGTCACCGCCTCGCGGTTCGGCCGCACTGCCGACATCGCTGCCGCCCGCGAGTCGCAACCGCTGTCGGTGTTCGTGTTCGACCTGCTCCATCTCGACGGCGAGGACCTGCTGGACCAGCCGACCAGTGAGCGCGTCGCCGCCATGGACGCCATCGTCCCGAAAGCCCATCGCGTCGATCGCCTGATCACCGACGACGCCGATGCGGCACAACGGTTTCTCGATGTCACACTCGACGCCGGTCACGAAGGAGTGATGGCGAAATCGCTGACCGCGCCGTACGAGGCGGGCCGCCGCGGCGCAGGCTGGCTGAAGGTCAAGCCGGTGCACACCCTCGACTTGGTGGTGCTCGGCGTCGAGTGGGGCTCGGGACGGCGCACCGGCAAGTTGTCCAACATCCACCTCGGCGCACGCGACCCCGCGACGGGCGGATTTGTCATGCTCGGCAAGACTTTCAAAGGGATGACGGACGCGATGCTGGAGTGGCAGACCACGCGGTTCATAGAGCTCGCCAAAGGAGCCGCGCAGGCGGCGACATCAGACAAAGGAGCCGCGCAGGCGGCGACATCAGACATCAGTCCCACCCACCGCAGAATCGTCAACCTGCGGCCGGTGCAGGTGGTCGAAATCGCGTTTGACGGTGTGCAGGGCTCGTCGCGCTACCCGGGCGGCATGGCACTTCGGTTCGCACGGGTCCTGCGATACCGCGACGACAAGGGCCCGGCCGACGCCGACACCATCGACACCGTGCGCGCGCTTTACGAACACAGGGCTTAACCAGCGAAAGCCCAGATTCTCCCCAACACCGTTTTGCGTGGTGGAAGGATCAGCCAAGGCATCTGACACAGTCGAGCCGACGAGGGAGAGACCGTGGCTACACCCACCGCCGCACCATCGGATCGCATCGAAGAGCGGGACGGCGACGTCACCTATATCCGCACCGACAGGGAGCTTCCGCCGGTAGCGATCATCGACCGATCGCCCATCACGACGAGACACAAGATCATCTTCGGGATCATTGCGCTCCTCGGTGCGATCGCATGGGCGGTCATCGCGTTCTTCCGCGGGGAGACCGTCAACGCGGTGTGGTTCGTCATCGCGGCGATCTGTACGTACGTGATCGGCTTCCGGTTCTATGCGCGGTTGATCGAGATGAAGATCGTGCGTCCGCGCGACGACGATGCGACGCCCGCTGAGCTTTTCGAGAACGGCACGGACTACATGCCGACCGATCGGCGCGTGCTGTACGGCCATCACTTCGCTGCCATCGCGGGTGCGGGTCCGTTGGTCGGCCCGGTGCTCGCCATGCAGATGGGCTATCTGCCAGGCACCATCTGGATCATCATCGGCGCGGTGTTCGCCGGCTGCGTGCAGGACTACCTGGTGCTGTCGATCTCGGTGCGACGGCGCGGGCGCTCGCTGGGTCAGATGGCCCGCGACGAGCTCGGCGCCGTCGGCGGTGCCGCCGCCATCGTCGGCGTGCTGGTCATCATGGTGATCCTGCTCGCGGTCCTGGCGCTTGTGGTCGTCAACGCTCTCGCCGAGAGTCCGTGGGGTGTCTTCTCGATCGCGATGACCATTCCCATCGCCATCTTCATGGGCCTGTACCTGAGGTTCTTCCGCCCCGGCCGCATCTCCGAGGTGTCATTGATCGGTGTCGTCCTGCTCTTGCTCGCGGTGATCGCAGGCGGCTGGGTCGCCGAAACCTCCTGGGGCACTGACTGGTTCACGCTGTCAAAGGTGATCCTGTCGTGGTGCATCATCATCTACGGGTTTTGCGCCTCGGTGCTGCCGGTGTGGCTCCTGCTGGCCCCGCGCGATTACCTGTCGACGTTCATGAAGGTCGGCACCATCGCACTGCTGGCGATCGGCATCCTGTTGGCCCGCCCGATCATGGAGGCACCCGCGATCTCGCAATTCGCCAAGACCGGAACCGGCCCGGTGTTCGCCGGCGCACTGTTCCCGTTCCTGTTCATCACGATCGCATGCGGGGCGCTGTCGGGATTTCATGCGCTCATCTCGTCGGGCACCACACCGAAGCTTCTGGAAAAGGAAAGCCAGATGCGGCTGATCGGCTACGGCGGCATGCTCACCGAGTCGTTCGTCGCGATCATGGCGCTGATCACCGCGGCAATTCTCAACCAGCACCTGTACTTCGCGATGAATGCGCCCGCCGCCCAGACCGGTACCACCGCGCAGACGGCGGCCGACTATGTCAACGGCATTGGCCTGTCGGGCACTCCGATCACCGGCGCGCAGATCACGGAGGCAGCGGCAAGCGTTGGCGAGAAATCGATCGTGTCACGCACCGGCGGCGCGCCCACACTGGCATTCGGCATGTCGGAGGTACTGCACCAGGTATTCGGCGGCCATGCACTCAAGGCGTTCTGGTATCACTTCGCGATCATGTTCGAGGCGCTGTTCATCCTCACCACAGTCGATGCGGGCACGCGCGTCGCGCGGTTCATGCTCTCCGACGGCCTGGGCAATCTCGGTGGACCGCTCAAGAAGCTGCGCAACCCGAGTTGGCGGGTCGGCGCGTGGACCTGCAGTGTCATCGTCGTCGCCGCATGGGGCAGCATCCTGCTGATGGGGGTCACCGACCCGCTCGGCGGCATCAACACGCTGTTTCCGTTGTTCGGTATCGCCAACCAGCTGCTGGCTGCCATCGCACTGACGGTCGTGACCGTCGTGGTGATCAAGAGGGGCCTCATCAAATGGGCGTGGATACCGGCTATTCCCCTGTTCTGGGATCTCACGGTCACGCTGACCGCGTCGTGGCAAAAGATCTTCTCGGCAGACCCCAAGCTCGGCTATTGGAAGCAACACACCCAGTTCGTCGCCGCAAAGGAAGCAGGCAAGACCGCGTTCGGCTCGGCCAAGACACCCGACCAGATCGATGCCGTTATCCGCAACACGTTCATCCAGGGCACGCTTTCAATCGTGTTCGCGGCCCTAGTGATCATCGTGTTCGTCACCGGCCTCATTGTGGCGCTGCGCGCGGTTCGCGGCACGGGCCGACCACTGACCGAGGACGAGCCGGTGCCGTCGCGGATCTTCGCTCCGTCCGGACTGATACCGACTCAGGTGGAACGGGAGGTGCAAAAGCAATGGGACGCGCTGTCGAAATCGCAAACCAAATCGGTTGGTACTTCAGCAAATTGAGTTGGTACTCGGCAACATTGATGGGTGACAACCACTACCGCCGCTATGCCGAGCACCGCGGGCGCACTCACCCCGGCGAGCCCATCCTGTCCGAACGCGAGTACTGGCGGATGCGGCACGACGCCAGCGACGCCAATCCAAATCCGCGTTGCTGCTAGGAGATCCGCCTGACGACGAGCCCGATGCGACAACGCCGTCGGAAATCTACGGCGCCAGCGGCGAATTCGACGGCGATCTGAACGCGTCGGGCAGGTCGTCGGTCATGTCCCACGTCGCCGTCAGCCGGCCCATACCGATACCGACCGCATAGGCGCAGTGCACGCCGAGTTCAACCAGTTCGTCTTCGGTGAAGTAGCGCCGCATGCCGTCATAGACCGAATCGTCGATGGACAGGTGGTCGGTGGCGAAGAGATCGGCGAACCGCACAGCGCTGCGCTCCGCCGGCGAAAGGTCATCTGCGTCGGAGGGCTGCTCGAGACAGCACACGGCATCCTCGGTGAGGCCGTCATCGATGGCGCTCTGGTAGCGCACCGACATACAGCTTCGACACTGGTTGTGGAACGCGATCCGAAGCCGCACCAGCTCCACCAACCTCGGCGGCAGTGTCCCGCTGGCCTGCAGCGCGGCCTTCAGGGCACCGAGTGCACCTGCGACATCCGGACGATGCCCGAGTATCGCTGCTACCCCGAGATTGATTCGGTCGCCTTAACCGAGATCGTCCGCCGACACCGAGGCGAAAGCCGTTGAAGGCGCGATTCGTGCCATGTTCACCCCACATCGCCGTAAGTTGTCGCTAGAAACACCGTATATGCCAACCCACCGCTCGGAACGCTAAACTGTCGGCCATACCGTAAGGCAACCCGGAAGGACGGTCCTCGTGAACAAAGAAGACATGATCCTGATCAGCGTTGATGATCACATCGTTGAGCCGCCCGACATGTTCAAGAATCATCTGCCGGCGAAGTATTTGGATGAGGCGCCGCGGTTGGTGCATAACCCGGATGGGTCTGATACCTGGCAGTTTCGGGATGTGGTGATCCCGAATGTCGCGCTGAACGCGGTGGCGGGCCGGCCCAAGGAGGAGTACGGGCTGGAGCCGCAGGGTCTTGATGAGATCCGGCCGGGGTGTTGGCGGGTTGATGAGCGCATCAAGGACATGAACGCCGGCGGGATTTTGGGGTCGATGTGTTTTCCGTCGTTTCCTGGGTTCGCGGGCCGGTTGTTCGCCACCGAGGATCCCGAGTTCAGCCTGGCGCTGGTGCAGGCCTACAACGACTGGCATGTCGAGGAGTGGTGCGGGGCCTATCCGGCCCGGTTCATCCCGATGACGCTGCCGGTGATCTGGGATGCCCAGGCCTGCGCGAAGGAGGTGCGGCGCAACGCCGGGCGGGGGGTGCACTCGTTGACGTTCACCGAGAACCCCGCGGCGATGGGTTATCCGAGCTTTCATGACGAGTACTGGACGCCGTTGTGGGAGGCGTTGGTGGATACCGACACGGTGCTCAATGTGCATATCGGCTCGTCGGGGCGGTTGGCGATCACCGCCGCGGACGCGCCGATGGATGTGATGATCACGCTGCAGCCGATGAACATCGTGCAGGCCGCCGCCGACTTGTTGTGGTCCACGCCGATCAAGCGCTACCCCGACCTCAAGGTCGCGTTGAGTGAGGGCGGGACGGGGTGGATTCCGTATTTCCTGGAGCGCGCCGATCGCACCTATGAGATGCATTCGACCTGGACGGGGCAGGACTTCGGCGGCAAGAAGCCGTCCGAGGTGTTTCGGGAGCACTTTTTGACCTGCTTCATCTCCGATCACGTCGGGGTGGCGTTGCGCAACGAGATCGGTATCGACAACATCTGCTGGGAGGCCGACTACCCGCACTCCGATTCGATGTGGCCAGGGGCCCCCGAACAGCTCAGCGAGGTGCTCGACAACAACGACGTGCCTGATGACGAGGTCAACAAGATGACCTTCGAGAACGCCATGCGCTGGTATCACTTCGACCCGTTCACCCACATCACCCGCGAACAGGCCACCGTCGGCGCCCTACGCAAAGCCGCAGAAGGCCACGACGTCTCCACCCAAGCCCT
>JAOPVX010000287.1 GCA_025965975.1 Mycobacterium sp. | reverse complement strand
GCCGCCGAGCAGATGGCCAAGGACTTCGGCGAATCCGCCCAGAACGTCCTCATTGTCGTACTCACCGACAACCGCGGTCTGCAACCCGGCGATGAGGATGCCTATCGCAAACTGGCCGCCACGTTACGCGGCGACACCAACGATGTGACCGGCGTCCAGGACGCCCTCACCACACCCGCACTGCGTCCAATGATGGTCAGCGCTGACAACAAAGCGTTCTACATGGCGGTGAATCTCAGGGCGCCTGCCGGCGACCCTGAGTCCTCGCAGGCCTACCAACGGATCACAGAAATCGCCAAACGCTCCACCGCAGGCTCCCCGCTGACCGCGGACGTGACCGGACAGGCGGCCATGGTCGGCGACCTGTCGATCATCAGCGCCCGCGACATGCACCCGATCGAGATTGCCACCGCATTGTTGGTGTTGATTATCTTGCTGGTGATCTACCGACGACTCGTGACCGTGCTGCTGCCTTTGATCACCATCGGAGTTTCGGTGACGTCGGCCCAGGGTGTGGTGTCCGCGCTGACTCAGCTCGGGCTTGGGGTGTCCCCGCTGACCATCGCGTTGATGTCCGCGATGATCGTCGGCGCCGGCACAGACTATGCCGTCTTCTTGATCAGCCGCTACCACGAGTACATCCGGTCCGGCACAGACTCCGACCAGGCTGTGCAGAAGGCGCTGAGCTCCATCGGCAAGGTCATTGCGGCATCGGCGGCCACCGTCGCCATCACCTTCCTTGGCATGGTGTTCACCCGTCTTCCCGCGTTCACGAGTGTGGGCCCGGCACTTGCGGTTTCGATTGGGATCGCGTTTCTTGCCGCCGTCACGCTGTTGCCCGCCATCCTGGTGCTCGCGGGTCGACGCGGATGGGTGACGCCGCGACGGGGGCTCACCAGCCGGCTGTGGCAGCGATCAGCCGTCCAAATCGTTCGCCGGCCCAAAGCACATCTGCTGATCAGTTTGTCGGTGTTGATCGCGCTGGCGGGCTGCGCGGCCTTCCTGCGGCCCACCTTCAACGACCGCTTGCAATTGCCGCAATCGGCGCCGAGCAACGTCGGGTTTTCGGCGATGGAAAGCCACTTTTCGACGAGTACGCTTCTGCCGCAATACATCTACGTGCACTCGCCCCGCGACCTGCGGACATCGCGGTCCCTGGCCGACCTGGAACAGATGGCGCAACGACTGTCTCAGCTACCCAACATCGCCGCGGTGCGTGGCATCACGCGACCTACTGGCCAGCCGCTCGATCAGACCAAGCTCAGCTTTCAAGCCGGCGAGGTCGGTACCAACCTCGCCAACGTCTCGACACGGATCACCGACCGAACCAACGAGCTCAACGCACTGACCGGTGGCGCCGACCAACTCGCAGCAAGCCTGGCCAAGGTTCGCGACCAAATCCGGAGCGCCAGCGGGTCCATGACCGAGCTCACCACAACGCTGAACCAGGCGCAGCAGCAGCTCGCCACGGCGACCCAACTGCTGAACACCCTACGCGGACTTGCGAACACCAACGGGTCCTTTTTGACGCTCGCCGCCAGTGTCGTCGACTCGGCCGGCCCAATGCTCGACGCGTTGAACACCAGCCCGCAATGCAGCGCCGACCCGGCGTGCAGCGCCGGCCGCTCCCAGCTCGAACAGCTCGTCCAGGCGCGAAACAACGGCACATTGGACGCCGCGCAGAGAGCGGCGGCACAGAACGTGCAGTCGACAGTGCAACATCTGAGCACGCTGTTGGCAACGGCAGGCGGCAGTCTGCGGGCAGCGGGCATCAATAGTCCTGCCGGTGTGCCGCAGAGGATCGCCCAAATGCAGGAAGGCGCCAACGCACTGGCCGACGGCAGCCAGCGACTGGACCAGGGTGTCCGGGCACTCGTCGATCAGACCAAGCAGATGGGTCTGGGAATGAACCAGGCAGCCGACCTGCTGCTGTCGATGAAACGTGACGCCTCACAACCCTCCATGGCGGGCATGTACATCCCGCCCAAGGTGCTCACCTCGGACGACTTCAACAACGCCGCGAAGATGTTCATGTCGCCCGACGGGCATTCGGTGCGCTACGTCGTCGAGACGAAATTCGACCCATTCAGCACAGCCGCGATGGATCAGGTGGCATCGATCCTCAACACGGCTCGCGGCGCGCAGCCGAACACCTCGCTCTCGGATGCCGAGATATCGGTGCTCGGCCCCACCGCGATGTATAGCGCGATCCGCAGCTACTACGACGACGACGTTCGACTGATCGTCATCGTGACACTTCTCGTTGTCTTCGCCATCCTCATCCTTCTGCTCCGGGCGATCGTCGCTCCGCTGTACCTCATTGCCTCCGTGGTGATCTCGTTTCTGTCGGCCTTGGGCGTGGGAGTCGTCTTCTTCCAGTTCGTGCTGCATCAGGCGATCTATTGGAACGTGCAGGCGACGGCATTCATCGTGCTGGTCGCGGTGGGGGCGGACTACAACCTGCTGTTGATCACGCGAATTCGTGAAGAGTCAGGTTCGGGGATCCGCACTGGCATCATTCGTGCCGTCCGTTCAACGGGTGGTGTCATCACCTCGGCCGGCATAATCTTCGCCGCCTCGATGTTCGGCCTGTTGTTCGGCAGCCTCTCGACCATGGTGCAGACCGGGTTCATCATCGGCGTGGGCCTGCTCATCGACACATTCGTGGTGCGCACCATTACGGTGCCGGCCCTGGCGGCAATGATCGGACGGGCGAACTGGTGGCCCTCCAAGCCCACCGCCGCCAAGGTGGTGTCGTTCGATATCCCGATGGTCGCAGAGACCTCCTCCGCCGCCGACAACGGTTTCTCGGATGTTCGCAAAGCCCGCAGCACAAGCTGTTTGGTGGGGGAAGCCGCGATTGAGAGGGCTGAGGGGCGATCGTGGGGCGAAGCGCATACCACCCATGAGGTTTCTGGCAGCGCCTTATCGCCGTCGGCCCCCACGCGAGGTGCCGCGCTCATCAAGACGCCGATATCTCTTACAGCCGCAGAGCCAGATGGAGCCTGAGCGCATTGCCGAGGTCGGCGAGCTCACTGTGTGGTGAATCAGCCAATGCGATCTAACCTCTGCCTCGTCGAACACGTCATCCGAAGAGCGCTGTCCGGCGATGACCCGTTCTATGGGGGATGCGGTGTATCCGCAGCACCCGACGAGGAACTCCAGATATATCGGCGCCAATCGTGCCGGACAGGTGGCTGGCGATGCCGGTGATTCCGGCGCGGGCGTTGCGCCACGAATCCTTGGGGGTGCGCCGTTATGTACTGCTGAACGTTGTTCTGTCCGCGAAACAGACCTCAGCAGAGGAGCGACGCCGCGCTAGTTTCAGTGGGACGTTGTCAGTCAGTCTTCTACGGGGAATTTGCCCAAGGCTTGGAAGATGACCCTGTCTGGCCACCTCGACGGTGTGGTCGGCGAAGAAGCGTTCGTAGAACCTGCCCAGCAGTGTTATGTCGACCGCGCCTGCCACTCCGTGCTTCGATTCGTGGTCCATCAGTACGGAGTTGTCCGTAGTCACTCATCGCGACGCCACCTCCCGCTCAGGTGTCAGGGGACACACCGCATCGGCCCCAGTCACGCTGTTATAGGTTGCTGTCGCCGTAATTTGGACAGCGTCGTCGCTGGCAAGACTTTGTGACCGGTGTTCGTGACCGCCCGGACCGGCCTTCGCCTGCGACGAGCAGACGGCAATGATCGATTAGGTCGCGCCACCTGCGTAGGGGAAATAATCAACTTGGGGAGGGGCGTCGTAGACCTGGGCATTGCCGGGCGACTGGCATTCGGTTTGCGTGCCTCCCAAGCTGTTGCACGACGGCTGAACCGGAGCCGGAGCCGACGCGGGAGCGGCCGCGGCAATCGGTGCGGCGCCGATGGCTGCCGCGGCCGCCCCGGCTGCTAACAGCGATGTGATGTAGGTCAGTCTGATCCGCATGGTGGTACTCCTTCGATGGTCGGCATCGTGGTGATGTGCTGAAACCGGGACATCAGCGGTATGACAGCCGCCGCCTCAGATCAGGCCGGCTGAGCCACCGTACGGAAAAAACTGAACGGGGGGAGGGGCATCGTTGACCTGGGCATTGCCAGGCGACTGGCATATAGTTCCCGAGCCGCTAGCGGAGCAGGATTGCTGAACCGGACCCGGATCCGGACCCGGAGGGGGAGCGGCCGTGGCGATCGGTGCGGCGGCGATCGCTGCGGCGACAGCGGCCGCACCGAACAGCGGTGTGATGTAGGTCAGTCTGATTCGCATGGCGGTACTCCTCGATGGTTGGTATGCATCTGTACCTGCTTCAGAATCGCGCTCCAGTGAAGCCGTGTCGTCACCGCTGGCACCCATCATCTCGGTAGTGCCACTGGGTAATCCACGCTTCCGCGTGAGCATGCGGGCGTGGCGTGGTCATGGTCGGAGGTCCTCACTATGCGATTCATGGCTGTGCGCCTTCACTTTCGACACTCCGCTGCGTGTGCCGTCGGGTCCAAGACCTGTTGCCGACCGTCGATAGGCGGTGGCTATCGACCTGCGCCGACGTGCGACGCGCCAGGCCCCGCCCCGCCACGATCACCAGGACCGTGATCGCGAGCGGCAGTACCGGGGCATAGCTGCGTGCGTGCAGGAAGAGCAGTCCGCCGCCAACGGCGC
>JAOPVX010000259.1 GCA_025965975.1 Mycobacterium sp. | reverse complement strand
GTACGGGGGTCGCCGACGCCGTCCCGCGACGACCATCTGAGCGTCAAGGTGGTTGACAGTGCCGAAGCGCCGCGCAGGAGTGCCTTTGAGGATCGCCTTCCAGGGTGCCCATGTCATTAGCGCTGAGTTCAGAGCCAGCCTGGCCACGGATAAGCAGTTGCACGCGCAGGTCGACAATTCGTGGAAGATCAGGTGAGTTCAAGGCCACCGTCGACGGTGAGAATCTGTCCGGTGAGCCAAGTGGACGCAGGGTCCGCGAGGTGGACGATCCAGGCCGCGATGTCGTCGGGTTTGCCGCGCCGTCCGAGCGGAATCTGAGCTGCCTCATCCTGTTTGATCTTGTCGACCACTTCCCCGGGTAGCCCCGACGCAGTAAGTGCCTCACTCTCGGTAGGACCCGGGGCGACGGCGTTTACCTTCACGTTCTCGTCGGCGAGTTCCAGCGCCCAACTCTGGGTGAGCATTTCGATGGCGCTTTTGCTGGCCGCGTAATGAGATCCACCAGGCAGTGGACGATGCCCAAAGGTGCTGGAAACGTTCACGATCGAACCGGCAACCTCGCGCAGATGGGGGAGAGCCTCGCGGGCAAGCAGGCTGGGCGCGGTGACGTTAAGGGCGAACAATTCCGCGATGCGGGTGCCAGTAATCTCAGCCAGCGGAATGATCGCGGCAGCACCGGCATTATTCACCAGCACGTCGACTCTTCCCCACCGGTCAATCGCCTCGTTGATGACGGCCGCCGGCGTGCCCTCGGCGCAAATGTCGGCAACGAATGCAGTGATGGCGGAATGTTCGTTGGCGGTGTGGTGCAAGTTGGCCTGTCGGCGTCCGACACCGAGAACGTGCGCTCCGGCCCGGGCAAAGGCGATCGCGGTAGCCCAGCCGATCCCGGATCCTGCTCCGGTGACGATCACTACCCGATCGGCCAGGCGATCGTTAGGTCGGGTATCCGCGGTGGCCCCCGTCACCGGCACACAATGTTCCGTCAGATTCATGACGACTCCTACGTTCGACGTTCATGAACTATCGAACATCTACCGTAGCTCGGATTGTTCGATGTTCGCAAATCATCGAATACCGGTATCGTTTGGGGGTATGAGGCACGCCGATCCGCATCCCGCCGCGGACCAGATGAAGATCACCGACGTGATGGCCGCGCTGTCCGACCCGATCCGGGTCGGACTCGTCCGGGTCCTCGCCGACGGGGTCGAACGAGGCTGGGGCGAGCTGCGCGCCCCGGTCGCCAAATCCACGCTCAGCCATCACCTCAAGACGTTGCGGGCCGCCGGCGTCACCCGCACCCGCGAGGAGGGCACCCGCTGCTTCGTGCGGCTACGACGCAACGACCTGGATTCGCGGTTCCCCGGCCTGCTTGAGGCCGTGCTGGAAGCGGCTCAAGTCGAAGACATCGGTAACACGGTCGGCCTCGCCGAGGCCGTGACCAGCTGGTCAGCCGCACCGAGGTGCTGATGGGACCTCGACCTCTTGCCTGACGACTGCGACCGCGACAGGCACGCTCGTGGATAGCGACCACGAGGCGCGCCAGCATGTCGAGATCGACATCGGTCTTGTGGCCGGATTTCTTGAGCAGCAGCCGCAGCAGCTCGGTCAGCTCGTCGCGCAGCTGCTTGTCGTGCTCGGCGAGAACCTTCGCGGTATCCGGGTTGCGGATCGCGTGCAGCGTGTACTCGGTCGAGATGGCTCTGATGGCCCCTGACCGCAACGGACCCAGCCTGACCGCCCAATTCCTCGACGCCTCGTATTGGCGCGCATTTTCACCGTCGTTAATCGTTGAACTGGTGAGGCCGCCCATCCGTGTAGTGCACGTGTGCCGCGCGGCTCGGCTGACCGGCGCCGAAACCTCGGGTCTCCCACTCCGAATAAGGCCATTGACCCGCCCGTTAGCGGGTGTACGCCGCCCGCACATGCCGCGTTGACAGACGCCGGCCGGATCGTCCCCACCCTGAACAGCAGAGAGGCTACAAGTATGGCCACCGACTTCAGTGAAGAAACCGCCACCGCGGCCGTCGTCGACAGCTTCGCCAAGTGCCCCGACGACCGGTTCCGGTCCGTCATGGAGAGCTTGGTCAAACATTTGCACGGTTTTATCCGTGAGGTGGAACCCACCCAGCAGGAATGGGAGCAGGGCATCGCCTTCCTCACCGACGTCGGGCACTGGTGCACCGACAACCGCCAGGAGTACATCCTGCTCTCCGATGTGCTGGGCGTGTCGATGCTCGTCGATGCGATCAACAACCGCAAACCGCTGGGCGCTACCGAGTCCACTGTCCTGGGCCCGTTCCACGTCGTCGACTCTCCCGTGTGCGAGCTGGGAGACGACATCGCCCTCCTCGGTGATTCGCCGCGGTGTGTGGTGCGCGGCCACGTCCGCACCGTCGACGGGCAGCCGCTGCCGGGCGCGCTGCTCGACGTGTGGCAGGCCGACGACTCCGGCCACTACGACATCCAGCTGCCCGACGAACTGCCCGAGCGCAACCTCCGTGGCTTGTTCACCGCCGACGACGCGGGCCGGTTCTGGTTCCGCACCATCGTCCCGCAGTACTACCCGATTCCCGACGACGGTCCTGTCGGTCGCATGCTACACGCCACTAATCGCCACCCGCACCGGCCCGCCCACATCCACTTCATCGGCGGCGCAGAAGGATTCAGCCCCGTGGTCACCCACCTGTTCATCGAAGGCAGCCCCTTCCTGGACAACGACACCGTGTTCGGCGTGAAGAAGAGTCTGGTCCGTGCGGTCCAGCAGAAAGACGACGAGGACCTGGCACGCCACTATGGTGTCGCAAATCCCTTCGGGTTCCTCGAATTCGACATCGTCCTCGATCCCGCCGAGGTGAGTGCCGCACCGAAGTCGACCGCATCGAGTGCATGACGTAGCCGCTTAAGTCCGGCGATGGTCGTCATGACGCGGTGACTGCGTCGGCGACGGCCTTGCCCAACCCTTCGGTGCTGGCGGTGCCGCCCATGTCCGGGTAAGGGTGTCACCGCCGCGGGCGAGGACTGTCTCGATCGCGGTAAGGACGGCGGCGGTGGCCGTGGGCTCGCCCAGGTGGTCGAGCATCATGCTGGCGCAACAGATTTGGCAGATTGGGTTGGCGATGCCGCGGCCGGCGATGTCAGGAGCGGAACCGTGCACGGGTTCGAAGAGGCTGGGGAAGCGGCATTCCGGGTTGATGTTCGCGCTCGGTGCGATGCCGATGGTGCCGGTGCAGGAGGGGCCGAGGTCGGAGAGAATGTCGCCGAACAGGTTGCTGGCCACGACGACGTCGAACCAGTCAGGGTGCATCACGAAGTTCGTAGTGAGGATGTCGATGTGGTACTTGTCCACCTCGACATCGGGATAGCTCGTCGCCATCGCTTCCACGCGTTCGTCCCAGTACGGCATGGAGATCGAAATCCCGTTGCTCTTCGTCGCCGAGGTGAGGTGCCTGCGGGGACGGTTCTGGGCAAGGTCGAAGGCGTACCTGAGGATTCGGTCGACGCCGATGCGGGTCATGATTGGTTCCTGCAGCACGGCTTCGCGCTCGGTGCCCTCGAAGATTCGCCCGCCCACGCTGGAGTATTCACCTTCGGTGTTCTCGCGCACGATGTAGCAGTCGACGTCACTGGGCTCACGTCCGGCGAGCGGACTCCTCACGCCAGGCATGAGTTTGACCGGACGCAGGTTGACGTATTGGTCGAAGGCGCGGCGAACTGCAGCAGGCTGCACCACAGCGAGACGTGGTCGGGTACCACGTCGGGCCATCCGACCGCACCGAAGAAGATCGCCTCGAAACCGGCGAGGATGTGCCCGCATCCGCTTGCCGGCGGCCATCAGAGGTTCGACCGCCGCGCCGACGCCGGCGAATCAGCTGCCGAAATGACGGTTGCGCGGCAGGCGCGGTCGGTGCCATCGGAAGCAGGAAGGGTGCAGAAGTACTGCACAACCGTCCAGTTCTCGGATCCGCCACGAAGATGAGAAAAACCCATCCGCCATTTTGGTGAGAATTCTGCAAACCCACAGGTAGAGGCATCGCCGTCCACCACGGAGTTTTGGAACCTACGGCGCGGCGGCGTCGTCGACGATCCTGGCTACCGCCTTGGGGTACTTGGCGCCGTAGTCGAGTTCGCCTTGATCGCGACCTCTGCTTGCCGATCTCCTCGGGCATGAGTACGGCGGACGCAGCCGGGGTGCACCGACTTCGGTAGTGCAGCAAGAACATTCGCCTGCTCGTGGAACCGACACCACTGCTCACTCGTGATCGGGAACACCTCGCGCAGAGCTTTCCAGAATCCGAGCGCCCGTCACCGACTGAGCACCGGCGCAGCCATCCCACGGCGTCAGCCGAAGCGCAACCCTGCGTGGGGTCTTAAGGTGATCTCATGTCGTCCATCGAAGTCGATGTACTGGGATTGTCGATACTGGCCGGTCACTGCGAAAGCCAGGCCGCCCGCCTCGCCTCGTCGGCTACACCCTCAGTTGCAAATGGCGGTTTTCAACCATCGGCTGCCGCGGTACAGGCCGCGCACGCCGAAGTAAAAGCGGCCGGCGCCCGCCTGACCGCGCGCATGCAATCAACGGCCGCAGCTGCATCGACAGCCGCGGTCGACTATCTGGCCATGGATGCGGAGTCGGCAGCCTCACTCGCTGCGGTCGGCAGCACGAGTATCACGGCGGTCTAACGTGGCCGCGGTAACGGCCGCAGTGCCCACTCTGTCCCAAATCCAGTCGTGGAGCACCGAACACCTCGAAACGGCCGCCAGCCACTGGACAGAAACCGCCGAAACGTGGGAGCACGCGTTCACCACTATTCATCGCGAAGCTCCCACGCCGGGTGGAACATCGTGGCGCGGCGTCGCCGCCGACGCCGCGGTGCTGCGCACTGGCACGGACCATGTTGTGGTCGTCGGTGCCGCTGATAGCCTGCACGCGGCTGCAATGGCGGCGCGCTATGGCGCAGGCGAGATCGCGGGCGCTCGCCAACTGGCGCTGCAGGCCGTAAATGACGCTCGGGCTGCGGGATTCACCGTCGGCGAGGATCTGTCAGTCACCACCGGCGCCAATGGGCCAGCGGCACTGATGGCTGCCCGCCAAGCCCAGGCCCAGGCGTTAGCGGCGGCGATCCGCACTAGCGCCGAAAACCTCGCCGCCGTCGACGCTGAAGTGGCCGGCAAGGTCAGCGCCGCCATAACCGGGCTGAGTACCGCGCAATTCGGCAGCAATCCCGTCACGCCGACCACAAAGAAGCCGCAAGTCCAGGCCGTCAACTACGGGCCTAAACCTCAATCACCGGCCCCTAACCCTGGCGCACCGGATGATCCGGCACCAACAAATCTCGGCGGACCTAGCGGCGGGGACATCGGTCGAGTACTCGACAAACTGCCACGCGGCAGCCAACCCGTCATCCGAGAGGTGCGAACCCCGCAGGATTTAAAGAATCTGTGGGATTGGATGAAACAGAACGGGATTGACAACCCGGTTCGCTACGGCGACCCAGGCAAAGGCGTCTGGGTGGACTTGCCCGACGGCACAGGTGTGGGGCAGCGATTCAAGGCAGGTTCTACCGGCATACCGGCCCTTGACGTAAACATTCCCGGCGAGGGGTACATCAAGGTGCACATCAACCCCGACACCGGCGGGGTGCCCGAAATCCCCGCCAGGCCGGCGGTACCTGCGGTGCCGGTCCGTGGCCCTGCTGTGGAGCTACCGCCGCCGCTGAAGCCAGCGCCGGTTGAGGCGCCACCGTTGGAGGGGGCGCCACGGGCTGGAGGGCTACCGATCGCAGGCGGTCCCGGCACACCGATCGGGCCGACGCTGGTGCCGCCGCCGCACAGCATTCATCACTTGCCCATTGTGGGTAGGGACGATTTAGATGCACCGTGGGAGTACGAAGAATGACTACTGACAACTCGCGACCAGAGGACAATTCGAGCGTGATATCCCCGCAAGACAGACTGCGCGCCGCGATGCTGACCAGTGCGCTCTCCGATTGGGTACCACTGATCGAGGTCAACCAGGACATCACCCGCGAGAACCTCGCCGACACACCTAGCGAGCAGCAGCGGCTGGCGTTACGCACGATCCGTTCGCTGCTCGAAGACGGACTGATGGGAATCGGTGACCTTCCCGGCGCAGGTGAACAACTGCCGGATTGGGGCCTGTCGATCGATGCGGCGATGCAGCGCGTACACGATCGCTACGTCGGCCACAACGACGATCCCGTTGCATGGGAGTTCACAGTTTGGCTCGGTCTCACTGACAAGGGTAAACAGCTAGCGGAAACCATCACCCAGGAGCCGCAGACCAATCGCAGCTGACATCAGAGGGTATACGGGCGCCACCTCGGAGCCGAGTACACGACGGCCACGAGACAACCGACCCGGCGTTAGGCACCGAATGTCGGTGTCGTGCTGCCTACGACGCGGCCGAAGATGCCACGCCTATTGTTCTGTCGCGCGCGGTCCATACCAGGGGCTCAAGGACAAGCGGGAGCGCTCGGCGGCCGTGCAAACGCTGACATACCTTCGTGACCGCGGCGGCACGCTAGAACCGACGGGAACTTGTTGGAGGCCTTGAGGAACCGCTGGGGTGGAGAAGGACCAGAAGCCCTGCACCAAATCGCGGTCGACCTCAGGGGCGGTAAGAAGCTGCGGTTTCAAAAACGGATACGTCCCGAGCGCCTACAGGAATGGCTCGAACCGAACTAAGGGGAGAATGCAGCACGCGCCGGCGCCGACATTCGCTGTGACGTCGGCATCGGCAACAACCGATAAGCAATCGGTGACAGTGACCTATCCCCAGATCCAATACACCCAAAACGTGTCGCTCAACTTCGCGACGCTCACATGGCCACATGTGTCGGTGGCCACGCTGGTCCCTCATGATCCGATCGCAGTCGAGACCTACGTCGTCGAGCCGGGGACACTCTCAGCGGCATTGCCGAGAGGTTCGGCGTCAGCCTGGGGGCCCTGGAAGCGGCGAACCCGCAGATCACCAATCCCGAGCTGATCCTCCCCGGGCAGCGCATCAGAATCCCGTGACCACGCCAAAACTTGACACACCCGCCGGGCTAGAGCCGCAACCATGCCAACGCATCTGTCAAGTCCGGTTCTCGACTCGGAGCAGCCCCGTCGCGGGGCCCCTGCTCAACAATTCGCAATCGATGCTCAATGGCGTTGTAAAGCCGCGGACAACGCGGTGACCATTCGTGACGGGCACGCGAAACAGCCTGTTGCGGAGTCGATTTGCGTCTGCCGGACGTGGCTGGCCGGCTCTACAGGGCAGCCAAGACGGCCGCGTGCTGATGCGCGGCCGACGGGACTAGCCAGCGGACGGGCTCGACCCGCATGACTGGTCGCGGCGTTACCGTGGGCTGCCGCCGGAGGACCCCGTCCAGCCGACGAGGTTGACTCGTACGAGTGGTGGCGTTTCACCACTCAGTAGTTGGGCTTTGCGCCGGTGGATTGTCGGGCAACTTCGACCATCGGCGTGCAGGTGCACTTATAGGCATCCTCCGCGTCGGCACAATGACATTCCGTTTCGACTCGGATGCGACAGTCGCAATCATCGTGGGTGCAGGTCAAAACAGTTCCGCGAGAATAGCTTGTCATCGGAAAAGCCTCGACGACAAGCTATTCTCGCGGAACCTTTTTCACCGGGAAATGCGAAATGGATCCTCACATCGTGAGAGAATATTTAGTGAAGCCGGGTGCACGCTTCACGTAAACGAGTGAGGAGGGCATGAAGACGTGGCAGACGCGATTCGACCGCACGGCGTTGGCATCCGAGGGCTGACGCTGGCGCCAAGCTCCCCAATGTTCAGCGGACCGTTCGGGCGCATTTTCCGGGCGCTCTTGCCCGCCGAGTTCGGCCCCAGCGACACGGCCTCCGAAGCGGCGCTCACGGCGCTCGGGACGGCGATGGTCGCCGATCAGGACCCCGCGAAGGACGGACCGGACGGCGAGGAGAGCGGAATCCCCGCCGCCTACACGTACTTCGGTCAGTTCATCGACCACGACCTGACCTTCGATCCCGCGAGCAGCCTGCAGCGCCAGAACGACCCCGACGCGCTGGTCGACTTCCGCACCCCACGGTTCGACCTCGACAGCGTCTACGGCCGGGGGCCCGACGACCAGCCCTACCTATACGCCGACGGCCGGCACTTCCTGCTCGGAGAGGCGTTGACGGGCAGGGCGCTAGGCCAGGCCCTCACCGCGAACGACCTCCCGCGCAGCCGGGCCAAGGTCGTCGATCCGAACGGCCAGGCGCGCGCCATCATCGGCGACCCGCGCAACGACGAGAACATCATCGTCTCCCAGTTGCAGGGCCTGATGCTCCGCCTCCACAACAAGCTCGCCAACGACCACCCGGACTGGTCGTTCACGCACGTGCAGCAGGAAGTCCGATTCCATTACCAGTGGGTCGTCCTCAACGACTTCCTGCCGACGGTCGTGTCGCACCACGTGCTGGACGAGGTCCTCCCGCACCTCGCGCACCACTCAAACCTGCATCAGGACAAGCCCCGGCTCGAATTCTACAAACCGCGCGACAACCCGTTCATTCCGCTCGAGTTCTCGGCCGCGGCGTACCGCTTCGGCCACTCGATGGTCCGACCCGGGTATCGGCTAAACGATGACGCGGGGCCGTTCCCGATCTTCCCCTTCGCCAACGACCCCAGCGGTACCGCGCTCACCGGATTCGATCAGTTCCCCGGCACATGGGCGATCGACTGGGCTCGCTTCCTCGACCTCGAGCCACGGCCGTTCGGTGACGAGAACGACCCGGCCAACCCCGGCAACCCGCAGCGGACACAGCTGGCATACCGGATCGACACGTCGCTCGTCAATCCGCTCGGCAGCCTGCCCGCCCGGATCGCGAACGACCCCCCGCCGAGCCTCGCCAGCCGCAACCTCGTGCGTGGGTGGCGGATGCGGCTGCCGACCGGACAAGACATCGCCCGCGCCATGGGTGTCCCGGTGCTGCCCGACTCGGAGATCCTGATCGGCAAGTTCACTGATGATGCCCGCGACATCAAGGGCAACATCGTCACGGTTGCCGGGGACGCGTTCAAGGGCAAGTGCCCGCTATGGACGTATGTGCTCGCCGAGACCGAGGAGGTCGTCACCACGTTCAAGACGACCGACGGCGACAAGCCGATCAAGACCCGCCGCCTGGGGCGCGTCGGCGGGAGGATCGTCGCCGAGACATTCGTCGGCATCCTGGCCGGTGACACCAGCTCGTTCCTCAACCTCAACCCGCTCTGGACGCCCAGCCTCGCCGTCAACAGCGTGTTCGGACTAGGGGAGCTCGTCGCCGCCGCTCTGCGGGGGTAACGGATCCGCGTGCCCGGCCAGGAGCCGGATGTCAGCGATCCTCGCCGACGGCTATTTCGTGGCGTGCTCCAGCTCGGCGAACGTGGCGTACTGCTCGAGTAAGTTGGCCTCGGTGGGCACCAGGTCGGCCTTGGCGATACGCACCGTCGCCTCGACTCCACCCTTGGACTGCGGTTATCCGGCACGCAGGTGCGGATCGTGATCCCGTAGTGTCGGCCCGCCGCGACCACGTCGGGATGGCGGATCGGGACCCGGGCGATGTGCTCAACGGTGACCGTCTTCTCGTTGTCGGTCAACGCATACGTCGGCGCTCCGCCGATCACCCGCAGCGTCGCGTCGGGGCAACCCAACAATGTCGGCGAGGTCCGATCCCACGTCGGTAGCACCACCCGAAACCGCGACCAGCCCAGCCAGGCGCAAAACAGCAAGGTGCCCCGCCCGTCGACGGTCCCGCACCCCAGTCGAACTGCAGCCACAGTCCGCGCTCAGCCACGTCAGGGTGATACGGCACGGCCCCTTCGACCTGGGCTTTACACCACCCGCGTCCGGGCCTGCCGTCCCCTGATGTGAGCCCGGACAGCTTGGCGACATGCGCCCGAGGACCGATCTTGCTACCGTGCCACAGGGGGGTCGCGCCAAAAACAACAACCGATAGAGGGACATTTTGTTGTCTAAATCGACTGTACGTACGTCTGTGAAGATCACGAGCGCGGTCGCCGCTGCGCTGGCCTTCTCGCTGGCCGGTGCCGGTAGCGCGCTGGCGGACACGATGGGGGCGGACGCTTCCGGCGGCGGTGACTTCGGGTTCGATGTCAGTGGCCCGCCGCTGCCCCCACCGCCTCCGCTGCCCGCACCTCCGGCGGCCTCGGCTTCAGCGTCCGGAGGGACCAGTGTCGGAGCGGATACGCCGTTGGGTTCAGCCGACGGTGGACTCTCGACCGGCTTCGGCGTTGGTCTCCCGACGCTGCCCCCGCCGCCCGCACTTCCGGCACCCACGGCTTCAGCGTCCGGAGGGACCGGTGTCGGAGTGGATACGCCGTTGGGTTCAGCCGACGGTGGAGTGCAGACCGGTTTCGGCGTTGGTCTCCCGACGCTGCCCCCGCCGCCGCCCCTGCCGTCGGCTTCAGGGTCGGCCCAGACAAACCTGGGCTTCGGCTTCTAACACCTGAACCACAAGACATGAGCCCCGTCCAAAGGACGGGGCTCATGTCTTAGCACCACCCCACTCACCGGCAGCCATTTCTCATCGCCAAGCACCACTACTCAGATGGGTTGGGGCACAGTCGATTACCCACATTAGCCCGCACTTGCACCAAGTGGTACTAAGAGTGGAAGCCCAGGCGGGATGCCCTTCTAATCTAATCCCTGGCTCCTCGCGCAGCCGCGCGATCTCGGCTTGAGTCGCTGCTAGCTCGTCCCGGATGCCGCGTGCCCGCGCCACGTCCAACTCAACGCTCTACCCTGAACAATCACCGGAGGCCTCCTGAACTGCAAATGTGGCTCTACCAGCGCGAGTGTTCACCCACGCCGGCAACCCACGAATCGTTTTGCAGCACGAGGCCTTCGGCCTCCGCTAGCCCCTATACCGTCTACAGCCGCGCCCCCCGTTTGGCGGGTCAGTGCAGCAGTAGCACTGATCGAACTCGGCAGCTTCGACGCTGCTGCCGAGCGGGTGCAAGTCACGCCGTCGGCGATCAGTCAGCGCATCAAGGCACTCGATCAGCGCGTCGGCCAGGCGCGAGTCGTCCGTGAAAAGCCATGTAAACAAAGACCTGCGAGAAGCTGACAACACTGGCGCCGTATGTGGTGCCGCTACAGAAGCGCGGCGGCCAGGCGGCGCCACTGCTCACGCGGGAATTCCCATTGGTCGGCGGTGAGGACTTGCACGCATACGTGGTCCGCTCCGGCCGCGCGATGCTCGTTCACCCTGCGCCGAACGGCCTCCTCGTCGCCCCACGCGATGATCGCGTCGAACACCCGATCGCTGACCGACGACACGTCGTCGGCCTTGAAGCCGGAGCGCAACAACCTGTTGGCGTAGTTCGGCAACCCGATATAGGCACGCAGCCAATCGCTTCCGATGGCGCGAGCTTGGGCACGGTTCTCGGTCAGCACGACGGTCAGCTCGGGCAGCAGCAGGGGACCGTAGCCCAGCACCTCTCTGGCCTGGCGAGTGTGGTCGGGTGTGCCGAGGTACGGATGGGCGCCGCGGGCACGGGTTGCGGACAGCTCCAGCATCTTCGGGCCGAGCGCCGCAAGCACCCGGTTCTCGACGGGCACCGGCTGCTCGGCGGCGTCCAGGGTGTCGAGGAACGACCGCGTGGCGGCCAGGGGCTTGCGGTAACGCCCGGGTTCCACGGAGTCGATGAGTGCGGCGTTGCTGCAACCGATACCCAAGAGGAACCGGTCACCGTACGTCATGGTCAAGGATGCGTACCGCGCGGCTACGCCGGATGGCTCGTGCATCCAAAGATTGAGGATTCCTGTTGCGATCACGACCTGTTTGGTCGACGCCAGCAGGTGGTCGACCGAATCGAGGACCGGACCGCCGGCGTCGGGAATCCACAGGGCGGTGAAGCCGAGTTCCTCCAACTCGGCGGCGGCCTCGGCTGACTCCGCGGGGTCGCCGTAGCGCAATTGGGAACTCCAGACGCCAACGCCCGAGAGATCCATCTGGTCATCCTTTCCACTCACCGACAGCCGCACGCTTAGCGGAGTGTGCAGCAAGATCTTCGCCGTGGTGGATGCGTTCGACGGATCCGATTCCGCATTGCGGCTCTCGGTGCTCGTCGGGCCACCCTTCGACTCACGCCGGCGCTTGCTTGGCTACGCTTCTGCTGCCTGCAGGATGAGGTCGGCGACCTCCTTGGCTTTGGAGACGATCGACAAATGGCTAGCGTCCAGTTCGATCGTGTTGGCGTTCATGCGCTTGGCCATGAACCGTTCGAGGTCGGGGTTGATTGTGCGGTCATTCTTGGACACGGCGAAGAAGGACGGTTTGGTACGCCAGGCTGCCTGCGTTACTTTGCCGCTGAACAGTTCGCCTGAGATGCGCCCCTGGACGGCGTAGAGCGTTTTGGCCCGGATGGTGTCGACGTCCTGGGCGAAGTCCTGCAGGAACGCCTCCTCGCTCAGTTGGGCGTAGCCGTCCTGCGCCGTGATCAGGCCGCTGCTGGCCGGGGGTGTCGGAAACTTCTTGGCCAGCGCGGTGTAGTCCTCGCCGGCATCCGGCGCGCGGGCGGCGATGTATACCAGGGAGGTGACCTTCGGATCGACACCGGCCTGCGTGACGATCATTCCGGAGTAGGAATGCCCGACGAGCACGGTCGGTCCGTCCAGCAGTGCGAGCGTGCGCTGAGCGAACCGGACGTCCTCCTCGAGGGTGCGCAGCGGGTTTTGTACCGAGGCCACGTTCATGCCGCGTGCCTGTAAGTAGGGGATGACATCTGCCCAGCACGAGCCGTCCGCGTAGGCGCCGTGCACCAGCACGACGTTCTTGACCTTCGGTGGCGGTCCGGTCCTCGGCGGAGGAGCGCTGCACGCGGTGGGCACATCCGCCACACCGATGACGCCTGCCACGGCAAGGGCTGATACGAAGCTTCGTCGGCGCATGCCCGATCCTCTTCCTGTGGAGGTCAATTCGTGATCCGGCAGTGCGGCGCATCACTGTCACTCTGCAGCGAGCCGAGGTAGGAGTCCCAGTAGGCACCGTGGTCTGCCGGTCTAGGTCGGGCATCGCCGTTCCGTCTCTCTGCAGTGTGACCACCATTACCGCTTCGTGGCCGCCGTGACACCGCCGCGGTGTTAGCCTATTGGCTAGGCCACCATCTCACTAGTCCAGTATACCGGAAGGTCTCGTTGGTTCATGTCATCGACAGCGCCGTTCAAGAAGCAATGTCACGCAACCCCCGAAACGCACATGTGCGGTCTCGAAGTAGCTCGAAGGCCGCAAGGAGTCCCCACGCCCGGAGGGGCCAAGTGAAAATTCTCGAAATTCAGTCGTCACCAAGAGGTGAATCTTCCGATTCGATCACCCTCACCAAATCATTCATCGAGGCGTGCAAATCCGACAACACCTCGATAGTTGTGGATACGTTGAACGTCTGGCATGAACGGCTCCCAGAGTTCGACTACGAGGCAATAGGAGCGAAGTACAAAGCAGTGAAGCACCAAGCGATGACTGAGGCAGAGTCCAGCGTATGGGAGCGTATTCAATCGTTGATCCAGCGCTTTCAGCACGCCGATCGAATCGTCTTAGGAACTCCAATGTGGAACTTTGGCCTGCCTTACAAGCTCAAACAGCTGATTGATCTCGTAGCGCAGCGAAACTATCTGTTTGCCTACGACGGCAAACAGTACGGCCCTCTGTTGAACGTGGAAAAGGCGGTCGTGGTTTGTACGCGCGGTTCACGTTTTCTCGAGGGTACTCCTATTCCGCCCTCGCGATTCGATTACCAGGCAACTTATTTGGATTTTTGGTTGCAACTTGTAGGTGTTCAAAGTCTTCGGAGCGTGATCGTCGACAATGCGTGGAATCACGATCGGCAGCAATCAGAAGTAAGCCTGGCGAAGGGCGAAGCGGCTCTGGTGCGATTGGTTGACTGGTTTCTTAACTAGTAGCGGAGCGCTCCGCCACTGCGGTGGATGGGTTTTGGCGTGGATCGGCGGTGGTCTCGCCGGGTCGGGTCTGCGCGGTCAGTTGAGTGTGGAGTTAACAGGGCTCTCTCAAGAGGGGTCAGGCCGCCCCAGATCCCGTATGGTTCAGCGGCATCGATTGCGTACTGGCGGCATTGCCTGATGACCGGGCATGTCTCGCACACCGCTTTTGCGGGTGCTTCGGTTCCGCCGCGTCGAGATCCCGAACGGGGAAAGAAAATTGGCGCGTCGCCTCCGCGGCAAGGCCCGTGGAGCTGGCAGTCCCATGCAGCGGTCGAGGGTTCAGGCAGCATCCGGACCGCCCTGGTGCGGTAGTAGTCGACCAGCCGTCGTCGGGCTCTGATTGCCA
>JAOPVX010000251.1 GCA_025965975.1 Mycobacterium sp. | reverse complement strand
TCGCGGCTGTCCGCAATGAGATCGCCGATCGCGGTATCGCGGGGATCGCCGACCTCATCCGGTTCGGCGCCGCAGGGGCCAAATCGGTAAAGGGCATCAACGTCGACGAGGCCACATGGATCCTGGCCCGCGCCACACAATCGGCGACCCACGGCGTGGCCACCTGGTGGTACGAGAACCGCGAGGTGCCGCGCGAACGCGTGGTCGAACTCGTATTCATGCTGCTGTGGCAGGGCTTCGACGGAATGCTCAAGCAGGCTGCTGCTGGTTGACCCTGTCCACGCTCCTGCCTAGGGCGTAGACCCGCCAACCTGCGTTGGTCCACACGTCGGTGTCGAGGCAATTGCGGCCGTCGACAACGACTTTGGCGCGCACGGTGTCGGACAGGTCGTCGGGGTCTAGTTCGACGAATTCCCGCCATTCGGTGAGCACGAGCACCGCGTCAGCGCGGTCACATGCTTCCACCACTGACGTCGAGTAGTTCAGTGTCGGGAACAGGCGCTGCGAGTTCTCCATCGCCTTGGGGTCGTAGACGTTCACCGTTGCGCCGTTGAGTTGCAGCATGCCAGCAACGTTGAGCGCCGGGGAGTCACGGACGTCGTCGGACTCGGGCTTGAACGCGGCTCCGAGCACCGCCACATTGGCCCCCAGCAGCGAGCCGCCGCAGGCCTTGGTGGCCAGTTCCACCATGTGGGTGCGGCGCCGCATGTTGATGCTGTCGACCTCCCGCAGGAACGTCAGCGCATGGTTGGCGCCCAACTCGCCCGCACGAGCCATGAACGCGCGAATGTCCTTTGGCAGGCAGCCGCCGCCGAAGCCGAGGCCGGCGTTGAGGAAGCGACGCCCGATTCTGGGGTCGTAGCCCAGTGCGTCGGCCAGCAGCGTGACGTCGGCGTCCGCGGCCTCACACACCTCGGAGATCGCGTTGATGAACGAAATCTTGGTGGCCAGAAATGCATTTGCGGACACCTTGACCAGCTCGGCGGTCTGCAGGTCGGTCAGCAGAAACGGCACGTCCTCGTCCAGCAGCGGCGCGTACAGCTCGCGGATCGCCGCTTCGGCGCGGATCGAATTCCGTTGCACACCAAGCACAATGCGGTCAGGATGCAGGGTGTCGTGAATGGCGAAGCCTTCGCGCAGGAACTCGGGGTTCCACGCCACCTCGACGTCGATACCGTCGGGCGCGAGTGCGCGCGCCCGCTCGCTCAATTCGGCGGCGGTGCCGACGGGAACGGTGGACTTGCCGACGATCACCGCAGGCCGCCGCAGCCGCGGCACCAGGGTGTCTATCACTGCGTGCACATGGCGCAGGTCCGCGCCGTATTCACCCTTCTTCTGCGGTGTTCCGACACCGAGGAAGTGCACATCGGCGAACTCGGCGGCTTGCTCGTAATCGGTGGTGAAACGCAGCCGGCCGGCGGCGAGGTTGTCGCTCAACATCTTTCGCAGGCCCGGTTCGTAGAACGGAATATCTCCGGAGGCGAGTTTGGCGACCTTGCCGGGATCGATGTCGACGCCGATCACGTCGTGCCCGAGTTCGGCCATACCGGCGGCGTGCGTCGCGCCGAGATAGCCAGTGCCGAAAACGGTGCATCGCATACTGCCTCTATATGCAGCCGCGATGAGCTAACCGCTAAATGACACTGAGCGCCAAGCCAACGGCAGGTTACGAGTGAAAGTCACCAAGCGCCGCTAGCGACGGCAGAAGATCAGGAAGCAGCTGCCGCCGGACGAGCCGCCGTTTCCGCCGGAACCTGGGTAACCACCGGAACCGGAACCGGGGTAACCACCCGAGCCGGAACCGGGGTAACCACCCGAGCCGGAACCTGGGTAGTCACCGGAGCCCGAGCCCCCGCCGGATCCTGGTGATTGCCACGGCGGCGGATTGTATTGGGGCGGCTCCTGCTGCGGCGGCTCGTACGGCGGACCCTGCGGATCTGACTGCTGCCACGGCGGTGTCCAGGGCCTGGGCCGCGGGTAGTAGCCGGGCGGCGGCAGGAAGGGGTTGTATACCGGCGGGTTGTACACCGGCGCAGGAATATAGGGAGCCGGCGCTGGCGCCACGGGAATCGGAGCGGGCGGGGGCGCCTCGGGAGGCGGCGGCGCAGCCGGTGCGGGCGGAGGTGCCTGCGGGGCGGGGGCCTGCTCGACGAACACCTGACGCGGCGCCTGTGTCTGCGGCGCGGGCGCCTCCTGCACGGCGACGGGCACCGGCGGCTTGATGGTCTCTGCGGGTGGAGGCGGGGCGACGGGCTGCTGCGCCTCTTGCAGCGGCGCGGGCGCCTCGGTGCTGGGAACAATCGCGTTCGGACCAGGACTTGGCCGTTGGTCGACCGTCGGCCGGATGCTGACGGCGAGCGAAATGACTAGCGCCACAACGCCAACCACGAAGATCGACGTCAGCGCGCTGCCGACGAGCAGGAACGGCTTGCGGCCCTCCTCGGCGATCGGCTCCATATCGGTCTGTGACGCGTAATCGTCGACGAGCGCATCGGCGCCGCTGACCGAAGCCAGCTGAGTTTCTGCGGCGGCAAGGCCCGGGTATGCCGTGCCTGCCGTGGTCCCGTCGGGGTCCTGAGAGTAGGCCAGACCGGTGGTCGTCGCCTCGAAGGCCGGCGCGTGGGCCGATGCCAGCGCCGCGCCACGGGCCAGCGCGAGTTCCGGTTCGTCGGGCGCACTGACCGGAAGGCTGACGAGGTGCTCCAGGTGTGACTTCACCGAAGTGACGTCGACCCCCGAACCGACGACGAACATGCCCTGCGGCGGCGACTCCTGGGCGTCGACAGCCGCTGCCATCTCGGTGAGGACGGCCATCGCGTCGTCGCTGTGCAAGGAGCGGCTCAACACCTTCACGACCGAGCCGTCGTCTGTCTGCACCACCGACAACGTGGCGGTGTCCCGGTCGATGAACAACAGTGCAGTGGTGGCGTAACCAACGGCCCGGCCCACGGCCTGGGCGAGCGCCGCAGCGGCATGGCCGTCGGACACCAGCATCACGTCGTCGATGCCACGGGCGGCCAGGATGTCGCGCAGCGTGGAGGCCTCGGCGTGGTCACTCCACGTGACGCCGATCGACTTCAGGTGGTGGCCTCCCGCGGCAGCGCTCTCCTTGGTGCCAAGCACGGCCTCGACGACTTGTTCGGCCGCGCTCAAAGACGTTGCTGAGCCTTCGTTGGCGGTGATATCGAAGGCATCGTGGTCGACGATCGACCCGTCGGCTTTATCGCCTTCAACCAGCACCATGCGCACCGTCGTAGGTGTCATCGACACACCTAATACGATGTCCACTGATCCTCCAAATTGTTTGCTACGCTATCTGGATCGCCGTTGCGCACTCATGCCGCACGAGCCGACAACTAGATACTTCATCGGCGCTGTCAGCTCGGGCGTTACATCCAACGTCATTTGCTGAGGGCGCTGAAGTTCTGGCCGGACCGCGACGGCACGGGTACTCGCCGACGCCGGTATTTTGAACCCTACTCGGGTCAACGACAACCCGTGCTGGACGGTTCAAAGTCTCCCAAACCCTCACGGTCGGTCGGCGCCCGGATCAGCCGGATTTGATGAAGTTCTGATACGAGCGCGACGGCGTCGGGCCGCGCTGGCCCTGGTACTTGGAGCCGACCTGCGCGCTGCCGTAGGGGTGCTCGGCGGGGCTGGTCAACCGGAGCAGGCACAGTTGGCCGATCTTCATCCCCGGCCACAACGTGATCGGCAGGTTCGCGACGTTGGACAGCTCGAGGGTGATGTGGCCGGAGAATCCGGGGTCGATGAAGCCCGCGGTCGAGTGGGTCAGCAGGCCGAGCCGGCCGAGCGACGACTTGCCCTCGAGCCGGCCGGCGAGGTCGTCGGGCAGCGTGCACATCTCCAGCGTCGAGCCGAGGACGAACTCGCCGGGATGCAACACGAAGGGCTCGCCCGGGTCCGGCCGCACGAGGCTGGTGAGCTCGTCTTGCTGGATGGACGGGTCAATGTGGGTGTAGCGGGTGTTGTTGAACACGCGGAACATGTTATCGAGGCGGACGTCGACGCTCGACGGCTGCACCAGGCCCGGGTCGTAGGGATCGATACCCAGCCGCTCGGCGGCGATTTCGGCCCTGATGTCGCGATCTGAGAGCAGCACGCGACGAGCGTATCCGCTGAGGTGTTAGCCTTCGTGCTCAACAATGCCAGTCAAATAGGCCGATGTAGTTCAATGGCAGAACATCAGCTTCCCAAGCTGAATACGCGGGTTCGATTCCCGTCATCGGCTCCGAGTTGATCAGGACAGATGCTGTTCGAAACATTTCGAACGGATTCCTCGGTGTCACCCGATATCACAACTCTCTACGAACTGCCCCGCCGCGTTGGTATGCCCGCGGCCAGGTCATCGCTTAGGAAGCTCGTGCTGCCGCTCCTCGGGGTTGGCAATCGGGTTTGGTGGTGCCGGCTGTTCAATGAGCACCGTCACGGCCATGTCATAGCCGCGCAGCGCTGTTCGCAGTGCCTGGCTAGGGGCGCGGCATCGTCGTACGCCTTGCTGATGGCGTCGACGCAGTCGTCAC
>JAOPVX010000206.1 GCA_025965975.1 Mycobacterium sp. | reverse complement strand
AAGACCGACGTGCTGATCGTGCACACGACGCCCTGAGGCGCCTCAGGTACTTGAGGCCTTGGCGATCTCCGCGATCGCCGCATCCAGTGTCACGTTGAACTCCTGATCGCTCTGCTGCGCGGTGAGCCCCTCGGTAAGGGCACGGGAGAAGCTTGCGATGACGCCGTGGTTGCGGGACAGCTTCTCGCAGGCCTCGTCTCGGCTGTAGCCGCCGGACAGCGCCACCACGCGAACGACCCTTGGGTGCTCGACCAACTCGCTGTAGAGGTTGTCGGTGTCCGGCAGCGTCAGCTTCAGCATGACGAGCTGGTCGTCGCGGAGCTGGTTGAGGCCGTTGAGGAGGCCGGCCCTCAGTTGGTCCTCCGCCTCGGCCTTGCGCGGGCTGTGGATGTCGATCTCCGGCTCGATGATCGGCACCAGGTCTGCGGCGATGATTTGCCTGCCGATCTCGAACTGCTGCGCGACGACAGCGTCAAGCCCCGCACCGGGCAACTTGATGAACGACCGCATCTTCGTGCCGAAGACGCCGTTGTCCACGGCTCGGGCCAGCAGGTCGTCGAGGCCTCCGATGGGCTTCATGACCTGCGCGCCGTCCTCCTCGGCGGCCAGACCCTTGTCGACCTTGAGGAACGGCACGATCCGCTTGACGTTCCATAGGTAATCCGTGGTCGGGCGGCCCTCGATCGCGCGGTCCATCGTCATCTCGAACAGGATGGCGCCCATGATGCGGTCCCCGTCGAACACGGGGCTGGTGATGATGCGGGCGCGCATCTCGTGGACGAGATCGAACATTTCGGCGTCGTTGGTGTAGGCGTCCTCACCGATGCCGTACAGCTGCAGCGCCTTCGGGGTACTGCCGCCGCTCTGATCGAGCGCGGCGATGAAGCCGGCGCCGCTCTTGGCTTTCTCAAACTGTTCGGCGTTCATGCGCATCTCCTTACCAGCCGCGTTCTTTCCATTCGGCGAGATTCGGTCGCTCCGTGCCCAGCGTGGTGTCGTCGCCGTGACCCGGGTAGACGACCGTCGAGTCGCCGTAGACGTCGAACACCCGGCTCGTCACGTCGCCGAGAAGCTTCGCGAAGTCGCCTTCCTTCCACGTCTTGCCGACACCGCCGGGGAACAGGCAGTCGCCGGTGAACAGGTGGGTGGCGTCGTCGGCTCCGGTCAGAGCGAGCGCGACCGATCCCGGCGTGTGGCCCTCGAGGTGAATGACGTCGAAAGACAGCTCGCCGATCTTGATGGTGTCCCCGTTGGCCAGGAGTCGGTCGGGCTTGACCGGCAGCGGTCCCGAGTCGAGCTGGTGTGAAGCCGTCGGCACACCGGTGGCCTTGGCCACCTCGGTCAGTGCCAGCCAATGGTCCTGATGCTGGTGGCTGGTGACGATCAGAGACAGCTGCGGGGCGAACCGCTCGATCAGCTCGAGCAGGATCTCGGCGTCGTTCGCGGCGTCGATGAGTAGCGTCTCGCCCGTTCGGGAACACGTGACCAGGTACGCGTTGTTATCCATCGGGCCCACCGACACCTTGACGATCGACGCCCCAGGAAGGGTGCGCCGCGCCGCGGTGCGGGGTTCGACGTGGCCGGTGTAGTTGTCGTCGACGACGGTCATGGTGCTCACGTTATCCCCACGCGGAAGCGGGGGGCCCAACGTAGGTCCGCAGCGCCCGCGAAGTTGTCGGTGGGTCGACATAGCATGGGCATGAATTCTGTCTGCGGGAGGAAACCGGGTGGCTGACCGCCTGATAGTCAAGGGTGCGCGTGAGCACAATCTTCGAAGCGTCGACCTTGACCTGCCTCGTGATGCCTTGATCGTGTTCACCGGGCTGTCCGGGTCGGGCAAGTCGTCGCTGGCGTTCGACACGATCTTCGCCGAGGGCCAGCGCCGGTACGTCGAGTCGCTGTCGGCGTATGCGCGGCAGTTCCTCGGCCAGATGGACAAACCCGACGTCGACTTCATCGAAGGCCTGTCACCTGCGGTGTCCATCGACCAGAAGTCCACCAACCGCAACCCGCGCTCGACCGTCGGCACCATCACCGAGGTGTCTGACTACCTCCGCCTGCTGTACGCAAGGGCCGGCACCCCGCACTGCCCGGTATGCGGCGAGCGGATCGCCCGCCAGACCCCGCAGCAGATCGTCGACCAGGTGCTCGCGATGGACGAGGGCCTGCGCTTCCAGGTGCTGGCGCCGGTGGTGCGCACCCGCAAGGGCGAGTTCGTCGACCTGTTCGACAAGCTGAACTCGCAGGGCTACAGCCGGGTCCGGGTTGACGGGGTCGTGCATTCGCTGACCGATCCGCCGAAGCTGAAGAAGCAGGAGAAGCACGACATCGAGGTGGTCGTCGACCGGTTGACGGTCAAGGCCAGCGCCAAGCAGCGGCTGACGGATTCGGTGGAGACCGCGCTCAACCTCGCCGACGGGATCGTCGTGCTGGAGTTCGTCGACCGTGAGAACAACCACCCGCATCGCGAACAACGGTTCTCGGAGAAGCTGGCCTGCCCCAACGGCCACCCCTTGGCGGTCGACGACCTGGAGCCGCGGTCGTTCTCGTTCAACTCGCCCTACGGCGCCTGCCCGGAATGCACCGGACTGGGCATCAAGAAGGAGGTCGACCCTGACCTCGTCGTCCCGGATCCTGACCTCACGCTGGCCGAGGGCGCGATCGCGCCGTGGTCGATGGGCCAGACGGCGGAGTACTTCACCCGGATGCTCTCCGGGCTCGGCGATCAGCTCGGATTCGACGTCGACACCCCGTGGAAGAAGCTGCCGGCCAAGGCGCGCAAGGCGATTCTCGAGGGCTGCGACGAGCAGGTGCACGTCCGGTATCGCAACCGTTACGGCCGAACCCGTTCGTACTACGCCGATTTCGAAGGCGTGATGGCGTTCCTGCAGCGCAAGATGGAGCAGACCGACTCCGAGCAGATGAAGGAGCGCTACGAGGGCTTCATGCGCGACGTGCCGTGCCCCGAATGCAACGGCACCAGACTGAAGCCGGAGATCCTGGCCGTTACGCTGGCCGCGGGGAAGCACGGCGCGAAGTCCATCGCCGAAGTCTCCGAGCTGTCGATCGCCGGGTGCGCGGAGTTCCTGAACGCGCTGACGCTGGGGACCCGGGAGCAAGCGATCGCGGGGCAGGTGCTGAAGGAGATCCAGTCGCGGCTTGGGTTCCTGCTCGACGTCGGGCTTGAATACCTGTCGCTGTCGCGGGCCGCGGCCACGCTGTCCGGTGGTGAGGCACAACGCATTCGGCTGGCCACGCAGATCGGGTCCGGTCTGGTCGGTGTGCTCTACGTGCTCGACGAGCCGTCGATCGGGCTGCACCAGCGGGACAATCGCCGGCTGATCGAAACGCTGATCCGGCTGAGGGATCTCGGCAACACGCTGATCGTCGTCGAGCACGACCTGGACACGATCGCCCACGCCGACTGGGTGGTGGACATCGGCCCTGCGGCGGGTGAGCACGGCGGCCGGATCGTACACAGCGGACCGTACGAGGAACTGTTGCGCAACCCGGATTCGCTTACCGGCGCGTATCTTTCGGGCAAGGAGAGCATCGAGGTCCCCGCGATCAGGCGGCCCGCCGACCGGCGCAGGCAGTTGACCGTCGTCGGTGCCCGCGAGCACAACCTGCGTGAGATCGATGTGTCGTTTCCGCTCGGCGTGCTCACCTCGGTGACGGGTGTCTCGGGCTCAGGAAAGTCGACGTTGGTCAACGACATCCTCGCCTCGGTGCTGGCCAACAAGCTCAACGGTGCGCGCCAGGTTCCTGGCAGGCACACCAGGGTGACCGGCCTGGACAAGGTGGACAAGCTCGTGCGCGTCGATCAGTCGCCGATCGGCCGGACGCCGCGCTCCAACGCGGCGACCTACACCGGGGTGTTCGACAAGATCCGCACGCTGTTCGCTGCCACCACCGAGGCGAAAGTGCGCGGGTACCAGCCGGGCCGATTCTCGTTCAACGTCAAGGGCGGCCGCTGCGAGGCGTGCTCCGGCGACGGCACCATCAAGATCGAGATGCAGTTCCTGCCGGACGTCTACGTCCCCTGTGAGGTCTGCCACGGCGCCCGCTACAACCGGGAGACCCTGGACGTCCACTACAAGGGCAAGACCATCTCCGAGGTCCTGGACATGCCGATCGAGGAGGGCCTGGACTTCTTCGAGGCCATCCCGGCCATCCGCCGCCACCTGCAGACCCTCAACGACGTCGGCCTGGGCTACGTCCGGCTCGGCCAGCCCGCGCCCACCCTGTCCGGCGGTGAGGCACAGCGGGTCAAGCTCGCCTCTGAGCTGCAGCGACGTTCGACCGGGCGTACCATCTACGTACTCGACGAGCCGACAACCGGCCTGCACTTCGAAGACATCCGCAAGCTCCTC
>JAOPVX010000202.1 GCA_025965975.1 Mycobacterium sp. | reverse complement strand
TACAACACCCACAGGCTCATGCACCGCCTGGGCCGACGCCCACCGGCAGAAGCCGAGGCCGAGTACTACGCTCACCACCAGGTCGGGCAGCACACCGATCACACATAACGAGGTGTGCATGAAACCCGGGATGCTTCAAGTTCACCCTAGGTGACCTTGTGGGTTGGTCGCGAATCTGACGGCGCGGGGGTCTGGCGATTAGTTAAGGTTCAATCGATTAGTCAACCAGGTGGCGGCTCACCGGGTCGGGGGAGCCCGACGGTACGACTGCGCCGGCGCACTACTCGTATCAACTTGACCCCGCGAACCTGACCGGCACGCTCGCCTACACAAACCAGCCGTGGACCTGCGGCAACCCGGACACTCCGACAGACACAGACGAATCAGGCTAACCCTGATCTAGTTACGCATTGCGCCTGCGGGGCAAGCGATCCCAGCCGCGACGGCGCAATGGATCATTCGGGGTCTTCCGCCTCAACGAGAGGCCACCACGGAGTTTGAGGAGCTGCAACGTCTTGTTCTGCGCCTCTAAACCCTTCTACTGCTGCGGATTTCGCGACCACTGTCGTTCGGATGTTTCGAAACCCAGCTGGTCACAGTCAATTTCGTCCAACCAGAGCTCAGATTTTCGGTCACGCCGACGTTGGGTGCTGCGTGTGCGATGACGGACTTCGTGGCCGACCGCCTGCACCAACCGTTTTCATGTGCGTGTTGACCGTCCTGTCCATGCGGCGGCGCACGCCAACGCGAGACCGTGGTTGGGCACCGAGCGAGGCCACAACCCGGCTCCGCTGTCGGCACGTGCGCCACCTACGTGGGCGTCTCGGACAGGGAATTTTCCGATCAGATCACGCACCGTTTTCAACCCAGTGCATTTGTAGTTTCAGCAGTTTTATGTGAGTCAGGTTCGTAGTCTCCCAAACCAAGTTCATCACCGCCAAGATGCAGATGGTTGGCCTGGCACCAGGCAGCACTCACGCAATGCATATTCATCAGGGCAATTGCGCAGACCAGGGCGATGTCTTGATCCCGTTTCTCGACGTGACCGCCGACGAAACCGGGGCTATCAACAACTCAGTCATGAGTGCGCAGCCATCAGACACCGGTTTGTCGGCGGGCACGCTACTGAACATCCATCTGGCACCGGCCAATGAAATGGGCAAGCCAGGATCGCAGACATACATGCCGATCTCGTGTGGCGACATCAACCCCGCGACAGGGACGACGCTGCAAATGGCACCGCTACCACAGTTCGGCGATCACCCTCAGAGCCAGGCGATATTGAACTATGACCCAACGGCCAAGACGCTTACCGTGACGGCTCGTGCCACCGGCCTCGTCGCGGGCAGCACCCACGCGGTGCATATTCATGCGGCTCATGCGACTCACAGGGCGAGGTGAAGTACCCCCTCAATGATCTGGTCGCCAAATCTGACGGTGTGGCCGAGACAACTACAGTCATTCAAAATGTCGATCAGGCCCCGCCGGCGTCGGGGTGGTACGTCAACGTTCACCTCGGAGCGCACGACCAGATCGAAAAAGACGGCAAACCGACCCTGTATTTCGCGCCCATATTGTGCGGCAACGTCAGCAAGTAGGACTCACAAACCGACCGCACAACCCGGGCACGGTAGGCAGTGCGGCTACAACCGGGCGAACTGGCCGTCAACCTCGTGGCGGGAGTGCGAGGGTTGACCGTCAACGGTGAGCGATGTCGGGGACATGCTGCTGTGCTTGTGATTTGCTCTTCTGCAAGCGATGGCGAGGGGGCTGGGTGACTACAACTCCGGTCGTCGCGCAGGCCGCCGACGTTGGGCCGGATCCCGGTTCGCCGCCCCCACAACAGCAGCAACCGCGAACCCGCGGGCAGGTCCATGCCGCCCAGCGTGGTGTCGGCGACGACGTGACGATAGTGGCCACGGAACGGCGGTTCAAACCGCAACGCCTCCTCGATGAAGGGCATGAGCAGGTCGGGAGTGTCGCGCACTTGTTGTTGAAGATCGGGACGTGTCGCCAGGATCCACATCGAGTTGCCGAGTAATGAGCCGGTCGATTCGCCGCAGGCGCCGAAGAGAATGACCATCATAATTTGGGCGGTGATTTGGTCGAATCCGCTTGCGTTGCAGGCGATGGCGAGGGCATCGAGCAAATCGTCCTGCGGATCGGCAGCGGCCCGAGCGAGGTAGTCATGGATGTAGTTGCCCAGTTCCATTGCCGCGACGCCCGACGCCGCGAGTTGCTGTTCCTGGATTCGGCGCGGGGCGGGCGCGGGTGGACCTGGTTGACCGCGTCTCCGGCGGTGGCCGACTTCGCCACCGAGCTGACCGGGCTCGCCGGCGACGATGCGCGTGCGACGCAATGGATCGTGCGTTTGGTGCTCTCGCTGCTGTTCTGGCCCGACGCCGGTGCACATGCCGAACACCAGATGCTGGAACGGTTCGTGGCACCGGCGTTCGCCGAAAGCCGCGGGTCTCAGTCGTCTTGATGGTTCGGGCACAAGACATCGACGTACACGGTCGTCAACGTCCCCTCACTGGGCGGGTAATCGCCGGGGTTGTTGACATTTTCCACTGTGCACACCGACAGCGGTTCGGTGTCGTACCCCGTCAGCCAATTGATCTCGACGTTGTAGCCCTCGGTCTTCAGGGAATCGATCACCGATTGAGCCGATGCCCCGGTGTCTTCGGGTTCGGCGGTCGCGGGTGCCGCAAATGTCACCGCACCGCCGATCACAACCAACAGCGGAACCAAGAATCGCGACGCGGGCGACATACTTCTCACGGTTCAGAACGCAGCACTAGAACGACTGGGTTCCCGCTGTGAAGATCCCCAGAATCGGGATCATTCATGGGTCAATCACCCACGAACCTTGGTGCAGCACACCCGTCACGGTAAGGTCTGAGTCCAGCACAACCAAGTCAGCGGTGGCCCCGGCGACGAGCCCTGTGCATGGCAGACCCAGCGCGCGGGCGGGGTTGATCGACGCCTGACGCACTGCCAGCATCAGCGCCTCGTCGGGGGGCAACCCACTGTGCGTCACGGCGAACCTGAACACCCGATCCATGGTCGCCGTGCTGCCCGCGATGGTGTCCGTTCCCGTCACTCGCGCCACCCCGTCTACGACGTCCACCGCCACCGGTCCGAGGTGATAGATCCCGTCGGTCATCCCGGTCGCGGCCATCGCGTCGGTGATCAACGACACCCGGTCGGGTCCCGCGCTGTGCGCGACATGTCGATACAGGGCGGGATCGACATGCACACCGTCGGTGATCAGCTCCACGGTCACCCGGGAGTCGTCGAGGAGCGCGATCACTGGACCGGGCTCGCGAGTATTGATCGGGCGCATCGCGTTGAACAGGTGCGTGCCCACGGTCGCGCCCGCCGCGATCGCCGCCCGCGTCTGCTCATAGGTCGCCTCGGTGTGGCCCACGGCAGCCACCACACCCCTTTCGACGATCCGCTCGATCGCTGCCAGGGCGCCGTCGCGTTCTGGCGCAAGGGTGACCATGCGAATCGACCCTCCACCGGCATCAAGAACGCGGTCGATCTCGGTGGGGTCCGGGTCGCGCATCAGGGACGGCGCGTGCGCGCCGCACCGCAGGGTGGAAAGCCAGGGGCCTTCCAGGTGGATCCCGGCGATCAGGCCGGCACGAACGTCGTCGGCCAATTCCCCGACCTGGCGCAATAATTCGGCCGGGGCGGCGGTGACCAGGGAGGCGACAAGTGTGGTGGTGCCGTGCCGGTGGTGCAATGCCACGGCGGTGGAGGTGTCGGCGTGTGCCGCGGTGGAGAAGTTCGCTCCTCCTCCGCCGTGCACATGTGTGTCGACGAAGCCCGGCACCACGGTCACCGCGCCGAGATCGCGATCCGCCGCCCGGGGCGCAGCGCCCGTTCCGACCGCACGAACCGTGCCCTGAGAGATCTCAATCCACCCGGGCCGCAACAGTTCTCGGCCCGTAAACAGGGTGTCAGCGGTCAACAGCACTCAGATACCCTGCCATTCCGGCTTGGAGCGGTAGGTCTCACGATAATAACCCGCAAGCTGAAGCCGGTGTGCCGCAGCATCATCCAATAGCGTCGTCACATGAGGGTGGTGCTGCAGGATGCTCGCCGGCCACATTGCGCTTACCGGCCCTTCGACTAGATGGTGCACCGCTTCGGCCTTGCGGCTACCGGTCGCCACCAGGATCACGTGCCGGGCCTCCATGATGGTCGCCAATCCCTGGGTCACACAATGCGTGGGCACCGATTCGGCGTCGCCGTCGAAGAAGCGCGCGTTGTCCATCCGCGTCTGCCTGGTCAGTGTCTTGATCCGGGTTCGGGAGGCCAACGACGACCCAGGCTCGTTGAACGCGATGTGCCCATCGGTGCCGATCCCGAGGATCTGCAGATCGACGCCGCCCGCTTCGCGGATCGCGTTCTCGTACGCCGCGCATGCCGCCGGGATGTCGGCGGCCAGACCATCAGGTCCCTTGACCGCGCCGGGAGCGAAGTCGACCCGGGACACAAATGCGGTGTCGATGACGTTTCGGTACAGCTCGGGGTGGTCTGTCGGCAGGCCGACGTACTCGTCGAGAGTGAAGCCGCGGGCCTGCCGGAATGAGATCAGGCCCGCATCGCATCGCGCCGCGAGTTCGTCATAGATCGCCAGCGGCGACGATCCGGTGGCAAGGCCGAGGACCGCGCCCGGTATTCGACTGAGCAGGGCGCCGACGGCATCGGCGGCGACACCGCTGATCTCCTTGGCGTCCCGCAGGATGACGACTTCCATCTACTTGTTCGCAGTGAAAAGGCTTGCCCCGGAAGCGATATCCGCACCCGCGGTGACCGCTTCGGACAAGATGATGTTTCCGGGTTCGCGTTCGTCCATAACCACAACGGGGACAACGGGATTGAGCCCTTTGGCCTCGACCGACGGCACATCATAGGTGATGACGACCTGGCCGGCGGTGACGTCGTCGCCCTGGCTGACGTGCGCCGTGAAGCCTTCGCCGTTGAGTGCGACGGTGTCAAGACCCAGGTGGACCAAAACGCCGACGTTGTCCGGGGTCATGACGATGTAGGCATGGGGTAGCAACTTCAAGATCTTGCCGCTGACCGGAGCGACCGCGTCGATCACCCCGCGCGGAGGGTCGATTGCCGCGCCGTAGCCCACCATGCCCGCCGAAAACACGGGGTCCGGGACATCCTGCAGCGGAACCGCACGCCCGTCGACCGGGGCGAGGACTGGCATCGTACTCACTGTCGTGACTCCTTACGTCCGGTCTGTGCGCACCAACAATACGAGCGTGTGGGAAAGACGGTCTCATGTTCACAGGTTCTCGTCTAAGCTTCCGCTGAGCTTCGGCGGCGGACGACATTTGCGGCAGAGGAGGGCCACCGGCAATGAGCGATGCGACGAAAACTGAAGGGGCGCCCAACAAGTCGGGTCTGCGCATTCCCGGCTTCGCCCAATTGCAGCGGCTGGGCAAGAGCCTCATGCTGCCGATTGCGGTGCTGCCGGCGGCGGGAATCCTGCTCCGACTGGGCCAAGACGATCTGCTCGGCAGAATTCACGCCCCTGTCATCGGGTCCTTCTTCAAGGCGATGACCGCCGCGGGCGACGCGCTGTTCAGCAACCTCCCCCTGCTCTTCGCCGTCGGCGTGGCCATCGGATTCGCCAGGAAGGCGGACGGTTCGACCGCACTGGCCGCCGTCGTGGGCTATCTGGTGGTGCAGGCCGTGTTCAAGACGATGTCACCGATCGTTCTCGCCGGCGAGGTCGACAAGTCCGGCGGCCAAGCCCAGATCAACTACAGCGTGTTCGCGGGAATCGTCGTCGGTCTGGTCACTGCGTGGCTCTTCGACCGCTACCACACCATCAAATTGCCGACCTACATCGGCTTCTTCGGCGGCAGGCGTTTCGTTCCGATCGTGGTCTCGCTGGCCTGCCTGTTCATCGCGTTCGCGATGAGCTACTTCTATCCGATCTTCGATGCCGGGCTGACGGCCCTAGGCAAGTTCATCGGCGGGTCGGGAGCCCTTGGCGCATTCGTGTACGGATTCGCCAACCGCATGCTGATCCCGCTCGGCCTCCACCACATCCCGAACTCGTACATCTGGTTCCTCTACGGCGACTATCAGACCCCAGGCGGCCACGCCGTTACCGGTGAGCTCACCCGGTTCGCTGCCGGCGACCCCACGGCAGGCATCCTCACGTCGGGGTTCTACCCGATTCTCATGTTCGGGCTGCCCGCTGCCGCGCTGGCCATGATCCATGTGGCGAACAAGAAGCAGCGGAAGGTCGCGGTCGGCATTCTGGCGGCGGCGGCGCTGACCGCCTTCCTGACCGGCGTGACCGAACCACTCGAATTCGCGTTCATGTTCGTGGCCTTTCCGCTCTACCTCCTCCACGCGCTGCTCACCGGACTGTCCCTGGCCATCGCGTACCTGCTCGACATACACCTGGGCTTCTCGTTCTCTGCGGGACTGATCGACTTGCTGCTCTACGGCACGGCTCCGGCCGCGAAGAACATCCCGCTGCTCATCGGCATGGGTGTGGTGTTCTTCGTCGTCTACTACCTGCTCTTCCGGTTCGCGATCGTTAAGTGGAACTTGAGAACTCCGGGACGCGAGCCGGACAGCGAATTCGAGGCCGAGGAAGCGGCCAACCTCGGCGAGGGTGCCGACGCCGCCACAGCCGTCGCGGCGCGGGGATCCGGCGCCGCGACCGAAACAAAGACATTGGCCGCATCCACACCTGCCCTTGCCGCGACCGACAGTAAGGCCGAGCAAGTCATCGCGGCGTTCGGCGGCCGGGAGAACCTCGTGAACGTCGACGCCTGCATCACGCGCCTGCGCATGGAGGTCGCCGACAAGAGCAGGGTGGATCAGGCTCGCCTGAAAAGCCTTGGGGCAGCGGGTGTCGTCGAAGTGGGCAACAGCGTCCAAGCGGTCTTCGGCACCGACGCCGAGGCCCTGAAGAACGACATCATCGACATCCTCTAGCCGCTATCGGGCGAAGTGCTCGACGAAAAACACCCGCAGCTCGCCGACGAGGAAGCCGAGCACGGCGCCCACCGAGACCATCAGCATCTCGTCGTCCTTGAAAACCGGCCGGAGGATCGATTCGTACTGCTCCGGGGTGAGCTTGTTCATCCTCTCGGCGATGAGATTTTCGACGTCGAAGGTCTTGGCGGCATAGTCCTTGGTCTCGGCATCTCTCGGGCAGCCGGGCGACAAGCATCTGCACAACGCTGTCTTTCAGCTCGGTGTAGCGCCTGGTGCCGATCGTGAGGGTGAGCAGCGGCTTCGCGATTCCGGCCTCCGCCGCCGGTGCGCACGGTTTGCTCGGCCAGCGCGACGAGGCCGAAGGGGTCGAGGTTGGACGCCACGTGGCTGAAGTAACCGAATCCGTCAATGGCCTCGAACCGAATCTCTGTGATTCGCTGGCGCTACGGAGGCGCCCAATTGCGATGCCGAGGCGCCCCGTTGCGATGTGATCACTATCAGTAGGTTGGCCCTATGGCGTTCCCGTTCGCCGACGCGGCTCTCGTGTCGGTCTCTGAGAGGAAACACTGGCAATGTCCACCTGGCTCATCACCGGCTGCTCGACCGGACTCGGTCGGGCCCTCGCCGAAGCTGTCATCGGCGCCGGCCACAATGCCGTCGTCACCGCACGCGATGTCACGAGAGTCGCCGACCTGGCCGACACCGCGCCCGATCGTGTGCTCGCGGTGGCGCTTGACGTCACCAATCCCGGACAGGTCGCCTCCGCTGTGCAGCGCGGCCAAGAGCGGTTCGGCGGCATCGACGTCCTGGTCAACAACGCCGGCTACGGTTACCGCGCCGCCGTGGAAGAAGGCGACGACGCCGACGTCCGCACCCTGTTCGAGACGCACTTCTTCGGCACCGTGGCGATGATCAAGGCCGTCCTGCCCGGCATGCGCGCCCGTCGCTCCGGCGCCATCGTGAACATATCCTCGATCGGCGTGCAGCTGACCCCGGTGGGGTCTGGTTACTACTCGGCAGCCAAAGCCGCAATAGAAGGCATCAGTGGCGCCCTCCGCGGCGAGCTTGTCCCCCTTGGCATCTCGGTCACCGTCGTGGAGCCCGGCGCATTCCGCACCGACTTCGCCGGACGCTCACTCACTCAGTCCGCCACGGTCATCGACGATTACGCGCCGACCGCCGGGCAGCGCCGCAAGGACAACGACACGATGCATGGCAACCAAGCCGGCGACCCCGCCAAGGCCGGTGCGGCGATCATCGCGGCCGTCGAGTCAAGCGAGCCGCCGGCGTTCCTGCTCCTCGGGCCCGACGCCCTCGCCGCATATCGCTACATCGCAGACGGGCGCACGAACGAGATCGCGAAGTGGGAACAGCTCACCGCAAGCACCAACTTCGACTAACACCGCCGCAGTTTTGTTCCAGTGGAGCTGCCGCCTCAGCTTGGCTGGGTCTCGCCCGCACCTTGGGTTCGGCGCGTCGCGCCCCAGAGCCCGACGCAGATACCGATGACCGCACCGCCGAGGCCGATGATCCGTTGCGAGCGCTTCATCTCGTGATGGACGCTCATCCCGCCCAGCAGATCGGCCGCGTCGGCGCCGCCGGAGGCAAGGAACCAGCCGCGGGTATTGCGACCACGCAGCGCTGCCGCCGCGAGCAGCCCGCCGATCAGTGCGTCGCGGTAGCCCATCGAACGCAACAGAAGTCGCGCCGTCGGCGCCGGCTCGTCGGGGTCGCCCCAGAGCCGGTTCGCACGGACGGGGTCGACGAGGAACGAGATGCCCGAAGCGAGGCGGATGGTGCCTGCGGCGAGCGCGGCACGGTCGAGCGGCATGGCCCGCAGCCTAATGAGCGTAATCGCCCGACAAAGGGGCGGGTCAGCCTCCGTTGCGTCGTTGCATCGCCGCGGCGTACTTCTTGCGCCCCTCGACCCAGGCGAAGTTTCAACTGCCCGGCGTGATCACCATCAGTAGGTTTGAACCTGGTGCAGGTCCCGATTGCTGACGCGGTGCTCAGCCGCCTCCGCCGCAGCCCGGCTGCGCCCGCGGCGCAAACACGGGAACAAAGGCACTCCCCTGGTCGGTGTCGTGTCGCTCGAAGCGCACCTCGACAGGTTGGCCGACGTACACCGAATCTGGTTCGCAGTCAACGATATTCGATGCTATACGCAGATCATCCTGCTCGGCCAGCTCGACAATCGCGATCACATACGGAACGGGCACGGCGGGGTTGAACGGCTGATAGTTGACGGTGTAGGTGAACACGGTCGCCAGACCGGACACCGGGTGCGCGACAAGCGTGCCGGCACAGTCGGGGCAGTCCGCAGCGGGGGGATGAACCCACAAGGCGCACCGACTGCACCGCGTGATTAGGAGTTGCCCGTCACCGCCCCCGGTCCAGAACGCCCGATTGTTCTCACTGCGTCTAGGGAGCATCCGTGCCGGGATCGCGGGCGGGGCGTCCTCTGCCATGACATGGAAAGTACATTTCAATCTGCTTTCATTGCAAAAATAGCTTTAATGAAACGGATGGTTGCCCAATGAGCTACTTCGAGAAGGACGCGATCATCAGCGGCCTCGGCATTTCGCGAATCGGTCGCCGCACGGGCATCCCAGGAGCGGAGCTGACGCTGGAGGCCGCGCGCGCCGCCATCGAGGACGCCGGCCTGACAGCCAACAACATCGACGGGATCGCGACGTTCGGCGACACCCCGTTGACCGAAGTCAACGCCGCGCTGGGTATCCAAGCGACCGACCAGAGCTTCGGGTTCGACACCGGCGGAGTGCTCACACCCGTCATGTCCGCCATCCGCGCCGTCGGTGAGAAGCGGGCGCGGCACGTGCTGGTGTATCGGACGGTCCTGATGTTGGGCGGGTCGATGATCGATGCGCCCGCAACATCGGCACCGAACCCGCTGGCCTCCCCACCCATTGAGCCGCACATCCCCGGCTCGCGAAGGAAACTGAATCCATTCGAGGACATCGACGAGCTACTGGCTGCCCACGCCTACTCGGCCGCCAACTGGCTGGCGATGCACTGCAGGCGTCACATGGCACTGTATGGAACGACCAAAGAGCAGCTGGGCTGGTTGGCCATCAACAGCAGGCGCAATGCTGGACTGAACCCGCGTGCGGCCTACCGGGATCCGATGACCATGGACGACTACCTGGCGGCGCGCCCGGTATCGACGCCGTTCGGACTGTTCGATTGCGACGTACCGATCGACGGAGCGATCGCGTTGGTCGTCTCGAATGCCGATTACGCGGCGGATGTGCCGAACCCAGCGGTGAAGGTGGAGGCGCTCGGCGGAGCCTACGGCTCGGGAGGGTGGTTTCATCGCGACGACTTCCCGAAGATGGCGTCGTCCCAAGCGGCGGCCGAGATGTGGTCGCGCACAGAGCTCACTCCATCGGATGTGAATGTCGCCGAACTCTACGACGGATTCACCTTTCTCACGTTCGCGTGGCTTGAGGCGCTGGGATTCTGCGCCGACGGCGAAGCAGGCCCGTTCGTGGAGGGAGCGGCGCGGATCGCACTCGACGGCGAACTCCCGCTGAACACGTATGGGGGACAATTGTCGGCGGGGCGCATGCACGGCTACTGGCTACTCCATGAGGCATGTCTGCAGTTACGCGGGCAGGCTGGCGACCGCCAGGTGGCTAAGCGGCCCGAGGTGGCCGTCGCTGCGGCCGGAGGCGGACCGATCGCAGGATGCATGCTGCTCACCTGCTGACGAAGGCCGGCGGTCACAGCCAAGGAGGTACACGGGTCGATGGTCAAGATCGGTGAGTGCAGGTTCAACCGCAGAACTCGACGATTGCCGCCGTGGGAGCGAGTTGACAGGCCGTTGACGAGCTCGGCGTCGACAGCCTGTGGACCCTGGGATCACTTCTTCCCGCCGCTTTGACGGCGGTTGCCATCGGCAATAACTGTCTACCCGAGCGTGCGTTCGATGCCCCAGCAAAAGTGGGGCCAAGACGGCGGTAACGGCGGGCTGCTGTGGGGCAACGGCGGTGCCGGCGGAGCCGGCGTGGTGGGCCAGGCCGGCGGCGCGGCCGGTAGCGGTGGTAGCGGCGGCGGCAGCGGGCTGGGCGGCCAACCCGGGGCCCACGGAACCAACGGCACTAACGGCACTAACGGTGTGTGACCGGCGGCCCGCTGCGTCGTTGTCGGGAATCGCCCCGATCCACGTAGCCCGTCACCCAAACGTCACCGGGGGCGCTCGCCCAACACTCAGAGGAGATCGGCTGATGACCGATCAGACAAACCCGCCGCGCTCCGACCAACCGGGCAAGCACCGCCAGCGATCGTCGTCGGTATTGAGTCGTCGCACCGTTAGCACCCTGGACCACAAACCGGGGTCCAGCCAGCCCGCGAAACTCCGAAGCCGGACACGAGACTGAGAAGGGCCGCTCATTTGCGGCCCTTCTCATCACCCGTCCATGCACGCGCGCACGCCGCGGACGCGCCAGAGGCTGTTCAGACTCAGGGTTGCTTGGCGTAGCGGGTGAGGAAGGCGAAGGCCGCGATCACCGCGACGACACCGATCACGCCCCACAGCACGAATGGGAAAACCAGCGACACCGGGGACCAGCCAATGCCGGAAAGCGTCGTTGCCGTGTAGAGCAGCCAGAACAATCGGTAGATGCACCAGAGCGCGGTAACGCCGGCGGAGATCCCGATTGCCAGGCTCCGTGTGCGGTCGACGCGGTCGATCTGTTCCTGGATGCGGGTGGGCACGATATTCATTGCTGTATTCCTTTCGTCCATGCGCTGCCTCGTTGGCGTCGTCATGGCGATAAGTACAGACAATGGGGGTGGCTACCGATCCCAAATAATCTTGCCGCGGAGTTACCTGTTCTTCGGAAACGCTCCTCGGAAACGGTGTCGGCATACCCCGGTACTGCTCTAACGTCAAAGCGGTGGGTGACGATTCTGGCGCCAGGCACCCGGCAGGCCATGCGGGCCCACCCCCGCACGACGTGAGGAGGTCAACCGAATGACACGAACACGACTCGGCTCGCTCGGCGCGGGCGGGCTCAACTGGGACAGCCTGCCCTTGAAACTATTCGCCGGCGGCAACGCAAAGTTCTGGGATCCCGCCGACATCGATTTCTCCCGTGAACGGGCGGACTGGGAGTCGCTGACCGAGGACGAGCGCGACGCCGCCACCCGACTGTGCGCGCAGTTCATTGCGGGTGAGGAAGCGGTGACTCAGGACATCCAACCGTTCATGGCCGCGATGCGGGCCGAAGGGCGCCTCGGCGACGAAATGTATTTGACGCAGTTCGCATTCGAGGAAGCCAAGCACACCCAGGTGTTCCGCATGTGGCTTGACGCGGTGGGGATCACCGACGACCTGCACGGCTACATCGACGAACTTCCGGCATACCGCAAGATGTTCTACGAGGAGCTCCCCGAATCACTCGGGGCGCTGGCCTCCGATCCCTCGCCGGCCGCCCAGGTTCGGGCATCCGCAACGTATAACCACGTGATCGAAGGCATGATGGCGCTGACGGGATACTTTGCCTGGCACAAGATCTGCGTCGACCGCGGCATCCTTCCCGGCATGCAGCAGCTGGTCCAGAAAATCAGCGACGACGAGCGACGTCACATGGCGTGGGGCACTTTCACATGTCGGCGCCATGTCGCCGCCGACGATGCCAATTGGACGGTGTTCGAAACACGAATGAGCGAGCTGATTCCGCTGGCGTTGGCCAACACCGAAGAGGTCTTTGCACTCTACAGCGACCAGATCCCCTTCGACTTCTCGAAGGACGAGTTCTTGCAGTACGCCACTGACAAGGGAACGCGCCGGCTCGGGACGATCAATAGCGCGCGGGGCAGGCCGCTCGGCGAGATCGACGTCGATTACTCACCGCTACAGCTGGAGGACACGTTCGCCGACGAGGACCTGCGGGCGCTGGCAACGTTGGCATAGGCCCTTCCGGTCTAGCTGCGGCATCTCTCGATTGGCGACAAGCCAGCCGCGCGGTGATCCCGAACTTCCTCAACCAGGGCGCGGGACGCATCCTCACGCCTCGTCTTGAGCCGCTTTGGGCACCGATCGGCAACACGTCGCCTGCGGCGCACCCAAGGCCGCGGTCAACCACATCACCCGCCACATCGCCAACAACTAGCGCTGGCTGATTTATCGTGAGCCGGTGGAGGGGACGCCGTTTGGCCGCTACCAGCTGATCGAGTTGCTGGGCCGCGGCGGGATGGTTCAAACTGAAAGCCACCGGGCAGTATGCGCTACCCCAACCACCACAGGATCCGATAGCGACACTCACCGGGCACGGTCACTGGGAACAGTCCGAGCCGTGCGCGGTCAGCGTCGAATTCGACGAAACATTTACACGCACCGGCGATTAGCCCCGGGTATTGGGCGGTGGCGGGCAGGCATCCCGCGGGTCGTCACGCCACGGCGCCCGCGCCGATCCCATCGCGCTCGCAATCGATAGCACTTCCGTAAGTCGCGGCCATGCGCCCTGTTCGACGATGTCGTCCGCCGCGTCGGCGGTGTCCACGTCGGTTGCCACCAGATCGTGGGGATTTGAGCACGCCCATCCGGCCGACAAGTTCCCCAAGAATCCGCCAGGCGGTCCGTCGCAATCTTTTCGTGACCGGCCAACAGGGGCCTACAGCACGAAAGGAGCCAATCATGAAACCGAACGTCGCGACCTGCCAGTCTTCCCGACCGACAACTCAACCGCGCGCGGCAGATGAGCGGCCTCTACGCGCTGAAACCATGGTTTACCAGCCGATTGACGCCGATCGTCAACGTCGCGGCACGGCGGGTGTCACCGGATGTGTTCACCGTGGCCGGGGTGGTGGTGGCGGGGGCCGCCGCGGTGGCCATCGCGTTGGGCTGCTGGCCGCTGGCGGTGCTGTTTCTCGTGCTGCGGCTGGTCGGCGCCAATCTCGACGGCGCGGTTGCCCGCGTCGCTGGCGGCAGCGGCCGCGGGCGCGCCACGGCGCAACGGGGGCCCGCTGGGCAGGACCGAACGGTGCCTCTTCATGGCGCTGGCTACTGCATTTCCGGTGGTCCTGCCGGTGATCCTGGCGCAGCTGGTGAACGGTTCGCTGCTCTCCACCGTGCTGCGGCTGCGGGCCGCGCGTCGCGGTTGGTGGCGCAGCGGCAAGACGAGCCGCAGCGAGTCGACGAGGTCACACAGATCGGTGTAGTCAGGCAGCCATTGACGGGGGTGGCGGCATGATCCGAGTCTCAAGTGTGCTGCGGCACTGGCTGTGGCGGGTGGCGTGCGCAGTTTCGGGCGGGCTCACCGTCACCGGGCGGTGGCGCGGGAAGGGTGGCTGCGTCGTAGTGGCCAACCACTCCTCGCACGCTGACACCGCGTGCTGCTGGCCGCACTGCCGCGCACGGCCCAGCCCGTGTTCGTAGCGGGCGCGGACTACCGGTTCGACGTGCCGGTGCGCCGGTTCATCGCAAGCTCGCTGGCCGGCGTGCTGCCGGTCCGGCGGTCCGGCGGCGCCAGCTTCGAAGCGATGCTCGCTGCGGTCCGCCCAGCGCTGCAGGCAGGCCGGGTCGTCGTCATCTACCCCGAGGGGACCCGCTCGACGAACGGCAACGTCGGGGAATTCCGTTTCGGCGCGCTGCGGTTGGCACGTGAATGCGGTGTGCCGGTAGTCCCGGTCGCATTGATGGGCACCGCCGACGTGCTGCCAACGGGCGGTCGCTACTCCCCCGCCCTGCTGCAGGTCCACATCGGCGAACCCGTCGACCCGGACGGCGCAGCTGAGGGAGCAGGTGGTGGCCCTGAAGGAAAGTCTCCAGCCGGCCGCCGTCAACCGGCACGCGCTCGCTGCGTGAGCGCGGCTACTTGACAGCACCCTTGAGGCGGATCTTCCACCTCGCGAAGCCGGCGTAGAACATTGATATAACGCCGAGCGCGACGATGTCGAAAAGCCACGCCGAGGCGGTGTGCTTCCAATGGGAATCCTTGGCGATCACCAACACCGTATTCGTCAGATCGGCCGTCGACGCGGCGGCCGCCAAGCCCCACCGCGCCGGGGTGAGCCAGGAGACCGGGCCGAGCGCCCAGTCGGTCACCGGGATCATTCCGCCGGCGAGCACCACCTGCACCATGAGCGTGACGACTGTCAGCGGCAGCACCTGATTGCTGTTTTGCGCCAGTGCCGACACGAACAGGCCGACGATGGCAGACGCCACCGACGTTGCCGCGATACCCACGAAAAGCTCGAACGTCGGACTGCCCAGCGCCGTCGCGCCCAGCGGCGCACCCTTGCCGCCTGCCACGATCAAGACAAGGACGGCCGACTGAACCACCGCGATCGCGCCGAACACCGCGATCTTGGCCGCGAGATACGCCGACGTCGACAGCCCGACCGCTTGCTCGCGGCGGAAGATGGCGCGTTCGCCGACCAATGCGCGAACAGTCAGCGCGGTTCCCATGAATAACGCACCGAAGTTCATCAAGACCAAGATCTGCTTTGCCTCGTTCGGCGCGGCGCCGTCGATGTTTGCCTTGCCGAAGCCGGCGTGGCCGGCCACGGCCAGCGGCAGCAGCCCGACCATGAACGGCAGCAACGCCAAGAACACGAAGTAACCGCGGTCGGCGACGAGCAGCCGCAACTGGCGTCGGGCAATCGTCGAGAACTGGCGCCACAGGTTGGTGAGCACGGCCTTTCCCAACGCCGCGGGTTGCTCGGGCGCGGGCCGGGTTGGCGGTTCGTCGACGCGACCGGCGCGCTCGAGAAAACGCTTCTGGGCCGCGTCGGGATCGGCGCTGATATCGGTGAAGATGTCGGCCCAGTCGGTCGTGCCCATCGCCGGTGCGAGCTCACCGGGCGGTCCACAGAATGCGGTCTTGCCGCCGGGACCAAGCAACAGCACCTGATCGCAGACATCCAGATAGGCCAGCGAATGCGTCACGACCACGACGACGCGGCCGGCGTCGGCAAGCTGGCGCAGCATCTTCATCACCTGCTGGTCCAGCGCGGGGTCCAGCCCGGTCGTGGGCTCGTCGAGCACCAGCAGCGAAGGACCGGTCAACAACTCCAACGCGACGGACGCACGTTTGCGCTGCCCGCCCGACAACTTATCCACGCGGGCGTCCGCGTGCGGCGTCAACTCGAGTTCCTCGAGCACCTGCGCGACCACGCGCTGCCGATCTTCCTTGGTGGTGTCCGGTGGCATCCGCAGTTCCGCCGCGTAGCCCAACGCTTGGTTGATGGTGAGCTGACGATGCACGACGTCGTCTTGCGGAACCATGCCGATCCGGGTGCGCATCGACGCGTACTCGGCGTGGACGTCGTGCGCTTCGAACAACACCGCACCGCTGGCCGGCCGCGTACCGCCCGCGATCACCTCCAACAAAGTGGACTTGCCCGAACCCGAAGGGCCGATCACCGCGGTCAACGTGGCAGGCTTGACGGAGAACGAAACACGGTCCAGCAGTGCGCGATTGCCCTCGATGATCAAGCTGATGTCGCACACGTCGAGGCCACCGGTCTTGTCGGCGGATTCGATGCGACGGACGAGATTGCCGTTCTCGAACACAAAGTCGACGTTGCCGATCGTGACGACGTCGTTCTGCTTCAGCGCCGCGTTCTGGACGCGGTGGCCGTTGACGAACGTGCCGTTGGCGCTGTCGGCGTCCTGTATTCGCGCTCCTTCTGGCGTCGTCACCAACGTCGCGTGATGGTCCGAGGCCAGCACAT
>JAOPVX010000187.1 GCA_025965975.1 Mycobacterium sp. | reverse complement strand
TAGCGTCGGCAGGACGCTTTGCTCGGGCTCACGCCACCACAGCGAATATTCGCTCTGCAGAGCCGAAACCGATTGAACCGCATGGGCTCTGCGGATGATCTCCTCACCTGCCTCGCAGAGGCCGAAGTATTTGACTTTGCCTTCCTCAATGAGATCCCCGACCGCGCCGGCGACGTCTTCAATCGGCACGTTCGGGTCCACCCGGTGCTGGTAGAACAGATCGATTCGGTCGGTCTGCAGGCGCTTGAGGGACTGCTCGGCGACAAAGCGGATCCGTTCGGGCCGGCTATCCCGTCCCGCCGTCCAGTTACCGTCCTTCCAACCAAATTTCGTGCCGATGACCACCTGGTCGCGCACCGGCGCGAGAGCCTCACCCACTAGCTTTTCGTTTGCCTCGCCGTAGGACTCGGCCGTGTCAAATAACGTCACGTCGCGCTCAACGGCTGCCCGGATCAGCTTGACGGCCTCATCCGTACCCGCGGCCGGGCCCAAACCGCGGGTCAGCCCCATGCAGCCAAGCCCGATTGCCGACACTTCAAGACCGCTATTTCCCAAGTTGCGGTTCTTCATTTCCATCTCCTGCCCAATTCCGACGGCCAATGGTCGTGCCCATGCCGCCCAAGACCGCGACGCGCGAACCGTCGGGCCTGTGCTGCCCACCGTGGTGGCGCCCATCGTCTCGCCTCTTTGTGTTTCGTTTGTCTACAGCGATGAAACCCGAGTTGACAGGGTGTGTGACAGGCCCTGGGTTTCCAGGTAATGGCAGTACACCCATGGCCGGGGCGGATGACCGTAGCCTGACTGGTGTGGACAGCAGGGACGACATCCGGGAGTTCCTGGCCACCAGGCGGGCCAGGATCACCCCGCAGCAGGCGGGCGTGGCGACCTACGGGGGCCGACGGCGGGTCCCCGGCCTGCGCCGCGAGGAAGTCGCACTACTGGCCGGGGTCAGTGTGGACTACTACAACCGCCTCGAGCGTGGGAACCTCGGCGGCGTGTCCGACAGCGTGCTGGACGCGATCGCCCGTGCCCTGCAACTCGACGAAGCAGAACACGCGCATCTGTGCGATTTGGCCCGCACCGCCAACACCACGTCGCGCACCCGCCGGCCCCGCGCGAGCCCCCAGCAGATCCGTCCCGGGGTGCAGCGCATCCTCGATGGGCTGACCCAGATGCCGGCAATTCTGCACAACGGACGCCTGGACATCCTGTCGGCCAACATGCTCGGATACGCCCTCTTCTCGCCGATCTACGTCGAGTCGGCCCGACCCGTCAACCATGCCAGGTTCGTTTTCCTCGATCCTGGCGCGCGCGCGTTCTATCCCGACTGGGACATCGCCGTCGATTCAACAGTGGACGTGTTGCGCACCGAGGCCGGCCGAAACCCGTTCGACCGCAACCTGTCCGACCTCGTCGGGGAACTTTCCACGCGCAGTGAGACGTTCCGCAAGCGCTGGGCCGCCCACAACGTGCGCCTGCATCGAACCGGGCTCAAGCGATACCATCACCCCGTCGTCGGCGAACTCAGCCTTGACTACGAGGCCATGGAGTTCCCAGCCGACACCGGCCTGACCCTCACCGCCTACAGCGCCGAACGTGGAACGCCGTCTCACGACGGACTGAACCTGCTCGCCAGCTGGGCTGCGACCATCGACCAGACCCACAACGCCGACCCCGGCCAAACCACAAACCACCCGTCGTAGCCGGCGCGGCCGCCGAATGCTATCGAGGCGACCTCCACGCCTATCTTCTACCGGATACTGCGAGTGCCCAGAAACTCGCCGGGTGCGTGAACAATGGGCAGTGGCCGTGAAATTACCAGCTCAATGTGCCGTCACGGCAAACCCACAGGGTCCAACGGTGTTGGTCGCAACTTGAATTCGTCACCATCGAACGCTTATCCGTCCAGCCGGACACCGAAGACGACCTTGAGGCAATGCGAATGGCCAGGGCACGATCCCGGGGCGGGTATGTGATCACCAATCAGTCATCGACCACCGTCGACGGGCCTAGCCAAGGATTCCTCAATCTCGTTGATAGCAAATGGTTGTCGATCTGTGACCGCTTGCACAGCCCGCGCACATGGTCAACACAGAGCCCGACAATCTCCGCACCGTAGCGTCACTCCGCATGTGGCAAGGACCGCCACATCGATGAGAAATGGAGTGAGGAAATGACTTTGAGGCGTGCCTTATCTGCATCAGCACTGGCAGCCGGAATCGGCGTTGCAGGACTGTTCGGCGTCGGTCTCGGGACGGCCAGTGCAGATCCCTGGGGTTGCGGCCGTCCAGGTACCCCGCCATGCGGTGACCATCGAGACGACCGTGGCCCCGCCCCGATGGACTGGCATGGTCGCGGCGTCGACCAGGGCCGTTTTGATCACCAGCCCTTCAATTGGATGGGTCAGCAGGTGAACCCGGTGCCTTCCGGCGACGGAAACGGATGGGGCTTCTGGTTCCTCGGCCAGTGGATTCCACTGTAAGCCAAAATAATTCGAGGCGGGTCACTACAACTGGTGGCCCGCCTCGGGCGTTCACCAAGCGCCACGGTGTGTCGCGCCGAGAACTGCTCCGTTAGCCCGCAAATTTCTTGTTTGGTTCGGCGAAGCCGTCGTCAGCGAAGACCTTTCGGGCAGCGGCACTTGTGGCGTCCTGTATGAACTTCGACGCAAGTTCAGCCTGATCGGAATTCTTCATCGGCGCAATCCACGACGTAACCGCAGCATTGCCAGCCTCGGGAAAGGCGAACCATGACACCTTGTCGCCGACGTTCAGCGCGTCGGTCTTGAACACCAGACCAGCATCGACGCTCCCGCTCGTGATGTCCTTGAGGACATCGCTAGCCGTCCTGTCGAGGTTCTGCGGATGAAGCCGCACCCCTGTGCGGTCTTGCACCTGCTGGGTTGCCCACGCGCAGGCGCCTCGATCCCCACACACGGCCACCCGCACACCCGGTCGGGCCAGGTCCGCGAATGAGGCGAGATTGCCGTGGTTGCCCGGGGCCGTGGCGATGACCAGGCTGTTCGCCACCAACGCCACCGGAGTTGCGTCAATCAGGCCTGCGTTTGCGACGGCCGACATGTTGTCGTGGTCACCCGATACGAAGACGTCCGCGTCAATGCCGTCCGACAATTCCGCCGAGAGCTCCGATGAGCTGGCGAAGATGAACTCTACGGAAGTCCCGGGGTTTTCAGCCTGAAACTGCTTGCCGATCGCGGTAAGACTATTGATCATCGCCGACGACGCCAACACCGTGATGGACGTCGTCGCAGGATGCGACTGCGAGTCGCAGCCGCTGGCCGAGACCACCAATAGGATCCCGACTGCCATCGTTCGCTTCAATCGGCCGCACATCGCAGTTGACCATACCGATTCCGACTCAGCGAAACTAAATTCCATTCCGCATGTCTTCTTTCGGCGGGTCTAGGAGTTTGCTGTGGAAATGCGCCGTATCCTCTGGCAATTGGCTTGCGTTGAACACGTAATCGGCCGCGTCACGGCAGGCTGGAGGGCATGGGTGACGTTGGCGGCGTGGTTCGCCAAACGACGACCGCCGTTCGGCGGCGATGAAAACCCGCGCCGAGCATAGCGCCGCGGCCTCGGCCGATCGACGGGGTCGAGCCACGAGAGTGCAACGGCCCACGCGAGCATCCGTTATCCCGTTGAACGATTCCGTTGTGCGACCTGCCGCGGAGGACACCGCACAGCAGCGAGAAAGCGTACGCGGACGCATGTGCTTCCGTGCGGGTCAAGGTTTGTTACTGGTCGAGGGGCTGGCACTCGGTGTGCTTGGCGGTGTCGCGCTGGCCTGGTCGATGGGTTACACCCGCTTCGGTGCGGACGGCATACCGATGCTCGGTCTCAAGGTGACGCCGCTGCATGCGGGGCTTCTCCTGACCGTTGGGGCACTGGCGTTGCTGGCCTGCCTCGGACGACGAACAGCTTTCATCTTCAGCGCACTCACAGCATGCGGTTGGGGGGCATTGACTGTCGTCTGCGCACTCAAGGTCGCTCATCACACGCCCGGCGTGCTCGGATTCGATCCGCGCGACAATCTTTTCTATGGCGCACTGAGCGCCTACAACCTCGTGACGGCGTGTTGTT
>JAOPVX010000180.1 GCA_025965975.1 Mycobacterium sp. | reverse complement strand
GTGCCGCGGGCGAAAACCATTTCGGTGTGGCGATCGGCGATAGCCTCTCCGGTGACTACGAGCGGATACATCTACCACTCGCATTGGCCCGCCAGAACCGACTGAGCCCCACCACGCATTACGCATGTGACCAGGACCGAATGGAACCAATTCTGTTGCAGCGCAGCGCCGAGTTGGGTGCCCAGCTGTTCTATGGCTGCACAGCCGTCAACATCGAGCAGCACGAGTCCACCGTCACCGCGGACGTGGTGTGGTCTCCATCCACCGTTGGCACGCGCACGCCGGCCGTGCCACCGAATCGGATCACCGCCCGGTACTTGGTTGCCGCCGACGGTGCCAGGGGCACGATCCGCACCAGCCTGGGAATAGGCCGCCACGGCCAACCGATTCCGGGACGAGGTCTTAGCGTCTTGTTCGACGCCGACCTCGAGCCGGCACTGCGCGGACGTCGGATCAGCGCAATGGTCGCCCCGGCTAAGGGCGCCCTGTTGTTCGTCCGCAGCGAAGCCCGCGACCACAACTGGTTCGCTCTGACTCCTAGAACCGACCTGGATTTCATTGATCCGAATTCTGCTGCCACCGAGGTGATTCCGATGATCCGGTCGGTGGTCGGTGTATCCGATCTCGACATTGCGGTTCACAGCGCGATGACCTGGAGTACCGGGGCCTTCGTCGTCGACCGCTACCGCGAGGGTCGCATCTTTCTTGTCGGCGACGCAGCGCATCTCATGCCGCCCTATGGTGGATTCGGCGGCAACACCGGAATCGCCGATGCGCACAACCTTGCCTGGAAACTCGCCGCAGCGTGTTCGGGAGGCGCCGCAGATGCACTACTCGACACCTATGAGTCCGAACGACAACCGATCACCGAGTTCACGCTCAAACACGTCATGCTGCGTGCCGGGGACGGGATCGGCCAGTTCTTCCGGCAGTTCGACCAGTTCGACCCCAATCCGATCACGTTGGGATTCCGCTACCCCATGGCGACAGCCGAAGGCTTCGATCCCCAACTGCCCATAGAAGATCCGGCCCAACCTAGCGGACAGCCCGGCACCCGCGCCCCACACATCCCACTGAAAGGCACCGTTTCGAGCACGCTGGATCTGCTGGATCCGTGCCGGTTCTCGTTCCTCGCCCCCGATGCCAGCTCCTACGCATCCGACCTGCGAACTCATCCTGTCGCTGGTTTGCGGCTGTGTGCGCTTCGCCGCCAAGAAATAGCTGACCAGCTGACATGGGACCGGATCTTTCCCACGCCCGCCACGGCGGGCCTACTCGTCCGGCCAGACGGCGTGATCTGCTGGCGAGCGCAATCCACCCACTCGGTTCCGGCACTGGCGGTCAACGCCGCCCGAGCACGCGCACTCCACCCGAAAACCTAGATCGGAAGAGGTGATTCGTCATGGCCACCGTTCACGAGGCCACCTGGCAACTGATCCGCGCGCTGGGCGTGCACAAGGTGTTCGGCAACCCGGGGTCGACCGAAATGCCGTTCTTGGCCGACTTCCCCGAGGACCTCGACTACGTTCTCGGCCTGCACGAGGGCGCGGTGATCGGCATGGCCGACGTCTACGCGCAGTTGAGCGGGGAGCCCACCCTGGTGAACCTGCACACCGCGGTAGGCCTCGGTAACGGGATGGGCGCGGTCATCAACGCCGCCCGTGGGCACAGCCCGTTAGTCATCACCGCAGGCCAACAGGTGCGCGCGACATTGACAATGGAACCGCTGCTGGCCAATCCCGATCCGACAACGCTGCCCAGGCCAGCCGTCAAGTGGGCGTTCGAGCCGCCCCGCGCCCAGGACGTGCCCGCGGCGCTCGCGCGGGCGGTCCGTTACGCGGCACTGCCACCGGCGGGACCGGTCTTCGTGTCTCTGCCGATGGACGACTTCGAGCAGCCTGCGGAAGCCGGCACCACAGAACTGCTGGCGGCTCGCCGGCTTACCGGCCGGTCTGTCCCCGCGCGCGTCGAGCTGAACGCGCTCGCGAAGCGTCTTGCTGCCGCCCGCAATCCGGTTTTGGTGGTGGGCGCTGGGTTGGACGCGACACCGGGCGGCTTTGAGGCCGGCATCGCGCTGGCGCACCGCCAGAATCTGCCGGTGTGGCTCGCGCCCAACAGCTCTCGCGTCGGGTTTCCCACCGACCACCCACACTTCCGGGGCAGCCTCCCCGCCGGAATCGCGTGGCTGTCCGAGTCCCTCGCCGGGCACGACCTAATCCTCGTCGCGGGGGCACCGGTGTTTCAGTACTACCCGTACGCACCGGGCAACTATCTGCCGCCGGGCGCCGAACTGGTTGCGATTGTCGACGATCCGGATGCCGCCGCGCGCGCGCCCGTCGGCGACGCCTTGGTTGCGGACCCGGCCCTCGCGCTACTAGGTCTACTGGAACTCCTACCGCAGACCAGCAGGCCCGCGCCCGCGCCGCGTGCGGCGCTGGCGATCCCGCTCGCAGTCGATACGCTCACCGCATCCCAGGTCTACAACATTCTTGGGCCGCTGCTCCCGCACAACGGTATCGTCGTGATGGAATCGATGAACGGGGCGCCGGCGATGTGGGACCGTATGAAGTTCCGCCGGTCTGGCTCGTTCTTCTTTTGTGCCGCAGGCGGTCTCGGATTCGCCGTCCCGGGCGCAGTGGGTGCCCAGCTCGCTCAACCCGAGCGGCCGGTGCTGGCGGTCAGCGGCGACGGCGGCGCACAGTACGGCATCCAGGGGTTGTACACGGCTGCCAGCCGCCGGCTTCCGATCACGTTCCTGATCCTGGTCAACCGCGAATACGGAATTCTGAAAGGCTTCGGGGACTACCTGACCACCACCGGTGTGCCGGGCCTCGACCTCGACTACCTCGACTACCAGGCGTTGGCCAAGGGATACGGCATCCCCGCCGTGCGAACCGGACGGCCCGACGAACTTGCCATTGCGGTGAAGCAAGCGTTCACGGCGGCCAACGGACCGCACATGATCATCGTCGACGTCGAACCCGGCGTCCCCTTGGGCGGCTGATCACTGGGCGCCACCATGTTCACCCTGGCCGACCACCCTTTTCAGATGGACGCTGTGCTGGCCGCCGAAGATCCGTTCCTCGAGGGCTACACGAGCGAGCTGGCGGTACGGTACTGGACTGTACTACCGCAACGGTTCTATCGTGTGCGCTGTGACGCGAATTGCCGATCGCTGCGCGGAGTCCCCACCGTGGTCGCCGCGGGAGACCGAGTTGCTTGCGGTGACGTTGCGACTGCTGCAGCAGCACGGCTATGACGGGTTGACAGTGGACGCGGTGGCGACCAGCGCCCGGGCCAGCAAGGCCACCGTGTACCGGCGCTGGCCGTCGAAAGCCGAATTGGTGTTGGCCGCGTTCATCGAGGGCATCCGCCAGGTCGCGGTGCCGCCCGATACCGGCACACTCCGGGGCGATTTGCTGCACCTGGGGAAGGTGGTAGGCGAGCAGGCCCGCCTGCACGCCAGCACCATCCGCGCGGTACTCGTCGAGGTGTCGCGCAACCCCGCGCTCAACGACGCATTGCAGCACCAGTTCCTCGATCAGCGCAAAGCCTTGATCCACCACATCCTGCACCAGGCCGTCGGTCGCGGTGAGATCGACGGCGCCGCCATCAGCGACGAACTTTGGGACCTGCTGCCCGGCTACCTGATATTCCGGTCCATCATCCCCAGCCGTCCCCCCACCCAACGCACCGTGGAAGCCCTCGTCGATAACGTCATCATCCCCAGCCTCACCCGACCCACCGGGTAAGGCTGTTTGTGCCCCTCGGTTACCGACCGGGGCACCTCGAGAACATCTGCTGGCCAACGCGTGTGGATGCGCACGTCGTCATGCCTTGTCCTGTCCGGTCCCGTACCGTACTGTTTTTGCAGTCGAGTCCGCTCAACGCAGGAAGGGATGACCTCGCCCAATCGTTCGTGTCGCCGGTTATCGAAAGGCTAACGGGTGAACGGGATTTCAGTTCGCAGGCTGGTGACGCGAGGCTGGATGCTGCTGGTCGCCGTGGTGGTCGTCGCGGTCGCGGGTTTTTTCGTCTATCGGCTGCATGGCATCTTCGGATCTCACCACAACACGTCGGCGGCCAGTGCCATCTCCAATGACATCACCCCGTTCAACCCCAAACACGTGATCCTTGAGGTTTTCGGTGCGCCGGGCACCGTGGCAACGATCAATTACCTGGATGTCAATGCCCAGCCGCAGCGTGTTGATGACGCGACCCTGCCGTGGTCCTACGACATCACCACGACCCAGCCCGCAGTCTTCGCCAACGTTATGGCCCAGGGCGATAGCGATTCCATCGGCTGCCGCATCACCATCGACGGTGTGGTCAAAGACGAGAGATCGGTCAACACGATGAACGCCTACACGTTCTGCTTGGACAAGTCCGGATGAGCAACCATCACGTCCCGCGCCCTTCGTTAGCGCAGATGATCCGCCGGCTTTCGGTGCCGATCGCGCTGTTCTGGCTGGCGCTGGCTGCGATCACGAATGCTGCGGTGCCGCAATTGGAGGCGGTTGCCAAAGAACAGAACGTGTCGCTGAGCCCCCAAGATGCGCCGTCACTGCAGGCGATGAAACGTATGGGCAAGGTGTTTCACGAGTTCGATTCCGACAGTGTGGCGATGGTCGTCCTGGAGGGCGATAAGCCCCTTGGCGCTGACGCCCACCAGTTTTACGACACCTTGGTCCAGAAGCTCTCCCGGGACACGAAACATGTAGAGCACATCCAGGACTTCTGGGGGGATCCGCTAACGGCGTCGGGTTCGCAGAGCGCTGACGGCAAGGCCGCGTATGTTCAGGTGTTTCTTGCCGGTAATCAAGGCGGCACGTTGGCCAACCAGTCCGTCGACGCCGTGCGCAATATTGTTGACGGCACGGCGGCGCCGCCGGGGGTCAAGGCCTATGTCACCGGCGCGGCGCCACTCATCGCCGATCAGTTCGCGGTGGGCAGCAAAGGTACCGCGAAGGTGACCGTGATAACGCTCGTCGTGATCACGGTGATGCTGTTTTTTGTCTACCGTTCGGTGGTTACCGTCGCCCTGGCGCTTGTCATGGTCCTTATTGAGTTGGTCGCGGCCCGCGGAGTCGTCGCTTTTCTTGCGCACCACGGGATAATTGGCCTGTCTACGTACTCGACTAATCTGCTGACGTTATTGGCCATCGCCGCCGGAACAGACTACGCGATATTTGTTCTGGGCCGTTATCAAGAGGCGCGCCTCGCCGGCGAGGATCGCCAAGCGGCTTTCTACACTATGTATCGCGGGACCGCGCACGTGGTGTTAGGTTCGGGCCTGACCATCGCCGGCGCTGTGTTCTGTCTCAGCTTTACCCGGTTGCCGTATTTTCAAAGCCTGGGAGTTCCCGCCGCAATAGGCATTCTTACTGCGCTGGCAGCCGCGCTGACCCTGTCTCCCGCGGTGCTTACGATGGGAAGTCATTTCGGGGCGTTCGACCCCAAGCGCAAGATGCGCACCCAGGGGTGGCGGCGGATCGGCACCGCCATCGTGCGCTGGCCCGGGCCAATTCTTGTGGTGACATCCGCGGTGGCCCTGATCGGTCTGCTGGCCCTGCCGGGATACAAGACGAATTACGATGCTCGCCTCTACCTGCCTGCCAGCGCCCCGGCCAATGTCGGCTACGCGGCTGCTGAGCGGCACTTTTCGCAGGCCCGGCTGAATCCCGAACTGCTGATGATCGAGACGGATCACGATATGCGTAATCCGGCCGACATGCTCGTCTTGGAGCGGGTGGCCAAGGCGATCTTCCACACACCCGGTATCGCCCTGGTGCAATCCATGACCAGGCCGTTGGGAACCCCGCTGGACCACAGCTCGATACCGTTTCAGATCAGCGCGCAAAGCTTCGGCCAGATCGAGAACCTGAAATACCAGCAAGACCGCGCGGCCGACTTGCTGAAACAGGCCGCCGAGATAGACAAAACGATTGCCATTTTGCGGCAACAATATGCCTTGCAACAGCAGTCCGCCGCCGCCACTCGCGAACAGACCGAAGCGTTTCACAATACCGTCGCCACGGTGACTGATCTGCGCGACAAGATCGCCAATTTCGACGACTTCTTCAGGCCGCTGCGCAATTACTTCTACTGGGAACCGCACTGCTTTGACATTCCGATCTGCTGGGCGATCAGATCGATCTTTGATGCACTCGACGGCATCGACGCGCTCACCGACCAATTCGGTCAGATCACGGCAAGTTTGGACAAATTGAATGCACTCCAGCCGCAGCTGCTGGCGCTGATCCCGCCCCAGATCGCCAGTCAGCAGACCAATCGGGGCCTGACGATGACGAACTACGCCACCACGTCGGGGATCGACGAACAGACCGCGGCTTCGTTGCAAAACGCGACCGCCATGGGACAAGCTTTCGACGCCTCCAAGAACGACGACTCGTTCTACCTGCCACCGGAGGCATTCGACAACGCCGAATTCAAGAGGGGCCTGAAACTGTTCCTATCCCCGGACGGCAAGGCCGCTCGCATGATCATTACCCACGACGGCGATCCCGCGACCCCCGAGGGCATCTCGCATATCAACGCGATTAGGAACGCCGCGCAGGAGGCCCTGAAGGGTACCCCTTTGGCTACGGCCAACATCTATCTCGGCGGCACCGCGGCGACCTACAAGGACATCCAAGACGGCGCCAAATACGACCTGATGATCGCGGGCATAGCCGCGCTGAGTCTGATTTTGCTCATCATGATGATCCTCACCCGAAGTCTGGTTGCCGCGCTCGTCATCGTTGGCACGGTGGGGCTTTCTCTTGGCGCCTCTTTCGGGCTGTCCGTGCTCGTCTGGCAGGACCTTCTCGGTATCCAGTTGTACTGGATCGTGCTTGCGCTGGCCGTCATCCTGCTCTTGGCGGTGGGATCCGACTACAACCTGCTGCTGATCTCGCGTTTCAAAGAAGAGATCGGCGCCGGACTAAAGACGGGCATCATCCGTGCAATGGCCGGCACCGGCGCGGTGGTGACGTCCGCCGGCCTCGTTTTCGCCGCCACCATGTCCTCGTTCGTGTTCAGCGATTTGCGCGTTCTCGGTCAGATAGGGACCACCATCGGCCTGGGGCTGCTGTTCGACACGTTGATCGTGCGTTCGTTCATGACGCCGTCCATCGCAGCGCTTCTCGGACGCTGGTTCTGGTGGCCGCAATCAGTGCGTCCGCGCCCCGCCAGCCAGATGCTTCGACCCTACGGACCACGTCCCGCCGTTCGCGAACTGCTTGAGGGGGAATCGGAGCCCGCTGGCTGACTTCCGAATTACCTTCACACTCTTGTTAATTCGACGTGAACCACGGGCGCCCTGCAGGGCATCGTGATTCGGTTACCGGTTATTCACCGCCACCGACCTGGAATCGACAGGAATCGCTGGGTCGTCGCCGCGCGAGATGGCCCTCAAACTGCCTGTCGCACAACGATATTAAGAAGTATGCTGCTTCGGCAAGCCGTAGGTAGGGCGGCCCCGGAGAGTCCTCCGGGGGCCGCCCTCGTGTGCTTAGCACCGACCGGCAACGCTGCGCGGCCCAACCCGCCGCGGCCGCCGCGCCGACATCCTCGCCGACACACAGCAACTGAGCCGCCGCGAACGCGAAGTATTCACACTCCTGGCCGCCGGCCACAGCGACGCCCACATCGCCGCCAGCCTGCACATCAGCCCCAGAACCGTCAGCCACCACGTCAGCGCCATCAGGACCAAACTCGGTGTCGACAACCGCACCCAGGCCGCCGCACACGCCCGCCAACCCCAACCCACCACCGAGACCTGATTCCACGCGTTGTTCTACCGCCAAACGGTCAACCCGGAGACACCCAACCCATTGTGTCGGCACGAACCAGCACCGGCTCGCGTCGGCCCGCACGTTTGCCGGGCGAACCGAATGACCGCCGCCTCCCCGCAGCAACACCACGCTTCCGGCGCCCTGCTGAACCCGCCGGGCAAGTCCACCTAGCTCGGCCAGTGCCCCGTCGCGTTCCAGCAGGCGCTGCACCGAACGCGGTCTCCCTTCCCCATCAACTCGCGGCGCGGGCCAGCGCATACTTCACAGCGACCGGCCACCGCGTGTGACGCAGTTGTTGGGATCGGTAGCCACCCCCGCCGTCTGTACTTACCGCACTCGCGACGCCAAATGGGGCGGCGTGTGAAGACACGACCCAGGGAACCGCAACATGAACACCAGTCACAACCTGAAGCGGATCATTGCCGGAGCGCTGCTGTCGGGCGGCATCGCGGTGGCCGGTTTGGGTCTGGGCGCGGGTACCGCCCAGGCCGACAACTCGTACGGCCCACATCGGTGGTGCCCAGGGCAACCCATGGAATGGCCGACGGGACCGCCCGGAGTGGCTTGGGACATGAGTGTTTGCCACACCTGGTGGGCTGTCGGCTACGGGCAGGGCAATGTTGCTAGCAATTATGGCCCTACACCCCCCGGTGTTCCCGGTATTTGGGACGGAGATGATCCTCCACCGCTGGCGCCGAGGCAGTGTTGGTCCCTCTTTTTGCCGGCCCTGTGCCCGCCGGGATAACGGCTAGAACCATTCGTCGGCCCGCGTCCAGGCAGCACGGAATGCCGTCATCACAATGACATCGGCTGCGACGACATGCCCTCGTAACCCGCATTGGGAGATCGGAGATACGGATGTTTGGACATGACTGGGAGTCGGCGGAGGCGACCATCATTGCGGAGAGCCTTTTGACGAGTTGGAGTCGAGGAACCGGGGACGCCACCGTCCCGCACGAGTACGTAGCTGATGTCAGGCCGGAAGGCGAGGCGCCCTTCAGGGCGACATTCCACGAGCCTCTGATGCACGGCCATTCCGAGCATCCGCGACCAGGTGAGGTCGTCAATGTCCTGTTCGACGCGAAGAGTCACAACGTTAAGCTCGCCCCCGAGTACACGACTTCCCCTCGCCAGGTTGAACACGAGAGGGCACAGAGCTTCAAGACGACCGCCGATGCCCTCCCGGGACGGACTCCTCGCCACATCCGTCGCGCGAAATTGGCGCCGCCAGGATCGTCCAGCCGCCCGCCACCCGGCGCGGGGTAGCTCTGAAATCTGGCGGGCGGCCCCCGGTGATTGCGCGCCGCTCATCCACAAGTTTTGACATCCTCCGGACATTCCGACTGAGCGCGAACCGTCACCGAAGCATGGAGCGTGGGTCGGGAAAGCCCATTTTGACGTAGCCGGGTGCGCGTTTACGAAGCGACGATGCGAGCACCGGGGTCAGTTCGTCGTGGTAGTCGTGCACGGTGGCGGTCGTCTTGCCGAGGTGTGCGCGGGTCACGCGCCCGACGTATTGCACGAGACGGTTCTTGAAGGTAATGGGAGCGGCGAGAAACAGGGTGTCCAGCGCTGGGCAGTCGAAGCCCTCGCCGATAAACGAGCTACTACCGACGAGTAGCAATGGCGGATCATCGGTCGTGTGGCCGGCAAGGCCCTCGGTGATCTCGCGGCGTTCGCGCGTCTTCATCTGGCCGTGCAGGACAGTGACGGATGCGCCGGCGTCGCTGAGTCGACGGGTTATGGCATGGAGGTGGTCGATCCACGTTGTCAGGACCAGGATATTGGCGCCGCCTTTGTGGGCTGCGAGTACGTCACTGGTGATCTGGTCGAGTCGCTCCTGGTCGGCGACGAGTGCCCGGTAGATTTTGGCCATTCCGCCTGGCGCGGTTGGATCGGCGTCCCCGGTGTACTTGAACTTGGTTTTGTGGAGATGGAGCACCGGATGAGGCGCTGGCGCGGCTGTTGCTGCCTCGGGCAGTTGCCCCGCGGTTGGGGGGTCGATTACGACGCTGTGGGATCCGAGCTGATGGTAGATGAGGTCTTCGAGTCCATCTCGGCGCTCGGGTGTGGCCGTCAGCCCGAGCCAGAAGCGAGCGGGTATTCGGTTGAGCACGTGGAAGAATGCGCTCGCTGCGACGTGGTGGCATTCGTCGACGATTACGAATCCGTAGCGGCCGGTCAGTTCGTCGATCTGGTTACGGCGCGCCAGGGTCGGCAGCAGGGCAACATCGAGGATGCCGGTCGTCTTCGACCGTCCGCCGCCGATCTGTCCGCAATTGAACCCGAGGTGCTTTTGAAGGCGGTCACGCCACTGGTCGGCGAGAGCTTTTCGATCGACGAGAATCAGTGTGGTCGTCGAACGCGCAGCGATACTCGCGCAGGCGATCACGGTCTTACCCGAACCCGGCGGAGCGACGAGTACACCAGTGTCCTGTTCGACGAGTTGTTGCACCGCGAAGGCTTGTTCGGCGCGCAATTCGGCTGAGCAGGTGAACTGCTGATTTTCGCCGACGGCGCGTGCGTCGTCGACTTTCAGTGCGCTGCCCGCGGATTCGACGAGGACTGTCAGCAGGCTCTGTAGGCCGCGGGGGAGGACCAGGTCGCCTTCGAGGGTTTCGTCGTAGCTGTAGAGGAATCGTGGTGTTTCCCAGGTGCTTCGGCGTGCACGTTGGCGTGCATCGAACTCTGGGTTGCGGATTGAAGCGGCGTGCTTGACCGCGGAGATCATCGCTGGTCCGAGATCGGCAGTGGTCACCGTCATTCGGGCCGCAAGGTGCGTGCGGATGATCGCCGACGGACGCGGCACGATCTTCGACGACGTCGGCAATTGCAGCCGGCGCACATCGTGACCAATCTTGAGGATCGGGAGTCGACGGCCGAGGGCGGCGACGTCGCTGGTGGACAATCGGGCGATGCTCGACAGGTAGGCCCATTGGTCGTCGAATGGCTCCAGCGTGGCGGGGTCTAGAAATAGTGTCGTGCCGTGTTGGCGGCGCCTGCCGTTCAACGGGGCCGCGATTAGGTTGCCCATGCCCCGACCGGAGTGGACGTCTTGGGACGGAAAGAGCCTGTCGTAGCTACTGAGGTGCATGCTGCCACGTAACTGGAACGCCTCGCCAAGCAGGCTGGTCGCGATCTGTCGCGCCACTGATGCCGATGTGGCTTGCGCGAAGAAGATCCACACATGGGCACCGCGTCCCGACTGCGACACCTCCAGAGCCGCCGGAACATTCTGGGCGCGAGCAGCTTTCAGATAGGCGAGTGCGTCGAGCATCGCGGAATCCTTGTCGAAGTCCGCCGCCACCCACCAGCACGTGTCATCGTCACCGAGCGGATACAGCCCGATATGCGCGTCGCCGCGCAGGTGCTTTCCGATCACGTCATGAGTGAGCCGCAGGTAAGGCACGTCTTCCCGCTTTATTCCTTTGCGCCAGTACCCGTGTATGGCCGGCATCCAACCTGATCGGCCGTCGCGCTTGTTCTCCCAACGGAGGGCGTAAACGTCTGTGCGGCAGCGGAAGAGGTTGGTGTAGAAGCGGATCTTGTCGTCTGGTGTCGATCCCATGTCCACCGGCGCAGTCGGGGCGCCAGTCAGTGCTGCCTGATCGGGGCTTGCCGCGCGTGCCTGTTTCTCACTGAGCTTGAGCAGTCGGCGCAAGCGCACATTGTCGGCACGCAGGGTGTCCAATTCGCCAGGAAACCGTTCCTCCACAACTCACATTCTGGCCGGTCACGGCGCATTAGAGGAGACTTGTGGGCACCACTCGGCATGCCACGTTGGTCTCAGACGTGCAGGGATCATATCCGTTCAGACATAGTCATGGAGTGGAGCTCAAGCCGGTCGAATGGCTCGGCACAAGCCAGTTCGCGTCCAGCCGTTGGCGCTGGGGCCTACGAGATCCGGGTATCGGACGAGGATGGCATCGCACGCCTGATACGCGGCGAAGTTCCGGAACACGGTTCATCTCCTGCACGTATTTGAGCAGAAATCACAACGACCCCCAAGCCGGATATTGATAAGGCCAACCAGCGGTACAAGGAGGCGAAAAATGGCTAGGAGCGTGTTCTACGACATCGCCGATACTCCAGGGGAGGCGGCGAATATTACCGCGTGTTCGCTGTTGATGATTGCCATTGAAGAGCGCGTCGAGGGGATGGGGTGGACTCAAACCGAGGCGCGGAGATTCTTCATGTCAACCAGCCTCGGCTCTCGGACCTAGTGAATGGGAAGCTGCACAAGTTCAGCTTGGATGCTCTGGTGAATATGCTGCCCGCTGTTGGATTGACGTTTGAGGTACGGCCGATTGATCGGCCCCGGCGTCAGAAGGCTGCGAAGGTCCCGCGCGAGAGGGGCCAAACGGGACGGGCGGCACCATCAACGCGCTCAGCGCCAAAGGTCGCTGCTGCGCATAACAAGCCCGCGGCGCGGGCGTGAAGATGGAGCGCCGACGGCATCATTGTCACCACGTTGATGTCAGTCCCACGGGTTACGTCGATACAACCAGAGACGACGTGAGACGGTTCCCGCAGGTCGCCGCGATTTGAGCGCCACTGTGACACGCTGCGAAACGCCTCCAGGCCAACTGGGGTTAAGTGCTCGCAGGTTCAAACACAGTCAGCCCGACCAGTCAGCCCGGCCAGCGCGTAGTACTACTCATCCGTCGGGTCCACCGGCCCGGCATGCTGGCATCATGCCGCCCACAAAGCCCGTGTCCAACAGAAGCACGGTCGCCGACAACACGTCACCCGGCCGTGACCGCGCCGTCGACGTCGCTCGGCTCGCCGCACTGGTGGTCGTCATTTTCGGACACTGCGCTCTGCTGCTCGCCACGATCGACACCGACGGTCTGCGGATCGGCAACCTGCTCGGCGAGCTGCCTGCGATCGCCCCGGTCACGTGGGTGGTGCAGGTCATGCCGCTGTTCTTCCTCGCAGGCGGCGCGGCGGGCGCCTACGGCTGGCGCTCGGGCACACCGTGGGGCACGTGGCTGTTCACCCGCGCACAGCGATTGTGCCGACCCGTGTTCTGGTACCTGGCGGCGTGGGCGGTCGGTCTTCTCGTCACGCGCACGCTGCTCGGAGCGGAGTCCGCCGCTGCTCTCGGGCGCGAGTGCGTCGCGCTCCTGTGGTTCCTTGGCGTGTACCTGGTGGTGCTCGCCTTCGTGCCGGCGCTGACCAGGCTGCGTTCTTGGCGCGCGGTCGCATTCGTGGTCGCGTCCCTGCTCGCGGCCGCGGCGGCGTGCGACGGGATCCGGATCGCCGTCAGCACGCCCGAGGCCGGCGCCGCCAACTACCTCATCGTCTGGCTCATCCCCGTCGTGATCGGGGTGGCGTATGCGCGCCGACTGATCGGGCCGCGTGCAGCCCTCGCCGTCGCCGCATCGGCGCTCGTCGCGCAGATCGTGCTCGCCATGGCAGGGCCGTACGACCTCTCGCTGGTCGTCACCGGAACCGAGCGCATGTCCAACGTGTCGCCGCCCACGCTGTTGCTTGCGCTGCAATGCACGTGGATGTCGTGCGTGTTCGTGGCGGCCGCGGACGCCATCCGGCGGTGGGCCGCGCGGCCGCGCATCTGGCACGCCGTCGCGGTGGGCAACGGGGGAGCGATGACGCTCTATCTCTGGCACATCCCCGCGATCGCGGTCGCCACCTTCTCCCTGCATGCCGTCGGCCTCGACGCATACGACGTCAACGCGCCGGGGTTCGTGGGCGTCCTAGCGCTGCGGGAGCTCGTGTTCACGGTCGTCATGGCTGTGGCGTTCCGACTGCTCGCACCGCTCGAGCATCGCCGGCTGCCGTGGTGGGACGCGCCGGTTCGCGCCGTCGGCGTCAGGTCGACCGCGGCCGGTGCACTCATATGCGTATCGGGCGTGGCGCTGCTGCTGATGGCCAAGGACGGGCTGAGCGGTTTTGCGGGGTGGACGGCGCTTGGATGCTTTCTGGCTGCGGCGGTGGCCGCGCGGCTGAGCGCGACCGGCTTTTCGTCGATGACCGCCGAGACCGTCTGAACTGCTCATTTGGTACGCGCCCGGACGAGCGTGGACGTCGATCAACTATGGCGCGCCACACCGCACGCGCTGACACGAAATACCGTGCGCGGATGGATCTTTCGAGAAATCAGGCGAGCGGCCCGACAGGCTGCGGCGGTGCAACCGGAACTACAGGCCCTGGAGGTGTCAGCGGCGTGGACGGCAAATGCGGCGATGGTCCAGCAGCGGGCGCCGGTGGTGCAAGTCCAGCTGCAGGCACGGGAGGTGTCAGAGGCGCTGACGCCGTGAGCGGCGACGGAGCCGGGCCCCCAGCGGGCGGCGCCGGGGGCACCGGCACGTCCGCGGCCCAACTCGCCTGGAGTTCACTTGCGACGAACGCTGCTCCCTGGTCGACCATGCCGGCGTCTACGTACTCGTTGTGCGCGGAAAAGCTCGTCCCGTGTGAATCGCACACCAGGTCATTGTCGACACACAGGTCGATGGTTTTGGGAAGATATTGGGGACCGATGGCGACCGGCGGGTCATTGATTGCGTGCATGAATCGCACCGACGGTTTTCCGAACAGCGCTACCGCGGCGACGTTGTTGGCCACGTCGGGCGGCAAAGGCGCAGGCACATCCGAAGGCGAAACCCCGTCGGGCACCGCGTTGGCGGTGACGAAGCCCATCACCGCGGCACCTTGGGAGAATCCGGCGAGCACCATCTTGGTGTGGGGACAGTTCGCCGCGGTGGTAAGGACATGTGTTCGCGCGTCCGTAATTCCATCGACGGCGGTGGGGAAGTCGGTGGTGGCGGGATAGTCGACCGCGTACACCCCGACCGACTTCGGGCCGACATGTGAGCGCAGCGAGTCGACGAACGCCTGTCCCGTTGGGCCAACACCGGGCGCCTCTGTGGTGCCGCGCGCGAATACCACCTCGGCGTCGGGGCACCCCGCCGCGTGCGCCGCAGGCGTCGGCGCGATCTGCATCGCCCACGTCACCGACGCCGCAGCACCGATCATTCCAGCGATGTGGCGTCGCCTCACGGACCAATGCTGACATATCGCGACGCCAGACGCGCGTTGAGCGCAAGTCCGGCGTCTATTTGCGCTGCTGCACCTTTTGCTCGACCGCCCTTCTGATACTTGATCGGCGCCACCCGCCGATGCCGTGAGGCTCGAGTCTGAAATTCGTCGCGCCCCCGCGGGAGCACGCTGGCGATCAGACGTCGGTAGTGCTGTACCTCGTTTTGACGGGGGCGCGGCGAGCAGCGGAGGCAGCTCGGTCAGCCGACCTTCGCCTGCCCGAAAGCTGCGGTAGGCCTCGTCGTGCTCGACGGTGTCCCAGCGCTCGTAGATGACCCAGTGCGCGTCGTCGTCCTCATCGACGAGCACGTCGGTACCGAGGTTGCCGTCGAATGCCCGAGTATCTTGAAGCGCTCGGCGCATGACATCGCGCGCAGCAGGCACCGACTCGGGCTTCAGTGTGAGTTCAAGGATCACCGTGACCGGCATCGTCGTCTCCTTTGTCGGTGGTCAAGAGTCCCGCTGGGGGCGCTGATGTTGTCGCAAGGGCCATTGTGTTTCATGGGTGCGACCAAGCTTTCCATGTGACGATTAACGCGGCGGCGCTGTCGCGATAGGACACGGAGGAGCCATGGCCAGCGGAACCACTCCTGTTGCCGCCCAGCGCGAACCCGAACTGGCTGGGCAGACCGTCGTCGTGATCGGCGGCAGCGCAGGCATCGGACTCGAGACGGCGCGACGCGCCCGGGCGGAAGGTGCCGATGTCATCCTCACCGGCCGCAATCCCGAGCGACTGAAGCAAGCGGCGCTCGAGGCCGACGCCCGACGCACCGCTGCGTTCGACGCCAATGACTCGGTTGCCCTGCGGGAGTTCTTCTCAGACCTGCCAACACCGATCGACCATGTGATGGTCACGGCCGGCGGCCCGCGATACGGGCCGTTGCTCGAGATGGACTCAGACCAGGTGCGAGAAGCGCTCAGCGGGCATGTGGTGCTGGGCCTTGAGGTCGCGCGCAACACTGTGGGCAACATTAGGCCCGGCGGCTCGTTGATCCTCATGGGTGGCACCGGCGGTCGGCGCGTCGGTCACGGTCTCGGGATCGTCTCGGCGGCCACTGCCACGCTGCCTCCGTTCACGGCGGCCCTCGCGCTCGAGCTCGCGCCGGTTCGCGTGAACCTCATCGCCGCGGGCTTCGTCGACACCCCGTTGTCGGCATCGCTGCTCGGAGATCGACTCGAGGAGCGCCGCAATGAGCTGCGGGCGACGTTGCCCATCGGCCGCGTCGTCGGCCCAGCCGACGTCGCCGCTCTCGCCGTCCACCTCATGACCAACACAGCGCTCACCGGCGCGACGTACGACATCGACGGTGGACAGCAGTTCGTCTAATGGACGCTCTGCCTCGAATCAACTGCTCGCCAGTGTCTCGCTCGGGTGCCAGAAAGTCCGGGGGGCCTGACCTGATCTGAATTTCGCATAGTCGCATATTGGGAGCGCCGGCCACGCTACCGGTCTCATGTTTTCGCTGTATGAAGCAGAAAACGGCTGTTCACCGTCATGCTACTTGTATGAGCCCTACCGCTCGTGCTCTACTAAGTGAATCTGCCATAGTTTCGATCGAAGTAGCGCCGATGAGCTCACGCGTCGCGGTGGTGGGTGTCGGGATGATTCCGTTCACCACGCCAAGAAATACCGAGTCGTACCACGTGATGGCCGAAGCTGCCGCGCGGAAAGCTCTCGACGATGCCGGCATCGAGTACGCACAGGTGCAGCAGGGATATGTGGGCTATGTCTACGGCGACTCGACGTCGGGCCAGACCGCGTTGTATGGGCTTGGGCAGACCGGAATTCCGATCCTCAACGTCAACAACAACTGTTCGACAGGCTCGTCCGCGCTGTTCTTGGCGCGGCAGGCGATCGAGACGGGCGCAGCCGACTGCGTGATGGCCCTCGGCTTCGAGCAGATGATGCGCGGTGCACTCGGTTCGATATGGAGCGACCGGCCAAGCGCTTTCACCCGCTTCGACGACAGCACGAAGGCGCTGCAGGGATGGGACGAGCAAGCCCCGATGGCAGTGCAGCTACGCGATGCAACAGCTGGCCCACGAGCGGTTCGTGGTCGCGGTCTGCGGCGTTGCCGTGCTGGAGAGCGCCGTCGACGAAACCGTGAAGTACACCAACAGCCGTGACGCGTTCGGCAAGCCGCTGTTCGATATGCAGAACACCCGGTTCGAACTCGCCGAGTGCGCCACATCGCCCGGATCGCGAGGGTGTTCATCGACGACTGCATCGTACGGCACCTGCGGGGCGAGCTCGATGCGACGACCGCGTCGATGGCCAAAGCCTGGGTCACCGATATGCAGGTTGGGGTACTTGATCGATGTGTGCAGCTGTTCGGTGGTTACGGGTACATGCTCGAGTACCCGATCGCCCGGATGTTCATCGACTCGCGGGCCCAGAAGATCTACGCCGGCGCGAACGAGGTCATGAAGGAACTGATCGCGCGCTCGCTGTAGCGCTGATCTGAGGAGCCGATATGTATCTGACCCAATCGCTGCATCGCAACCTGCAGCAGAACCCCGACCGCCCGGCGACGATCTGCCGCGACCGCATCCGCACGGTGGCCGAATCGGTTGACCGGATCGCGCACCTTGCCGGTGCGCTGGCCGAGTTGGGTGTGCAACGCGGAGACCGTGTCGGCATCCTTTCACTCAATTCCGATCGCTACCACGAGTTCCTCTATGCGGTGGCATGGGTAGGGGCGGCGGTCAACCCGGTGAACATTCGGTGGAGTCCCGCCGAGATCGCGTATTCGCTGCGCGAATCCGACACCCGGGTGTTGTTCGTCGACGATGCCTTCACCCCGATGATTCCGGCACTGCGCGAGCAATATTCAGGCCTGGCGTCCGTGATCTTCTGCGGGGATGATGAACTACCTTCCGGCGCGTTGGGCTACGAAGCGTTGATCACCGAGAGCCGGCCGGTGGAGGACACCCGCTGCGGGGGCGACGAGTTGCTCGGTGTTTTCTACACGGGGGGCACCACGGGTCACCCCAAGGGGGTGATGCTGTCCCACAATAACGTGCTCACCTCCGCGCTCGGCGGCCTCGCGTCAGGCCAGTTCATCACGCCGCGCGGCCGGATCATGCACGCGGCGCCAATGTTTCACCTCGCAGCCTTCGGTGCATGGACGTCAGCGTGCCTGGTCGGCTCGACCCATGTGATGGTGCCGATGTTCAGCCCGGCAGAGGTCATGCGGGCGATCGCTGAGCACCGGGTCACCGACACGTTGTTGGTGCCGACGATGATCCAGATGCTGGTCGATGATCCGGCGATCGCCGACACTGACCTGTCGAGCCTTGTGCACCTGGTGTACGGCGCATCACCGATGCCGGAGGCGCTGTTGGAGCGGGCCCGCAAGGCGCTACCTGCGGTCGGTTTCACGCAAGGCTATGGCATGACCGAAATGGCGCCGATGGTGGCGCTGCTGATGCCAGCCGACCACGACAACCCGGCGCTGCGCGGGGCGGCGGGGCGCGCGGCGCCGCACGTCGAGGTCCGCATCGTCGACCCCGGCGGCCACGACGTGGCCAATGGCGAGGTCGGCGAGGTCGTTGCCCGCGGCGACAACGTGATGCTCGGCTACTGGAACCGGCCCGACGACACCGCCGCAGCGATTCGCGACGGCTGGATGCACACCGGCGACGGCGGTCGGATGGACGAGAACGGTTACATCTTCATCGTCGACCGAATCAAGGACATGATCATCACGGGCGGTGAGAACGTGTACTCCGCTGAGGTGGAGAACGCGTTGGCCAGCCATCCTGCGGTGGCAGCATGCGCGGTGATCGGTGTGCCCGACCCCGATTGGGGCGAACGGGTCCACGCTGTGGTGGTGCTGTTGGGGGGCCAGCGGGCGACCGTGGACGAGATCCGCACGCATTGCAAGACACTCATCGCCGGCTACAAGGCACCGCGCAGTGTCGACTTCGTCGACGCGTTACCGATGTCCGGCGCCGGCAAGATCCTCAAACGCGAACTTCGCAAACGATATTGGGACGACGCTGGAAATCAGGTGTCCTGATGACCGCGGGTCCGGCAGAGCGATCTGTTGGCCGTCCGGCGCGAGGTACCCGCCCGGCGAACCGGAGACAGCTTATCATCGCTGCCGCCGCGGATCTGTTCTCCCGCAAGGGATACGCGGCCGTCGGCATGGGAGATGTCGCCGAGGCGGTCGCGATCGGACCGTCGGCGTTGTACCGGCATTTTCGCGGCAAACGAGACGTGCTCGCCGCGGTGGTGGGTGATGCGCTCAACACACTCGACGATGCGATCAACCTTGCCGAGAACGAACAGTCGTCTGATGTGGCGGCAACGCTGGCCGTAGTCGTGCTCAGGCATCGCGGCGCGGGAGTGCTCTGGCAGCGCGAGGCGCGGCAGCTGTCCGCAGGCGACCGAGCGAAATTCGGGGCGGCGGTCGAGCAGATCGCAGCACGGTTCGCCGCGCTGATCCGAGCACGACGCCCCGGCCTCGCTGCGGTCGAAGCGGACGTGCTGGCCTGGTCGGGGCTCGCGGTCGCGACCAGCGTGTCACTTCACAGCCTGGTCCTGCCTGAACCCGAATTAACCACTCTCCTCGGCGGATTGATCACCACCGTCGTGGACGCTCCGATACGGCTGCCGCCATCGCCTCCCACCCAAAGTCCCAAGACGAGGACGCTGCGGACACAATCGCGCCGCGAAGCGATCCTGACCGGGGCGACAAAGCTCTTCGCGGCCAAGGGGTTCGCGGGTGTGAGCACAGAAGATATCGGTGGCAGTGTCGGTATTAGCGGGCCAAGCGTCTACAACCATTTTGCGGCCAAGTCAGACATTTTGGTCGCCGCCATGCTCCGCGGTGATGAATGGTTGCGGATGGACATGCACCGCGCATTCGCTGCGGCATCGGATCCACATGACGGGCTGAATCGATTGCTCGGCAGCTATTGCGCCTTCGTCCTCGATAACCCGCATCTCATCCAGGTGCTCGTTTCGGAGGCGGAGCACCTGCCCGAACCGGAACGCCATCGAACCAGGGCTGCTCAGTATGCGTATATCGCCGAGTGGGTGAGCCTGCTGCGCGAGGTGCACCCGCAGTGGGACGCCGTGGCGGCCCGGATCCGAGTGCAGGCCGTTCAGACGATGATGAACGACATCGCACTTACCCGGTCGCTTCGCAACCATGCAGGCATCGATGCGGCGTTGGTCACTATCGGCACCGAGCTTCTCGCCACCACTGACCGGACTGGGGTCAGATGATCATCGAGGACCGAGTCTGCCTGGGCGGTGTGCACACTCGCCGACTATCCGTCCCGGGCAGCGGGGTACCGATAGCGCTGCTGCAGGGATTCGCCGACAGCGCCGACACGTGGCGAGGAGTGCTGACGGCATTCCAGGCGGCAGGTCGAGCGGCCTTTGCGGTCGACATGCCCGGCTACGGTCACGCGGACCCACGCAAAACAGGCATGATCATCGCGCAGCTCGACGCGTTCATCGACGCCACCATCGCCGATACTGGGGCTGTCATCCTGATGGGTAACTCGCTGGGGGCCTGCGTCTCGGTGCGCGCCGCATCTCGCGGGTCCGGCAACATCTGCGGTGTCATCGCAGTTGACGAGCCCATTCTCGCGTCGCACTTGTTGATGCGCATCTCCCGTCGGCGCGCCGATCCGTTCCGGGTACTGGATCGCCGAATGCCGATCCCGAATGTCCTGTACCACCGTGCCATTCGCCGCGCCTTCGCTCGGCTGCTGTACGCCGATCCGGCACAGGCCGATCCCGACGTGCTCGCCCGCTTCACCCGAAGACATCGCCAACGCGATCATCGGACTCATCACGAAACCGGTGGCGCGGGTGGCTGTGACCAGGACGGCGGGCCTCATCGTCGCGTCGATGAAATTCGTCCCTAAGGCGACGGGCGAATTCATCGCCCGCAAGCTCGGTATGGAGCATGTCTTTCTCGACGATGTCGACCACGCCGCGCGCAAAGCCTACGAAGATCGCGCCAGGGGATTGGAGTCCTGAACCCGGCGGTTGGACCCTTTTCAATAGCTCATACCCGAGTACATCAACCCGTCCGGGTCGTATGTCTGCCGGATGGTTTTGAGCCGCCCCAGATTGTCGCCGAAATAGTGTGCTGCCGGGGTGTCCGGTTCGACGTAGTTGACATAGCCGCCCACCGAATTCGTTTGCACCGTGTTGTGTGCATCCGCCAGCCATTTGTTCGCGGAGCCGACTGTCGCCTGCGATGGCGTCTCGGCATACAACTGAACGCATGCCGCCTGACGGCGCCACGGAAACGCGGTGTCGCCCGAATCGACATCGCTCACCGCTCCGGAGAGCGACTCGATCACGGTTGTCGATGCGCCCGCTGCCTGCGGCCATGCCGATGTTGCGGCGACGATCGATTCAGCGGCGGTCTCCGTCATTTCCCCGATGATGTCGGAGCCTGCCACGAACGCCCGCGGCTGGGTCGCCGTGGCGCCGCCTTCGAAGTAGTGGACGAAGTCGATGCGGCGCAGGGTTCGGCTGGTATTGCTATCGGGTTGCACCCCTATCGCGGCGCTGAGGTCACTGGCTCGGCTCGGCCCGTCGCCAGGTGGAGTCGCCAACACGATGGTGCAACCCCGGGAGCCCGAACCCACCGTGATGTTGACCATGCCCCAGATTGCTCGGTCCGCGGTGCGCAGCCACGCGTGCCAGCCGAGGATTGCCTTGGCGGTCGCGCCCTCGGGAAACACGAGCGTGACGACGTCTCTGTGGGTGACCGGAAACGTTCGCAACGTGAACGACGTGACCACACCGAAATTGCCGCCTCCGCCACCCCGCAGCGCCCAAAACAGATCGGCGTGATCGTCGGGCGCCGCGGTGATCGCCTCACCGCTGGGCAACACGACCGAAGCCGACACCAGCGCGTCGCAAGTCAGACCGCAGCGTCGGGCATCGGACCCCAGCCCTCCGCCCAACGTCAAACCGGCGACGCCGACGGTTGGGCAGCTTCCTGTCGGGATCGATCGGCCCTGTGCGGCCAGTGCCGTCTGCACCGAATCCAGCTGTGCTGCGGCCGAAACCGTCGCGAGCCTGCGGTCGTCGGAAGTGATCCCGCCGGGCAGCTGCCGTACGTCGATGACCATTGCGCCGTTTGCCGCCGAAGCACCGATGTAGGAGTGTCCGCCACTACGGGCAGCGATTTTGATGCTGTTCTTCGCGGCGAACGCCACGGCCTTCTGCACGTCGTTGATCGATTTCACCGCGACAACCGCGGCAGGCGTCGAGGTGTCGAATCGGGCATTGAAGAGGTTCTTCGCCGCCGCGTACTCCGCGCTGGCCGGTAGAACGACTCGGCCGTCGATCGCAGCATCGAGGGCACTCCAGTCTTGCGGGCCAGACACCGCGGGCCGGGGTCTGCGCGCCTGGAGCGTCAGTTGTCCGGCACGAGCCCAACAGCGCACCGGCGGCCACGCCGAGTGCGCCATGTACGAATGCCTGACGTGAGATCTCCCGCGTCATGGCCGGATAGCTGCCGCAGGTTCAAATCCCGCCTGCGTGAGCATCAAAAGGTTCCTTCAACGTGCGCATGTACGGTCGCGCAGGCGACACCATCCCAGCAGGTTGCTAGGCGACTTGATCAAGAAGAAACGCTACCCGTGATGCGTCTGGAGGGACGACACGCAATGCGCGGGGACGCAGGGCAACCGGTGAACCCGAGCGGACGACACCCAACGGCGCAGGGCCGGCGAAGCGCGCCACGCCCGTTATTCGCACGGCCCAGCCCGCCTTGGCCTGGCGGTATCCGACCCGAATGCCGGCCGCGCAAATTATCAGAAGCCCGCCGACACCCGGCAGAGCCACGGCGGCCAGCGCCGACAGTGAAGCGGGTACCAGGAGTGCACCCACGGTGTGCTCCAGAATCGACAACACATCCGAAGGGATGACGCCCGCGGGCACTAGCGGCGCCACTCCCGACGTCGATACTTCTTGACTCAAGCCCGCGGTGGCGATGCCTCCGAGCGCCGCAGGCGCGGCGACGTTGCCGGCCAACGGCACGCCCCAGATACCGGGGAGGGCCTGCGGCCAAGGCGCCGCAATCACCGGGGCATCCGCGGCCGCAACTGGCCCAGCTCCCGACACGCCTCCTCCTGCTGTGAGCACCGCTGTGTCAACTGCGGTAACACCGAGTAGGGAGGCAAGATCGGACGGCAGTTGCTCGAGCAGGACGACCGCGTTGGACACCGAAGTGAGCAGGTTCTGAACCGTCGTGATGACGTCGAAGACCGGCGTACCGGAAGTGGGAAGCGACATGACCACGGCCGGAACCGACTCGACGGTACTCGCAACCGTCGCGACCGCATTTGTTATCGGCTCGACCACTCTCGATACTGGCGCGACGGGATCGGTAGCGGCCGCGTCCGCATTCGTCGCCGGCGCGATGTCATTCGAATTCGATTCGACCGGGGTGGTAGTCGCTGCGGTGACACCGGACCCATTCTTGTCGGAGTGGGTGTTCGCGCCTGCGGATTGCTGGCTTGGTTTCCCGAGCGAACCCAGCGTGTGGGTTACGCCAAGAACGGTCTGTCGCACCGTCCTTAGCAGGTTGTTTGCGACCGTCCCGGCCGGCCCGCTCGCCGAATTGGCGCTTTGGCTCGGACCGTCAACACCCTGGCTTGGCGCGTTAACACCTTGGCTCTTGGCCGCCGAATCGCCGGCATTGGGATCGGCCGCCGCGATCGCTCCGCCGGCACCACCGATGAGCAGGCCGGTGAAAAGCACGCAGACACCCGCTGTGGAGCGCAGATGCGTCGAAATGGTGAGCTCCTCCCAAAAGCACGGGGACCTCGTCGGTCGATTACCGATTCTAATCGTCGCACAGTCCAGCCTCGGCTATCACGTTTCTCGCTGAGAAACTCACGCGTGGGTGATAAACCGCAAACCGTTTCTGCAAGAGCGGCCATTGCGGAGAGCCCGGTACCTGCGGGCGGCGCCTCCTTAAGGGGCGGGCGGGGCCTGGATCGTTCCGAGTCGCAACCGGTGTTCACGGATGGTCGCGATCAGCGCTTCGAATGCCGAGGTTGGCGTGATCGGGAGGTTGATCTTGAATCCGCTTTTCGGTGGTTAGGACGGAGACGGTGAGTCGGATGTGTGGCAGCCAGTGCGGTGGAAGGCCGAAAACCTTCTCGATCTTGACTAGATGCGACCCGCGGCGAACGTTGCGGCCTTGTTGACCATCCCGGTCTGGACGTACGCCACGCGGGCACCCATGTCCGAGCCGTCGGAGCAAATTGGATCGTTGGGCACGCACAAGTCAATGGTCTTGGTTGCGTAAAGAGGGCCGGTCGTGGGCAGCGGGCCGGGGGAGAGGGTGTCCGCAAAGGCGCTATCGGGAGCCCCGAAGAGGGCGGCGGCAACGACATGAGCAGCGATCCGCGGTGGCATTGCGGTGGTGGACAGATCGATCACCCCTGCGCCCTGGGAGTATCCACCGAGCACCATGCGGGTGTTTGGGCAGTTCGCAGCCATCGACTGAATATGGCTGCTCGCATCATTTGCGCCGGCAGGCGTGCTGCGGTCGAAATCCCTGCTGGCGGGGTAGTCGACCGCATACACCCCAAGAGAGCGCCCGCCCAATTGCGAACGAAGCGAGTCGACGAACGCCTGTCCCACGCCACCAACACCAGGTGGCTCGGTTGTGCCGCGGGCGAACACGACCTCGACGTCGGGGCACGGATCCGCGGCTGCTTTCGGGAGGTGGATAACGGCGATCGGCGGTGCCCATGCCGCCGCCACAGCCGCGAGAATGCATGTGATCCGGTGTGCGCTCGTTGTGTCCATGTTGGTAAATCGCACGGCGACCCACAGATGTCACGTCAGCGGCCCGGTAGGCGGGTGGTCACTTCCTGAAGTATCCAGCCATTGCCATCGGGATCACGAAACGAAGCGAATGACGCATAGCTGCGGCGCTGCGGGTCGGGGCCGGGCACGCGCGCCGTCGTGCCCGCGTGGTGGAACACGCCTTTCGCGTCGTGGAAAACGTCGCTGACCTGTGCGCCATGGCCGACGAGCTCGGCGCGGGCCGCCTCGATGTCGGCTACGACGAGGTACAACCCGTCGGCCGAGCCGGGTGCTGCCGTGGTGATTCCAGTGCCGAAGATGATCGAGCAGGGTGAGCCGGGCGGGGTCAGCTGCACCACCCGGAAGTCATCACCATCGACGAAATCGGCATCCAGCCGCCACCCCAACCCCACATAGAACTCCTTGGCCCGGTCGACGTCTGAAACCGGCAGCACCACAACCTCGAGTCTGATGTCCACGGCCAATGCTCCTATTTAGAAGGGCAGCAGCGACTTTCGTCAATGGTGCGGTTCAAGAGTGACCAATCGTGCCCGACCAAACGATAGTGGACCCTGTGTGAGAAGACGGTTAATGGACGTCATACGCAGCAAGTCGGGACGGTTAACGCCGCCGCGTGAGACGAGCAACGCCGAGCGCGGCTGCTCGGTTGCGCGAATTTCCAATCATGACCGTCAATATTGCGCGGCCCGACGACGGGTAACAGCCCTGGTCGGCCTTCGATATACGCCACAACGCCGGTGTTGCGTTTCTTCTCCGTAGGAGATGACGTGCAAGGGCGAGCAAACTATGCTCGCTTCGAGTGCGGGGCTTGACCCGTGGCGGCGACGTCGGTGTGGCGACGAGAGTGGGGCCGAAGGTGCAAACAGTGCTGGGACTGTCGATGACGTCCACCAGTGTCGGGTGGGCACTTCTCGACGGACAAGACCCCGGCGCCGTCACCCTCGACCACGATGCGTTCGATGTCCAGTCCGGCGCCGGCCTCGGTGATATGTCCCAGCACGCGGCGGCCGCGAGGGGCGCGCACGCGATCGCGGCGGCAAGCGGTCACACGGTCGGCTCTGTCCGGGTGACGTGGAGCCAGGATGTCGAGGCGAGCGCCACAGCCCTGCTGAAGTCATTGGCGGACTTGGAGTTCGACAACGTTGTCGCGATCCCGCTGCGTCAGGCCACGCAGAGTTGGGCGATCGAGGCCGGGCGTGCCAACGAGCACAACAAGACCGCTTTGTGCATTCTCGAGCCCGGCACAGCGACGGTGATGGTCGTCGCCACCGGCGCCGGTTCGGTGCTCACCGCCGTCACCAATGCCCGCGAGCACGCAGCCGACCTCGTTGACTGGCTGACCACGATTTTCAACAGAGACGACTGGTTACCGGAATGCCTGTACCTTGTCGGCTCAGACGATGATCTGGACGCGGTCACGGCTCCGATCAGCGACGGTCTGCCGATACCCGTGTTCGATTCGGTCGACTCCCGGCTGGCCCTTGCGCGCGGGGCGGCGCTGGCGACGGTCGGGCACGCCACTGTCGTTTCCTCGCCGGTGGCCGAGACACCGCGCAAGCTCAAGCGGCGGCCCGACCGGCCCAGGCCGCTACCGGATGTGACGAAGGAGACCACCCCGGCGGCCGCTGAGACCGCCGCTGAGACCGCCGCTCAGGCCGTTGTCGGGGCGGCGCAGTCGACGGCCGGGCACGTCACTGTCGTTTCCTCGCCGGTGGCCGAGACACCGCGCAAGCTCAAGCCGCGGCCGGACCGGTCCAGGCTGCTATCGGATGTGAAGAAGGTGACCACCTCGGCGGCCGCGGTGGCCGTTGTCGGGGCGGCGCTTTCGCTCGCTGCGGGTTCGGCGCTCAACGGCGAGAAGGTGTCAACGCAGGCCGCAAACCCGCAGGCGGCGGGCGCTTCAGTGACCTCAGCCAGTGTCCACGCCGTTCCCGCACCGGTCTTTTCGCCGCCCGCTCCGCCGGTTCAAGCGCTGGCTGCTGCGCCGCCGCCCGCGACACCGGCTCCGCCGGAAACCCAAACACTCCCGGCCGAGCCCCTTGCCGTGGTGGAGCCCGAACCCGTTTCCGTCCCGGTTCCTCAACACACGGCCTCGCCGCCTGCCAACGTTTCCGCCGCGCCACTGGCGGCCCCGCCGGCACCCACTGCTCCGCCAGCCGCGGCGCCCGTCACCGCGCCGGCTGCTTTGTCACCCGCGGTGCCTGCAGCCGCGGTAGCGGCACCCATTGCTCCGCCACCCGCGGCGCCGCTCGCGGCCCCGCCGGCACCAATCGCCCCGCCAGCGCAGGCCGTGACACCGGATCCACCCGTTCCACCGCCCCCGCCGGACCCTCTCCAGGCCGTATTGAGCCCGTTGTTCAGCGGGTTGCCCTAACCGGGTTGCCTAACTGCGCCGCGGTTGGTTGGGGCTCGCGGCCGTCAATCGTGATCACGTGAGTACGCCCGGCGCGGTACCGGCCGCACGCACACGATGCGCAGTGCGTGCCTGCCCGATAGTGCTGATGGTCCGCGCGGCGGTGGCTGCATTCGCACCGTCCATTGCTGCTCCGCAAACCCAAACATGGGTGCTGACTACCCGCAGAAATCGGTCAGCAAACCATCCAATGATCGCGTGTTCGAGCCTGCCTTTAGCGCAGCCCTACGGCTTGATGCCGACAGTGATCAGGTCTGACAACACCCGCGTCCATGCGGGGCGGCGAACACGATGTTGATCGCTGACGCGAAAGCCGGCGCCTTCGAACAATGCCCGCATCGCCGCAGGCGACGGGTTGTGTGCCGGATTAAGCCGATTGGCGGACAGTCGTTGCAGCGGAAGCGGCTGCCGCGGACTCAGGGTCGCAACCGCTGCCAAACCGCCGGGAGCCAACACCCGGTGGAAGTCACGCAGCGCAGCAGGCTGGTCGAAGAAGTGAAACGCCGAGGTCGTCACGACCGCGTCCAGCGCGTCATCTTCGAACGGCAGATCCTCGGCAGGGCCCTTGCGCCACCGCACCTCCGACGAGCGCGCCATGGCCTTGGCGAGCATGCCGTCAGACATGTCGACACCGTAGACCTCGTCGGGATGCAGCTCCCGCGCGATGCGGTCGGCGAGAATGCCTGTACCGCAGGCGATGTCGGCGACCTTGCCCGCTCCGCTGTCAGTGAGCGCAGCGATCACCTCGTTCTGCGCGGGTCGGTACACCGACTGCTGAAGAAACGGCAGGTCGTAGAGCGGCGCTGCCACACTCCAGAACTGCGTGACCGCGTCGTTCAGAGTCCTGCGAGGCGCTGTCGTCACCAATTCCAGACGGACGGGTCGCTGGGCGGGTAGCCGGCGCAGACGTCGGTGGTGCGCGCGGCGACGCCCTTGTTGTTGAAGAACAGCTTCGCCCAGTTGCCCCAGTGAGTTGCCATCTGCTCGTAGTAGACGTTGGTCGCGGTGTCCTCCGAATACTGCCGCCGTCCCGCGTAGTCCAGCGAGAAGAACCAGTAGATTCGGTCGCGGGCGCCCTGCTCAATGTCGGGCGGCCTGTTGTTGTAGTCGGTCATGTAGCGCTCGTAGTAGACCGGCTCGACGTCGCGCGCTGCGGCCATGTACTGATCGACCGTGCAGGTGGTCTTGAGTATCCGGTTGGGGATCGGGTAGTCATCGCTGGAGTCGGCTGACGCCAGCGCGGGAAGGGCCACCGCCGCCACGCTTACCGCAGCCGCGGCGACACTCACTTTGATCAACATTTTCGACTCCTTATTGTCGCGCCGCTGCTTGTTCCAAAACCGGCATCTTGTCGGGGCAGTAGGTGCGCAGCGCCGCACCGAGGAACTGCCACGACTGCTCGGTGGTGCTGCCCTTCTGCAGGTTCCGTGAGATGAACTCCGCCGACTTGTAGGCATCCGGGTCGACGCCGTTGTACAGGCGTTTGCAGACTATTTTGCCGATCCAGGCGTTGTAGTCCTTCTGGCCGTAAATGCCGTACGTGTGCAGTTCGTTGGCGAAGTCGACGTCGGGGTCGGCATGTGCCGGCGCGGCGAGGACAACGGCAGGCGCAAGTGCAGCAATGACGCTGACGGCGAGTCGCATTCGCTTCATCAATCCTCCTATCCGATTGGGCCCGTTGGGTGTTCATCACCGGCGCCGACACCGACCGGGGTGTTGTCGGCCGAGTGGCGGGCCGGCGTCGGCCATGGCACCGGCTTGGGCCGAGCTCGCACTCGCTGTGGCCACCAGAACCACCTGCCCATCATTGCCGCGATCGACGGCGTCATGAACGACCGGATGACCAGCGTGTCGAACAGCAGGCCAAGACCGATGGTCGTGCCCACCTGGCCGACCACGGTGAGATCACTGACCACCATCGACATCATGGTGAACGCGAACACCAAGCCGGCAGACGTCACCACCGCACCGGTACCGCCCATGGACCGGATTATGCCCGTGTTGATGCCGGCGTGGATCTCCTCCTTGAACCGGGACACCAGCAGCAGGTTGTAGTCGGATCCCACCGCCAACAGGATGATCACCGACATCGCAAGGATCATCCAGTGCAGCTGGACGCCGATGATGTGCTGCCAGATGAGCACGGACAGCCCGAAGGACGTGCCCAGCGACAACAAGACGGTCCCCACGATGACCGCAGAAGCGATCACCGCTCGAGTGATCAACAGCATGATGATGAAAATCAAACAGAGCGAAGCGATTCCGGCGACCAGAAGGTCCCAGTTCGAACCCTCCGACATGTCCTTGTAGGTGGACGCGGTGCCCGCAAGGTAGATGCGCGAGCCTTCCAATGGCGTGCCCTTGATGGCCTCGAACGCCGCGTTCTTGATCTGCGGGATGAGCTTGATGCCTGCAGCGGTCGCGGGATCTCCTTCGTGGGAGATCATGAACCGAACCGCATGGCCGTCCGGTGACACGAACATCTTCAGCCCGCGTTTGAAGTCCGCGTTGTCGAACACCTCGGGTGGCAGATAGAACGAATCGTCGTTCTTGGACGCATCAAATGCCTGACCCATCGCGTTCTGGTTCTCCTGCATGGCCTTCGTCTGGTCCTGCTGGCCCTTCTGGCTCTGATACATCGTCAGCGTGATGTTCCGCATGCTCTTCATCGTGTCGATCATCGACGGCATGATCGCGACCAACTGCGGCATCAGCGTGTCAAGGCGATCCATCAGCGGCATGAGACTTTGGATGTCGTCGGTCATGGTGTCGATGCCATCCAGAGTGTCGAACACCGACCGAACCGACCAACAGACCGGGATGTCGTAACAGTGCGGCTCCCAATAGAAGTAGTTGCGCAGCGGGCGGAAGAAGTCGTCGAAATCGGCTATGTGATCTCGCAGCTCCTGGATGTCGACGGTCATCCCGTGCATCTTGGCGACCATGCCGTGCGTGGTGTCGGCCATCTGCTGAGTCAGGTTTTGCATCCTCTCCATCGTGGCGATGGTCGTCTGCATGTCGTTGGCCTGCTTGAGCATGTTGGCCATGACCCTGTCCATGTAGTCCTGGTTCATCTGCTGGGTGGTGCCCTGCATGCTGATCAGGAACGGGATCGACGTGTGCTCGATGGGTGTGCCCTGCGGCCTGGTGATGGCCTGCACCCTGCCGATGCCGGGAATGTGGAAGATGCCCCTGGCAATGCGGTCGACGACCAACATGTCCGCCGAGTTGCGCACGTCATGGTCGGTCTCGACCAGCAGCATTTCCGGGTTCATCCGGGCCTGCGGGAAGTGCCGGTCGGCCGCTGCGTAGCCCTGATTGGCCGGGATGTCGGGCGGCAGGTAGTTGCGGTCGTTGTAACTCGGCGCGTAAGACGGCAGCGCCAGCAGACCCACCAGTGCGAGAGCCACTGAAGCCGCGAGGATCGGGCCAGGCCAACGCACGATCGCAGCACCGATGCGGCGCCAGCCGCGCGTCTGGGTCATCCGCTTCGGATCGAAGAGGCCGAACCGACTGCAAATGGTCAGCAGGGCGGGCGCCATCGTCAGCGCCGCAGCAACGGCGACGAGCATGCCGATCGCCAAGGGAATGCCAAGTGTTTGGAAGTAGGGCAGCCTCGTGAAGTGCAGGCAGAACGTCGCGCCTGCGATGGTCAGGCCCGATCCCAGAATGACGTGGGCGGTGCCGTGATACATCGTGTAGAACGCGGTTTCGCGATCCTCGCCCGCTGAACGCGCTTCGTGGTAGCGGCCGACGAGGAAGATCGCGTAGTCCGTTCCCGCCGCGATGGCCAGCGTCGTGAGCAGGTTGACGGCGAACGTCGAAAGCCCGATGAGGTCGTAATAGCCAAGAGCCGCGACGATTCCCCTTGCCGCCGCCAGCTCGATGAACATCATCACCAAGACGAGAAGCACGGTGAGGATGGATCGGTAGACGAACAGCAGCATCAAAAAGATCACGCAGATGGTGATCATGGTGATGAGCTTGACGCTCTTGTCGCCGGCGTGGTGCTGGTCGTTGGTCAGCGGTGCGGGGCCGGTGACGTAGGCCTTGATCCCCGGTGGCGGCGCACTGTTGGCCACGATGTCGCGGACCGATTGGACGGACTCGTTCGCCAGGCTCTCACCTTGGTTGCCTGACAGGTAGAGCTGAACGTAGGCGGACTTGCCGTCGGCGCTTTGGGATCCCGACGCGGTCAGCGGATCACCCCAGAAGTTCTGGACGTGCTCGACGTGCTTCGTGTCGGCCTCGAGCTTGTCGATCAACCCGTCGTAGTACTTATGGGCAGAGTCACCGAGAGCTTGGTCGCCTTCCAGGACGACCATCGCCGAGCTGTTGGAGTCGAACTCCTTGAAATCCTTGCCGACGCGTTCCATCGCCTGCAGCGACGGCGCATCGTTGGGGGCCAGCGACACTGCGTGTGACTCGCCGACCGTCTCCAGCTGGGGCGCGATGATGTTGACCATCACGACGATGGCTATCCAGCCAAGGAAGATCGGCACGCAGAACAGGCGAATGAAGCGGGGGATCATCGGGTGCGCGCCGACGTGTGTGTTGCTCATGCGGACTTCACCAAGCAGAAGGTCTGGGCGTTCAATCCGTCCGTGGTCCTCTCGTCTTTGACGACCCCGTCGACCGTGATCCGGCACGTGATGGTGTCGCCGTCGCCCTGGGCGACGATGTTGGGGCTAGAGGCGGGTGCAGTCGTGGTGAGGGTGAGCGACCACGGCAACGCGACGTTCTCGGCCTTCTGCGGCTGCGCGTCGAGGTCAAGGTAATTGATCGTCGCCGCCCCTCCGGTTCCGAAAATGTCGTACTTCACGACCTTTGGGTTGAACGGCGCGGGGTCATTGACCAGGCCGGCGCCCGGCTTGGTGAGTACGGTGTGGCCGAAGAATCCGCGGAAGCGGTCCACACAGAACGCCGCCACGACCACCACCAGCAGGATCACCAGCAGTACCCACGTGCGTTTGGCGAGACGCATCATCGAACCCATCGCCCCCGACGTTCGCTACCCATTTATGCCCTCTTCTTGTGCCTACCGACTGCAGGTCAGCCCTTAACTTAGCCGGTATAACTTCTCGCCGCGAAACAGATTAGCTCAAGTAATTGTGTTGCTGGTCACCTCCGCACCCCCAGAGCGGCCTGGGTCACGGTGCCGCCCAGCTTCGCGCTGCTCGTCGTCCCATGAGGGCATTTCGAAGCGGTCAAGGCATTGCTCGATGAAAACTCTTGCTTCCTCGTGACCGCGAGTGATGCCGAGGCCCTGTTCGTGGAGCACCATGCGCGCAAGGCTGCCCATGATCATCGACATGACCACCGGAGGAAACGACTCGAGGTCGATACCCCGGGCCTTCAGCGCCAGGGTCATCGCACCCTCTTCAAGATCGCGGAAACGCATTGCATAGGAAGAGATTTCGCTGCGGATGGCCTTGCGATGGTTGGCCATCGCAAGGAACTCAGTGAACAACTGCGCGTCGTGCGCACCGCTGAGATGCCACAACGCGTGCAGCGGCTCGGTCTCGGCGATCGCCTTGCGCTGCCGCTGCAGGTTGGTCTCGGCCTTGTCGCGCAGCACGGCCACCAACAGGTCGTCCATGCTCGGGAAGTAGTAGTGCACGAGGGCCGGCTTGACCCCGGCCTTGGCTGCCACCCGCCGCGACGTCGCCGCGGCATACCCCTCGTCGACCATGATTTGGGCGGTTGCCTCGATCAGCGCCTCCTTCGTCGCCTCCCGGCCAACCCTTGGCCGCTCGTCAGCGGGGCTGCTCGACATAGCGGCAGCCTAAACGTTGGGCGATCGCCCAACAACCGGGGAGCGATCTTCGTTTTCGGCAGGCTCACCGACGAAGATGCCCCTTACGTCGCCGCCAATATTTGCCAGAAATGGGCGGCCGTGGCGATCGCCGGCGACACCGACGTCCATTACGACCCCGATGACGTCGACATCACCGCCGATCCCCAGCCCGCGAACGCGCAGCTTCGCGACGCGGCGCCGATTTCCTACAATGCGCTTCGGTGCCCAGCGTTGCCCGACATTGCCCAGTTAAAGCTGCCCAGTCAAAGCTGCCCAGTTAAAGCTGCTCGGTTAAAGCTCCGGCGCTGCCGGAGGGAGCGCGGCCTCGAGCTGCCTCAGCGTCGCGCTGAGCGTCTCGGTACGGTCCGCCCCGCCCGCGACGTTGCGTCCGACGGCGCAGCCGATCACGAACGCAGAAAGCGGAGTCATCTTGCGCTCGACCCGATGCGCGACATCGCGGGCTGCGTCAAGCAGCCGGATGGTTTCCGTTGTCGTCAGTGGCTCCTCGCCAAGGGCGCGCGCAAGCTCGTCGATCCAGGTGTCCATCGTTCCTCCCGGTAAACGCGTTCGTTCGTGTTCCAGTATTCGCACACCAAACACTCAAGCCGAACTTGCTATTTTTGCTAAGATACGAAACCGCTGGCCGATCGCAATTCCCAACGCCGGAGGCAGACTGACCGAAGTGAACTGGACACCGCTTCCCGTTCCGTGGGCGGTCCAGGCTGTGGACCGGATCCCCAAACAGCGCTACTACGACGAGGAGTTCTACGCCCTCGAGGCCGAGTTGTTCTGGCCAAGGGTGTGGCAGATGGCGTGCCGGCTCGAGGAGATCCCCGCGCGCGGCGACTTCGTCGAGTACGAGATCCTCGACCAGTCGGTGATCGTCGTCCGGCTCGACGACGACAACGTTCGCGCCTTCTACAACTCCTGTCGCCACCGCGGCATGAAGCTCGTCGAGGGAAGCGGGTCGCGCCGCAGCTTCGTCTGCCCGTTCCACGGCTGGTGCTGGGGCCTTGACGGTGCCAACAGCTTCGTGTTGCGGCCCGAGGTTTTCGACGAAAGCAACCTCGGTGCCGACGATCTGCGCCTCGCCCCGGTCAGGTGCGAGCTGTGGGGTGGGTGCGCATGGATCAACCTCGACGACGACGCGCCGCCGTTGCGTGACTGCCTCGAGCCGTTCGCGTCCAAGCACGACGAATGGAAGGTGGACGCGCTGCGCACCGAATGGTGGAAGTCGTGCCTGCTCCCGGTGAACTGGAAGCTGGCGACCGAAGCCTTCATGGAGGGCTACCACGTCCCGCAGACCCACCCGCAATTGCTGCCGTCGTCGCACAGCAGGGCAGCGTCGTCGGTGCACCCCATCATCGAGACGAGCCTGCACTTCATGCGGACACTCGGCACCGGCATGGGAGGGATGACCCACGAGAACGACGTCCGCATCGCCGAGGGGCTGCAGAACATGTCGCTCCCCGACGATCCGGCCGCGGCGATGGCGGGCTGGCGCGCCGCGGTCAACGACGCGGTCACGACGTGGCACCGGGCCCGTGGCTGCGACTTTCCCGACCTGAACGATCTGGATCGTCGCGGCGTCATCGACCCGATCGGGTTCTGCTTCCCGCACTACTTCATCCTGCCCACCTACAGCAGCGCATCGTCGTACCGGATCCGGCCGCTCGGTCCCGAGGAGACGCTCTTCGAGATCTGGTCGCTCACCCGCTACCCTGGCGACCGCTCACCCGGTAGACCCACCCCGCCCGAGCCGCTGGCTCCCGATGACCCGAGCTGGCCGACGATCCCGGCACAGGATTTCTCGAACCTGCCCCGACAGCAAAAAGGCCTGCACGCCAAGGGATTCGACTTCATGCGGTTGTCGACGGAAATCGAAGGGCTGATCTCGAACTTCGAGCGCGTCGTTGATGGCTTCCTGGCCGGCGTGCCCTACGAGCGGCTCGTGGGGGCAATCCAGAAAACCAACACCACCATCGACGTACCCGTCGCCGAACTCGGGCTGTCCGAACCCGTGAGGTCGCAGGCCCGATGACCGACTGGGACACGTCCGTCGACCTGCTCATCGCGGGAAGCGGCGGGGGCGGAATGGTCGCGGCGCTCGCGACGCTCGATGCCGGACTCGAGCCGCTGATCGTCGAGAAGCAGGCCCTCATCGGCGGGGCGACCGGAATGTCGGGCGGCATGGTGTGGCTGCCGAACAACCCGTTGATGCGGGCGGAGGGCATACCGGATTCCCACGAGGACGGCCTGGCCTACTTCGACGACGTCGTCGGCGACATCGGTGAAGCGTCGTCGCCCGCGCGCCGCGAGATGTTCCTCACCGCCGGCAACGAGATGATCGATTTCCTCGTCGGTAAAGGTGTTCGCATGGTGCGATGCCCCGGGTATAGCGACTACTACCCGAATCACAAGGGCGGCAACGCAGCGGGACGTTCGGTCGAGGGCATCCCGTACGACGCGGCAGCGTTAGGGGACTGGAGCGACAAGCTCCAGCGGATGGACAAGAATTGGAACCGCGGATTCGTGGTGAAGACCAGCGAGCTGCGTTCAGTGCAGTACTTCAACCGCTCGCCGCGAGCGTTCGCAGTAGCCATGCGGGTCTTCCTGCGTACCAGGGCGGCCCGACTCCGGCGTCGCGACCTCCTGACCAACGGTGCGTCACTCATCGGTCAGATGCTCAGGGTGCTGATCGACTTGCGCGGCGAGCCACCGGTGTGGACGAACACCGCGATGGACGATCTCATTGTCGAGGACGGTCGCGTCGTCGGCGCCCGACTCACTAGGGACGGCACCTCACTCAACGTCCAGGCGCGTAAGGGCGTCCTGCTCGCAGCGGGAGGCTTCAGTCGCAACGCGGAAATGCGCCGTCGGTACAGCGGCGACCAGCCCAATGAGGCACAGTGGTCGCTCTCGAACCCCGGCGACACCGGTGAAGTACTGCAGACAGCGATGCAGCTAGGTGCGAAAACCGACTTATTGGACGAGGCCTGGTGGCTCCCAACGGTTTTCATCGCAGACCCCCGCGCCCGCGCCGTCGGCTCGGGGCGGCAGAGGCCAGGGGCTATCTACGTCGACGGAACCGGCAAGCGGTTCTGCAACGAGTCGAACTCCTATGTCGAAGTCGGCAAGGCGATGTACGCCAACAAGGCCGTGCCGTGCTGGCAGGTCTTCGACGAAGGCTATCTCGGCAGATACGTCTCGGGCGCAAACCCATTCCAGAAGCGCACCATCCCCGAAGCGGTGATCGAGCAGGGCGCCGTCAAGCGCGCCGCCACGATCGGCGAACTCGCGCGCCAGATCGATGTTCCTGCCGACGCATTGGAAAGCACGGTAAAGCGCTTCAACGAGTTCGCCGCCAAGGGTCTCGATCCCGACTTCGGCCGCGGCCAGTCAGCGTACAACATCTGCTTGGGTGATCCCGGGTACAAGCCCAATGCCGCGCTCGGGCCGATCGATCATGGGCCGTACTACGCCACTCAGGTGTTCCCGGCCGACGTCGGCACGTGCGGGGGAGTGATCACCAACGAGCACGCACAGGTGATCGACGAGAACGATCAGGTGATCGACGGTCTGTACGCGACGGGCAACACGACAGCCACGGTGATGGGCCGAACGTATCCGGGTGCCGGCGCGAGCATCGCGAGCACGATGGTGTTCGGCTACGTCGCGGCGCGACACGTCGCCTGCCGCAGGGTCGCAGGCG
>JAOPVX010000265.1 GCA_025965975.1 Mycobacterium sp. | reverse complement strand
TTGTCGCATCCGGTGTCGAGTCGATGAGCCGAATCCCCATGTTCACCGCGCGGCTCGATCAGGACCCGTTCGGCCCGTCGGTCGCCGAGCGTTACGCGCCGGGTCTGGTCCCGCAAGGAGTCGCCGCGGAGCTGGTGGCGGCGCGATGGCAGCTTGGACGTGCCGAACTCGACGAATACTCGGCGCGGTCGCACCAACTGGCCGCCGCCGCTGACTTCGGTGCCGAGCTGATCGCGATCAGCGTCGACTCTGGCGAGACCACAACAACGGTGTGTACCGACGAGACGATCCGTCCCCAGACCACCGCCGACACGCTATCCGCACTGCCAGTCGTCTTCGAAACTCTGGAGTATTCAACAAGGTTTCCCCAGATCTCCTGGTCGGTGACGGCGGGCAACTCCTCACAGCTGGCCGACGGCGCTGCCGCGGTCATGGTGATGAACGAAGACCGTGCACGCAGCCTGGGTATCAGGCCGTTGGCGCGGATCACCGGGTTCGCGCTCGCCGCCGACAACCCCGTCGACATGCTGACTGCGCCAATTCCGGCAACCGAGAAGTTGTTGAAGAAGACCGGACTGTCGATCACCGACATCGGACACTACGAGATCAATGAGGCCTTCGCACCCGTGCCACTGGCCTGGCGCAAGCACTTCGACGCGCCGCTCGAACGACTCAATCCCTGCGGGGGAGCTATCGCGCTGGGCCATCCGTTGGGCGCATCCGGCGCCCGGCTCGCGACGACGATGCTGCACCGGATGCTGCATTCGGGCGAGCGCTACGGCCTGCAGTCGATGTGTGAGGCCGGCGGAATGGCCAACGCCACGTTGATCGAGTTGGTTTAGTCACGAACGTCTTTGGGAGAACCGCATGAACATCACTGACATCTCCGCCGTCGTGACCGGCGCCGCGTCCGGGCTGGGCCTGGCCACCGCCAAGCGGTTGCTCGACGGTGGCGCGACCTCGGTGGTGATCGTGGACCTGCCCGGCTCCGAAGGCGAAGCGATCGCCGAAAAGCTGGGCGACCGAGCCCATTTCAGCCCGGCAGACGTACGGTCGGCCGAGGAGATGAGCACGGCCTTCGACCGCGCCGAGCAGACCGGCCCACTGCGCGCGGTGGTGCACTGCGCGGGAAGAGGCGGCCCGGTGCGGCTTGTCGGCAAGGACAACGAACCCGGGTCACTCGAGCTGTTCGCCGAGATCGTCGAAACCAATCTCGTGGGAACGTTCAACGTCTTGCGCCTGGCCTCGGCGCGGATGGCCCGCAACGAACCACTCGACGGCGACCGCGGTGTTGCCGTGCTGACCGCCTCGGTCGCGGCCTTCGAGGGTCAGATCGGCCAGATCCCCTACGCGTCGTCAAAGGCCGGCATCGTTGGAATGACTCTGGTGGCCGCGCGCGACCTGGCCGGCAAGGCAATCCGCGTCTGCACGATCGCGCCGGGCACGTTCGACACGCCGCTGCTGGCTCGGCTATCGACCGAGGTTCGCGAGTCGCTGGCGTCGATGGTTCCCCATCCCAGCCGCCTGGGTGTCCCCGACGAATTCGCGAGGATGGCGTTGGCGATCATCGATAACGGCATGCTCAACGGCGAGACCATTCGGCTGGACGGCGCGATCCGCATGGCTCCGCGATGACGCTGGTCCCCGTCGAGTGCGGGGTGAAGTTGTTCGTGCAGGACGTCGGACAGGGCCCTGCGGTCGTTCTGATCGCGGGATTCGGACTGACACATGAGGTATGGGATCGCGAAGTCCGGATACTCGCGGCGCACCACCGCGTCATTTGTATCGACCAACGCGGCCACGGCGCCTCGTCGAAGCCCTACACCGGCTACGACATTCCGCGGCTGGCCGATGATCTGCTGTCGGTGCTCGATGCTCTCGAGGTGCAGACCTGCACTCTGGCCGGCTGGTCGTTCGGCGGACAAGTCGCGTTCAAGGCCGCCGCTGCAAGCGGTGAGGCACGCGTCCAACGGCTGGTCATCGTGGGATCCAACGGAGTCCGCGCAACTCGCAGCGACCGCTTTCCGTTCGGCCGGGTAGCCGAAGACCTCGAAGCACCACTGATCGAGGCGGAAATCGCCGATCGCATCGCCGCGCGACGCGAGGCGCTGCGCTCGGCGGCCCACCGGCCCCTCAGCGACGATGCGCTTGAGTGGCTCTTGAGGTGCTCGCTGCAGATGCCGTCGTGGTCGGCGGTTGCCTGTTATCACTCGATGCTCAACACCGACCTCATCGACGACATCGGGTCGATCACCATGCCGGTGCTGCAGATCATCGGCAACGCCGACCCGGTCCACTCCGTCAAAGGGGCCAACTGGCTTCAGCAGCAGCTGCCCCACGCCCGTCTGGAAGTCCTCGACGACTGCGGGCACTACCCAATGCTGGAAGCCGGCGATCGCTTCGACGAGCTGCTCATGAACTTCGTCGGGACCGCGTAACGGGCCCGCGTCGCTTTCAAACGCCACGGTGTTAACGCTCGTTCGTCACGTCCCCGTCGCTGGCGCATATAACAAGTGTTGAAGCATCAATCGAACCTTTGCCATTCCGTTGTTCAGTTGATAACGTCAGTTAACACTGCCGGAGGCTGACCGCAATCTGCGGCGCCTGTCAGAGGTGGCCGCGGGCGAAACCAGGAGGACGCTACATGGATCCCGACGGCACGCCGATCGATCCGGCCGTGCTGGCCGACGCGCTGCGCGAGGCCAACATTCCGACCCTTCTCATGGTGCTGGTCCAGCTCACCGGCGATCATCAACGATGGCTGAATCCGCCCTTCACCCCGCGCCATGCGGTCGGCCTGGATGACAACGACACGGGGGGGCTCGACGACGAGCTGCAGAGCCAGGTGCGCGCCGCGGCATTCGACGCTGTGATGCTGTACCACGCAGGACAACTCGTACCGCACGACCTCGCGCCCGAACAGGTCGCCCGGATGCTCGGTGTCGCACTGGCCGAGGACGTGCCGCCCGCCTACGGTGAACTGTTGTCCGAGGAACTCGGGCTGATGACCCGCGACGTGGACTTTTCCCAGATCGAGAATCCCGGACGTCTATCAGCGATCGTGATCGGCAGCGGACTGTCGGGGCTGTGTGCGGCCATCAAGCTGAAAGCCGCCGGTATCGACTTCACCGTCGTGGAGAAGAACAGCGACATCGGCGGGACGTGGTATGAGAACACCTATCCCGGCGTAGGTGTAGACACGCCCAGCCACCTGTATAGCTTCACCTTCGCGATGAACAGTCAGTGGTCGCAGTATTTCGCCAAGGGCGGTGAGGTCTTCGCCTACCTCGACGAGCTGACAAGAATTCACGACCTCCGCCGCCACATCAGATTCCAGACCGAAGTCGAGCGCGCTGAGTGGGACGACGCCACCAGCCACTGGATGGTTCACGTCCGCCACGGCGACGGCAGCACCGAAACGCTGGCCGCACACGTGCTTATCTCGGCGGTCGGCATGGTCAACCGCCCCTCGCTACCACCAATCGACGGACTCGACCGCTTTGCGGGGCCGATTCTGCACACCGCGCAGTGGCGCGGCGACGTCGCTTTAGAAGGTCAGCGCGTGGGGGTCGTGGGTACCGGTGCCAGTGCCATGCAATTGGTGCCCAGCATCCTCTACCGGGCGGCACACACCATCGTGTTCCAGCGCTCCAAACAATGGGCGCTACCGCATCCCAACTATCACCGTGCGGTATCAGATCGAGTGCACATCCTGTTCGACCAAGTTCCGTTCTATTTGTCGTGGTATCGCCTGCGCAGCTTCTGGAATTTCAGCGACCGCTTGCACGCCGGACTGCAGATCGACCCCGACTGGCCACACCAGGATCGTTCGATCAACGCCACCAACGAACGGCATCGGGTGTTCCTCACCAAGTACATCACCGAGCAGCTCGGGGACCGCAGCGACCTACTCGACGCCTGCCTGCCGGACTACCCCCCCTACGGTAAGCGGCCGCTGATTGACAACGGCTGGTACAAGATGCTTGGGCGCGACGATGTCGAACTGGTCACCGAGTCAGTCAGCGCGGTCACCGACACGAGTATCGTCACCGCCTCCGGCCGCGAATACCCGGTCGACGTCATCGTCATGGCCACCGGTTTCAAGGTCCTTCAGATGCTCTACCCGATGGACATCCGTGGACGCTCGGGGCGCACGTTGCGCGGTCAGACTTGGGGCGCCGATGACGCGCGCGCGTTCTTAGGCATCACGGTTCCCGACTACCCGAACTTCTTCATCATTAACGGCCCCAATACCAATGCCGGGCATGGTGGTAGCGCGATCCACGGCACCGAGTTCCAAGTTCGCTACGTGATGCAAGCGCTCAAACACCTTCTGCTGCACGACGTCACCGACATCGAGGCGAAGCAGGAGCGCTACGCGGCCTACAACGAAGCACTCGACGAGGCGCTGTCGCACACCGTGTGGTCTCACCCCGGCATGACCACCTACTACCGCAACGACGCGGGCCGCATCGTCATCACCAACCCGTGGCCCTACATTGAGTACTGGCGCAAGACATTAATGTTCGATCTGGCTGATTTTGACATCCGCAGCGGTAGCACAGGTCTGGTCGCGGCGTCGGAGGCTGCTCGACGAGGTGCGGGCTGATGTACGACGTCGGCGATGTTCTCTCCCGGATCGATGCGCATCTTCCGTGGGTGATGACGCTGACCGCATTCGCCTGGACGACCGGATTTGTGCAGATTGTCGAGGCCGTTCGGCTCGGTCACCGTGACCGCGTCCCAGCCGTACCCGCAGTGACGACAGCATTCCTGTTTGCCCACGATCTCACTTTCGCGTTGCGCTACTCCAGATGGTTTGAGGTGGTTGACCACTGGTACTTCAAGGTCTTCTGGGTGGGCATGCTCGGCGCAGTGTGCATCGAGGTCGTGCTGATCGTGCAGTTCCTCCGCTACGGCCATCGACACATCGCGCCCCGTCTGACCCGAGCTACGTTCGTCGCGGCCTACCTTCTGATGCAGGTGGCCACATTCGTGCTTTTGTGGTGGATTCAATCCGTCCTAGATGATCCGTTGACTCTGGTGACCTTGGCCGCCACCTCGATCGTCACGGTGGTGCCACTGGTGCCGTGGATCATCAGTCGCGGCAATGCGTCGGGTCAGTCCATGGTCTTCGCCGTCGCGGGGTTGATCGGTCCCGGTTCGGTCGGGATGCTGCTGCTGCCGGCGCTGCTTCCATCCTTTGGCAGCGCCATCTACTACGCCGTAGTCGCGGTGCAGGTTGTGGTCTCGCTGGCCTACATCATCTTGTTGGCGCGATACCGCCGCGCGCAGGCGGCGCCGGAGCGGCACGAACCGCAAACGTTAGCCGGCGCGCCGCCGTTGACTGAATCAAGTTTCGCACGAGAGGTTTCCATGAGTGCCCCGATGAGGTTGTCCGCTGATGCCACCGACGAGGAACAGATGCTGCGCAAGGCGGTGTTCGACATCGCCGCGTCGTTCGGCCCAAGCTACTACCGCAAGGTGTGCGCCAACGGCGAACCAGCGGCCGAACTGTGGCATGCGCTGGGTGAAAGCGGCTACCTCAGTGTGCACCTGCCAGAGGAGTACGGCGGGGGTGGGCTGGGACTGCAGGAACTCACCGCGGTGTTCGAAGAAACCGGTGCCGCGGGCTGCCCGCTACTGCTGATGCTGCTATCCCCTGGCATCACCGGCACGATTCTGGCCCGGCACGGTAGCGACGAGCAGAAGAACCGCTGGTTGCCCGGATGTGCGAGCGGCGAGCTGACTTTCGCGTTTGCGCTGACAGAGCCAGACGCCGGATCCAACTCCCACCGCATCACCACCACCGCCGAAGAATCCGGCGGTGACTACATCGTCAATGGACAGAAGTACTTCATCTCCCACGCCAACGAATGCGACGAGCTCTTGCTGGTCACCCGCACCGGCGTCGACGAGCGGGGTCGCGGTCGGTTGACCCTGCTGATGGTCGACCCGCACAGCCCGGGTCTGACGATGCAACCGATACCGACCGCTCCCGAACAACCGGAGCAGCAATTCACGCTGTTCTTCGACAACGTGAATGTCAGCGCCGACCGAGTGATCGGCGAGCCGGGCAACGGTCTGCGCGTCGCCTTCGATGGGATGAATCCCGAACGCATCTTGTCTGCCGCGATCTCGACCGGCGTGGGTCGCTGGGCGCTGGGCAGAGCATGTGGCTACGCCCGCAGCCGTCGGGTGTGGGATCAGCCCATTGGCGCGCACCAGGCCATCGCACATCCGCTGGCCGAAGCCAAGCTCAGACTTGAGCAGGCGCGGTTGATGACTCAACGCGCGGCAGCGTTCTACGACGCGGGGCTGCCTGCCGGTGTATTGAGCAACTTCGCCAAACTCGCCTCGGCTGAGGCCGGGGTGTTCGCCTTGGACCGAGCGATCCAAACCCACGGCGGAAACGGGATGGCGCTGGAGAGCGACCTGTCGTCGTACTGGTTCCTTCTGCGGCTGCAGCTGATCGCCCCAGTGTCGCGCGAAATGGTGCTCAACCACATCGCCGAACACTCCCTCGGATTACCGCGGTCCTACTGAGGCAAAGGAGCCTTCATGGCACTCGACGTACACGCGCAGTCGCTGGACCGCCACGACGACCGCGCGCACGATGACGATCCTGACGCAGTGTGGCGGTCCTATGACTGGTCGGCGGTCACCCATGATGCCGTCATCGCGGGTCGCGCCGTGCGCTATGTCGACGTCGGCTCAGGCCCAGCGGTCATGCTCATCCACGGACAGGGTGGCTGCTGGCAGTGGTGGCTGCGGGTGATCCCCGAGCTCGCGCGCACATCACGAGTGATAGCCGTCGACCTCGCCGGGTTCGGTGCCTCCCACGTGGCGGTGGGTGACGCTTTCTACGCCCAGATCACCGTTGTTACTGGCCTTCTCGATCAGCTCGGCGAATCGAGGGCCGTTGTCGTGGGGCACTCGATGGGGGGATTGGTTGCGCTGACTGTGGCCGCCGACCACCCCGACCGTGTGTCTGGGCTGGTATTGGTCAACGGCGGCGCCGTACCAGTCGCACCGGGACGGCTGGGCCTGATTTTGGCCGGGATGCGGCTCGCGCACGCCGTCTTGTCACAGCCGCGCATCTGCCGCTGGATCGCAAGCACCGGATGGGCGTACCGCCACTTCTTTGCCTCGGCTGTCGTCGACCCGGCGTCGGTCTCGCCGGCTTTGGCGGCGATCCTTGTGCCGGCGATGGGCGCGCCAGGATTCGTGTCAACGATGCGCGCGGCGGTCAGAGCGCGCGATGAGGTCCATCCCGCAACGATCGGCTGTCCGACGCTGGTTGTGTGGGGGGCCAGCGATCGCATCCTGACCGTCGGCATGGCCCGCTCGTTGGTTGCACAAATCCGCAATGCCGAGTTGGTCCTCTTCGATGACGCCGGCCACTGCCCGATGATCGAGGTACCCGCCCAGTTCGCCGGCGAACTCCGCCGATTCATAGGTGGACAGAATTAGTAACACCGGTTCATAACAAGATGAACCGACGATGCGGTATGTGAATTCGCTGGGTGTTACGCCGTTTATGGAATAGCAGATTCGATGACATCACTACCCACTTGGCAGAGAATATCTCCTGTGACTTAATGTAAGCGATCGTTAACAGACGTCGGCCGATCCACGCTGACGATCACAGAAGGGTGCCGCGGTGGGCGAACAAGCCGATATCGACAAACAGGGGCCAGCGTCGCTGGTGACCGGGTTCTATCAGGCGCTCGCGCGCGGTGACGCGGACGCAGCAGCGCGACTGGTTAGCGATCACTTCGCCTCCGACGCCGAGGTGATACGGCCGGGATCACTGCCGGGCGGCGGAACGATACGGGGTGTGCCAGCGATTGTCGCGTTCGTGGGAGCGGCGGCAGCCAGCGGCGCCGCCATAGATCTGGATCGCGTCCTGGTGTCGACAGCCGATGAGCAGACGGACGTGATCGCCGCCCTATCACTGAATTTGGGACGCACCGCCATGCCGGTATTGGAGAGGTGGACGTTCGCCGGGGATCGCGTCAGCCGACTTCAAGCGTTCTATTTCGATACCGCAGCCATGGTCGCCGCAGCCAAGACCTAGCTCTGACAGTTCAAGGAGACTGGTGCAACCTCTGTGCGGTATCAAGGTGGTGGAGTTCGGCGGGGTCGGACCCGGTCCCTTCGCGGCGACGGCGCTGGCCGAACTGACCAACCGCCTGGCGGCGGTACTTCGCACCAAGACGCGGGCGCAGTGGGAAGCTATCTTCGATGGCGCGCAGGCGTGCGCCACCCCGGTCCTGACACTCGATGAAGCGCCGCTTCATCCACACCGCCGGGCCAGGGGTGCATTCCATGAAACCGAGCGGGAGCTGTGCCGGCGCCGCTCTCCGCGCTTCTCGTTGGACATCGAGTCGTCATCGACCCCGCCGCGCATAGACCAAGTCTTGCGGCAGTGGGGCCGGCCTCAGCGCCGACGCTGCGACACGGCTCCACGCTCTGGCAGACGTCGACGCACCCCGTCATTAGTGTGAACGATCGCTAGCGCAGGACAGCGACTGGGGTCGCCTAACTGCCGACAAACAGTGGTCCACCACGGAAAGCCGACGTGGTTTCGTTATGTGAACGAGCGTTATATAGTGTGACTGGCCAACCCGGGACGGAGGAGCGTGTGACCGCGATCGATCAAGGTGCCGAACCGGCGCTTGCCTTGCTGCCCAGCGCCGAGGAGAGGGCTCTTCGGGAAGCGGTCTTTGCCATCGCCGCCGAGTATGGGCCCAAGTACTACAAGGCGATCAGCGACGAGGGCCGCCCGCCCGACGAACTGTGGAGCGCACTGGGCGCCAACGGTTTTCTCGGGGTGCACCTACCTGAGGAGTATGGCGGCGGCGGGCAGGGGCTGCTCGAACTCGTCGCCGTGCTGGAGGAAACAGCGGCAGCCGGATGCCCACTGCTGAAGCTGCTGGTGTCGCCGGGCATCATCGGGACCATCCTGGCCCGCCACGGCACACCCGAGCAGAAACAGCGCTGGCTCACCGGGATTGCAAACGCAGAGCAGAAATTCTCGTTCGCCCTTACCGAGCCGAACGCGGGTTCCAATTCCCACAACATCTCGACCGTCGCGCGCCGAGAAGGTGACAAGTACTTCATCAGCGGGCAGAAGTACTACATCTCGGGTGTAGACGTCTGTGATCACATGCTGGTGGTGACGCGCACCGGTCATGACGCCAAGGGCCGAGGAGCACTGACCTTGCTCATGGTGGATCCGAAGGCGCCGGGACTGACCAAGCAGCCGATCGAGACCGCGCTCGATGAACCGGAGAAGCAGTTCACGCTGTACTTCGACAATGTCGAAGTCGATGCGGATTGCCGTATAGGCGAGGAGGGCAAGGGTCTGCGCGCGGCGTTCGACGGGCTCAACCCTGAACGCATTCTGTCCGCAGCGGTATCCAATGGCATCGCCCGCTACGCGCTGAACAAGGCTGCCGACTATGCGCGGACACGCAAGGTCTGGTCCACCCCGATCGGCGCGCACCAGGCGATCGCGCATCCGCTTGCCGAAGGCAAGATCAAGCTCGAACAAGCGCGATTGATGACCCAGAAGGCCGCAGCCCTCTACGACGCCGGCCTTGACGCCGGTGAGGTCTCCAATATCGCCAAACTCGCCTCGGCCGAAGCCGGCGTGCATTGCCTTGATCACGCGATCCAGACCCACGGCGGCAACGGGTATTCCAATGAGTATGAGTTGGCGCAGTTCTGGTTCTTGACGCGTCTTCAGCTGACGGCGCCCGTCTCGCGGGAGATGGTGCTCAACTACGTCGCCGAGCACTCGTTGAAGCTGCCCCGCTCTTACTGATCAGCCCACAGAGCAGACAGGACACGAACATCGCCGCCGATGCAGTAGCCCTGGCGATCGCCGATCATGTCGCGACGATCAGGTTGAACCGGCCTGAGGTACGCAATGCAATCGATCTGGCGACCGCCCAGCAGCTGGAACGAGCCCTGGATCAGTGCGAGGCAGACAGCGCGGTACGGGCAATCGTACTGAGCGGCACCGATCGCTTCTTCAGTGCCGGCATGGACCTCAAGGCAGTCAATGCCACCGGCGAGCGGCCAATCACCGCTTCGCGGGGCGCCTTCGGGATCGTCGAGAAACCACCGGGCAAGCCACTCGTGGCGGCGATCGAGGGATACGCGCTAGGCGGCGGACTCGAAATTGCGCTGGCTGCCGACCTGATCGTGGCCGCCGCCGATGCCCGTCTGGGGTTGCCAGAAGTCAAACGCGGACTTGTGGCCAGCGCCGGCGGTGCTATCCGCCTCCCGCGCCGCGTGCCCTTTGCCGCGGCGATGGAGTTGATCTTGACCGGTGAGCCGATCACTGCGCACAAAGCACTCGAGCTGGGCTTGATCAATCGTGTCGCCGCTCCAGGCAACGCCATGGCCGAGGCCATTGACATAGCGCGAGTCATCGCCGCCAATGCACCGATGGCGGTCCGGGCCGCCAAGGCCATCGTGTTGGACTCGGCGGACTGGACGGCGGCCGATGCGTTTCGTGAGCAGAGAAGATATAGCGATCCGGTGCGCGCATCCCGCGACGCCCGCGAGGGCGCGTCGGCATTCGTCGAAAAACGACAGCCGCACTGGACGGACACATGATGACCTGCAGCCTTGACGGGGTCGGCGCGGGGCCGCCACTCGAGTTGTTCGAGCTCACCGAGGAGCTACGGGCGTTCCACGACGCCTACAGCGCATTCCTGTCGAGGAAGGTGCTGCCGCGTTACTCGGAGTTCCGCGATGCGCAATCCATCCCGCGTGAAATCTACTGTGAGGCTGCAGAGCTCGGCCTTCTGGGCATGTACGCCCCTGAGGAATACGGCGGCGCTGGAGTCACCGACCCCGCTTTCGGACTGTTGATGATCTACGAGGCCGCGGCCAAAGGCTGCCTCGGGTTCGCGGCCGTCATCGGAATGCATGCGACTGTGTGTATCCCGTTGCTGACCCAACATGGCACCACAGCCCAGAAGCACAGCTGGCTTAGCCGACTCGTCACCGCTGACACGCTCGCGGTCACGATGTGGCGGGGTGGCACGATCATTGGCGCCGACGCTGATCTGGCCCTGCTACGGGTCACCCGCGATGCCGTCCGAGCGGTGCTGATCGCCCCGATCGCAGGAACCGGTGACAGCATCTCGGTCAGCCGCGTGTGTACGCCGCTCGGAATGGCAGAAACACCCACGGCGACAACGACACTCGACGACTGCCCGGCGAGCGAGGGCACCGTCGTCGACGATGCCGACACGCTGGAAGCCCTACACGACCTCGCCTGGGCCGCAGCATACCTCGGTGCCTGTCGGGCAGCGATCGGTTGGACACTGGAATACACGGCGCAGAGGAAGGTATTCGGTCGCCCCCTCATCGAGCTGGAGAACACCCGTCATCAGCTGCAGCGCATGGTGTCAGGTCATGGGCGCGGGGCCGCCTCGCTGCGGGACTGCCGATCTGCATATGGCATCAGTGCCGGCTGGGCGCGACGTTGCCGCGCCGCCAATGACGCAGCCGCCGAGGCACACTGGCACAGTGTGGATGAGGGACTGCAATTGCACGGTGGCTACGGCTACATGCGGGAGTACCCGATCGCGCTAGCCTACGCAGATGCGACGATGCTGCGCACACTGCGTGCCAGTGCGTGGTGAGTCTCGGCTGCAGGCGGGTCATCGGCCACGGAACGTCGGTGTCCTCTTCTCCTGGAACGCGGCGATCGCCTCCATGAGGTCTGGCGAGGCCAGGGTGTTCTCTTCGAGTGCGAACGACAGGTCGAGCACTTCGCCCGCACGCTGATTGGTGACTCGGTTGAGCGCTCGTTTGGTGCCCTGCACCGCCAGGGGGGCCGCCACCGCGATCGAGCGCGCGATCGCGAGTGCGGCGTCACGGACCTGCGCCGCGTCGTCGACGAGATCGGTCACCAGGCCTAGTGTGTAAGCGGTTTCGGCCGAGAGCGCATCGCCGGTCAACAGGTGACGGCGCGCCCGCAACATGCCCGCCGCGGCCGGCCAGACCACGCATCCACCGTCGCCGGCGACCAGGCCCATGCGTACATGAGGATCCGCCAGCGAGGCGCTGCGGGCGGCAACGACGGCGTCGCAGGACAGCACCAGAGTGGCCCCAAGGCCGATCGCCGGTCCTTGAACCGCGGCGATGATGGGCTGTGGCAGCGAGAAGAACGCCGTTGCCAGTGCTCTTCCCGTGTCGATGATTTGGCGCCTGGCCACGCTGTCGCTGTGCGCCTTCCGCATCATCTCGAAATCGCCACCGGCAGAGAAGGCCGGGCCCTGCGAGGACAACACCACCGCGCGTGTCGTCGGATCGTTCGAAACCTCCCTCAACGCATCGATGAGCTCGTGATGAAGTTGTTCATCGACCCGGTTGAGAACCTCAGGGCGGGTCAGCACGATCTCACGGACGTGTTCGTCCAGTACGCGGACCTCCAACGCAGCGGTGACTTCGTCAATGGGCATGGACTCTCCTGCCGGTCGGATGTCTTGAATGATCAGCAACGTTAGCTATCGTTAGCACTGGGAGGCAAGCCGCGGCGCGGCGCCAGCCGCTGCAAGATCTTCACCAAAGGCAGGTAAATGCCCATCGTCATGCGTATCTACGCTTGTTCATCAAGGGTAATCGGCGCGCCCGGATGATGAGTAGTTGGCTATGATACCGTTTCTTCAAATGTATAACGATCGTTTACATCGGATGGATGCATCGCTTATTATGCAGGGGCGGCAACCACGCCGGTGACACAGCAGGAAGGCACAAACCCGTGCGACGCACCGTCTTCACTGCGGCGCACGACCGCTTTCGTGACGAGGTCGGCCAGTTCTTCAGCAATGAGGTCGCACCGCTGTTTTCGTCGTGGGAAGTCGAGGGACGTCCTCCGCGCAGCTTTTGGAAGAGGGCGGCCGAGGTGGGCGTATTAGGGATCGGCGTTCCCGCGCACCTCGGTGGGATGGTGGGTTCAGACTTTCGCCACAGCGCTGTAGTGAGCGAGGAAAGTCAGCGGCTTGGCTTGGCGCTGGGCGGACTTCGGGTACACACCGACATCTGCATGCCCTATTTCTTGCGGTTCGGCACCGACAGTCAGAAGCGGCGCTGGATTCCGCGACTCACCGCCGGCGACGCGGTCGTTGCTCTCGCGCTGTCAGAACCAGGGGCAGGATCTGACCTCAAGGCCATGTCCACCCGCGCGGTGCGTGACGGGAGCCACTTCATCGTCAACGGCGCCAAGACATTCATCTCCAACGGTGCCGCTGCGGATCTTGTGGTGCTGGCAGTCAAGACGGACCCGGGCACAGGCCGCCGCGGAATCAGCCTGCTCGTCGTGGAAACCGACATGCCGGGATTCGAGCGGGGACGCCGACTCGACAAGCTCGGTCTGCACGCTCAGGACTTGGCCGAGCTGGCGTTCCGCGACATGCGGGTGCCGGTGGACAACCTGCTTGGTGAAGAACACCGGGGATTTGACTACCTGACATCCAACCTGGCTCAAGAGCGGGTGTCGATCGCGGTCAGCTCCCAGGCCGCGGCGGTGGCCGCGCTGACCGAAACCCAGCGGTGCTTGGAGGGACGACGTTTGACCCAGCCGGTGCGCTTCAAATTGTCAGCGCTGGCCGCCGAGACCGACGCGGGCCAGGCGTTGGCAGACAAGGCGATCGAGGGCGTGGTGGCCGGCACCCTCAGCGGAGCCGACGCCGCAGCGGTCAAGCTGTACTGCACGGAGCTGCAGGGTCGCGTCCTCGACGGGTGCCTATCGGCCCTTGGAGTCAGCCACTGCAGCGCCTCCTCGCTGGTTGGTCGCGGACACCTCGACGCCAGGGTCACGCGCATCTTCGGCGGGTCCAGCGAAATCATGAAGGTCATCATCGCGCAGGACCGCGGATGGTGAACACCGCACGGGAAGGGCCATACATGACCGAAACCTCTCCGGGGACAACCGGATACGGAAACGAGCAGACACATCTCGGCGACCTGGCTGTGAGCATTGTCGATCAGCACGTCGCGGTGGTCGAGATATGCCGGCCGCCCAACAATTACTTCGACGTCGACCTGATCACCGATCTGGCCGAGGTGTACGGCAATCTCGATTCGCGGCGCGAAGTGCGCGCGATCGTGCTGGCCGCTGACGGGAAGCACTTCTGCGCCGGAGCTGACTTTGGCGGCCAGAGCGGGGCGGGCGAGATTTCCGCAGACGCGGGCGCGCGCGATCTTTATGCAGCAGCGGTGCGGCTGTTCGCGGTACGCAAACCGGTGGTGGCCGCCATCCAGGGCGCGGCCATCGGGGGCGGACTCGGCCTTGCGATGTCCGCGGACTTTCGCGTCGCGTCCACTCGGGCGCGGCTGGCGGCCAACTTCTCCCGGCTGGGCTTTCACCACGGCTTCGGCCTATCGGTGACGTTGCCGCGGGTGATCGGAGCCCAGCGCGCTGCCGAACTGCTGATCAGCGGCCGCGCGGTTGACGCTACCGAGGCGTTGCGGATAGGGCTGGTCGATCGCCTCGCCGAACCGGCGACACTTCGCCTCGACGCCATCGCGTTCGCGACCGAAATCGCCGCCGCGGCGCCGTTGGCGGTGGAGAGCATCCGCGCCACCCTGCGCCAGGACCTGCTCGAGCAAGTGCGTGCAGCCACCGAACACGAACGCGCCGAGCAGGCACAGCTGCGATTGACTGCTGACTTCGCTGAAGGAGTGCAGGCAGCTCAACAGCGTCGCGCGCCGGTGTTTCACCGACAGTGACCGTAGTGCTGCTCGACCAACTGGCAGGAGGACCGCGGTGGTGACGCGCCAGCACAGCAACTTCGATGACCTGCGGCACACGGTGCGTGCGCTCACTGCGGACTGGCTCAGCAGCGGGCGTTACACGCCGCGCTGTGACTGCTGGCTGCGCTCGGCCGACCCCGAATTCAGTAAGGAACTGGCAACCAGGGGTTTGATCGGCCTGACGTGGCCACGGCAGTTCGGCGGCGCCGAACTCGACGCCAAAGCCCGGCTCGTGGTCACCGAGGAACTGCTCCGAGCCGGTGCGCCGGTGGCCGCGCACTGGATCGCCGACCGCCAGATCGGCCCAGCAATCCTGCGTCACGGCACCTCCGAGTTGCAAGACGAGATCCTGCCGGGCATCACCTCGGCCGATTTCTTCTTCTGCCTGGGGATGAGCGAACCGGAAGCGGGATCGGACCTGGCGGCCGTGCGCACCAGCGCCAAACCGGTGCCCGGCGGTTGGCGGATCTCCGGGCGCAAGACCTGGACGAGCAACGCCCACCTGGCCACCCACGCCTACGTGCTCGCGCGCACCGACGCGACCGGACGCAAGCATGACGGGTTGACCGAGTTCGTCATCGACATCAACAGCGAGGGTGTCGAGGTCAACCCGATCGTGGACATGTCGGGTGAACACCACTTCAACGAGCTGACATTGACCGACGTGTTCACACCGGACCACCGCGTCGTCGGCACCGTGGGCAACGGGTGGCGTCAGGTGATCGAGCAGCTCTCCTTCGAGCGCGGCGGTCCCGAACGTGTCCTGAGCACCTATCCCTTGTTGGTGGCCTGCACAGAATTGGCGCGCCAGGCCGGCTCGGAGGACTTGATACAGAAGGTGGGCCACCTCGTCGCGCGGTTGGCCACTCTTCGCCAGATGTGCTGGGACCTTGCCGATGCGTTCGACCGGGGAGAAGCACCGATCACCCAGGCAGCCGAGTTGAAGTGGCTGGGCACACGCTTTGAAATCGACGTGATCGAGTGCGCACGGCAGGCCCAAGCCTCGCGCAGCGCGTTTCGCGGGCTCTACGACCAGGCTCTGTTGGCCTCGCCGGGATTCAGTATTCGCGGTGGCGCCTCCGATGTTCTGCTGTCGATCGTCGCCAAAGCTGAGGCACGCCGATGAGCGAGCTGGAGCGCGAGCTGGTCGGCCTCATCGCCGACCTGGCCACACGGCAGCCAGAACCCATCGACGGCCAACACAGCCCACTGTGGGGAACCGTCTGTGGCCTCGGATTGGCCGCGGTCGGTTTGCCGGAGGACTGCGGCGGCCCAGGTGGTCACTTCACCGACCTACTCACCGTGATCACCGAGCTGGCATACGCCGGGATCGCCACACCGATCGTCGAGGCCGCCACCGCAGCCGCGGCGCTACAACAACCGCCTACGCCAACACATTTCGCGACCGTCGCGGTTGCGCCGACTTCCGCCACCCTGGATGAGCGGCGACTCAGTGGCGAGATAGCCAACGTCGGCTACGGCGCCCTGGCCGCCCGGTTAGTCATCGTGCTGGGCAGCAACGTCCTCGTGGTCGACAGCGACGCGGCGGGCAGCTCACACGAGCATGGTGTCGACCTGGCCGGACGGCCCATAAGCACCTTGCGGTTCGACCACACGGCGGTCAGCTCACCGGTACCGTCGGTCGATGCCGCGCAGGTCCTGGCAAGGATCGGCATCTGCCGATCGGCGGAACTTGTCGGCCACGCCCGCGCTGCCTACGACCTGACACGCCGCTACGTGCGCGAACGCGAGCAGTTCGGTGCGCCGTTGGCTGACGTACCGGCCGTAGCTGCTGTATTGGCGCAGATGGCGATCCACGTCCGCCAGGGTCAAGCTGCGCTGCAGCGCGCAGCCCGTATCCACGTGTCCGACACCGCCGATCCGCAGGCCCAGCGGCGAGCCTCCGCGGTGAGCCGGTGCATCACCGCCGAGATGGCAACCTCCACAGCGCAATTAGCACATCAACTGCACGGAGCCATTGGCGTGACGCGCGAGTATCCTCTGCACCGCCACACGCGTGGACTGTGGTCCGGACGCGACGCCGACGAACCGGTGGGCATTCACACGGTCGAGCTCGGTCGCGATGCCCTAACGGCGGGCGAGATCGTGTTGTGGGACGAGCTGACGGGGTGAGCGTCCGGCCGCCGCTCCCAGATAGCGTCGACGATCTGACGCCGGCCGCTCTGACGTTCATGCTGGCCTCCTCGCCCGCACTGGCCGGGGCGATTGTGGCGGACCTCACCTGTTCTCGCATCGGTATGGGGCAGCTCGCCAGCACCTACCGCCTTGAGTTGTCCTATCGTCGCGGCGGTGATGCCGGTCCGGCATCGGTGATCGCCAAGATACCCAGCGCTGATGAAGCCAGCCGTCGACTCGCCGCCGCAACTGGTGCCTACGAGCGGGAAGTTTGGTATTACCAGCGGCTCGACCAGCACACCGCTGTGCGCACCCCCCGCTGCTACTACGCTGCCGTCGCCGATGACCGTCTGAGATTCGTTGTGCTGATGGAAGATCTGGCACCGGCGCGCATCATTGACCAGCTGCAGGGCTGCGGCCCGGACGAGGCCGCCCTGGCGCTCGGTCAGGCGGCAGCGTTGCAGGGCCCGCTGTGGCGCCATCCGGTGATCGAAGCTGAACCCTGGTTGCGCGCTGAGGCGCAGCGCCAGGCAATGGCCGACGCGATCCAGCACCTCGCGCCCGTATGGCTTGAGCGGTTCGCGACACGGCTTGATCCCGAACACGTTTCGCTCATCGAAGGGCTCGGACCCCATGCTCAGCGCTGGTTCACTACCCTGTCGCAGCACCGCACATTGGCCCACGCCGACTTGCGGCTCGACAATCTGCTGTTTGAGGCGCGCAACGGTGAAGTTCCCGTCGCCGTGGTGGATTGGCAGTCGATCTCCACCGCACCCGGGCCCATCGACGTGTCCTATTTTCTCGGAACCTCACTGCCGCAGGATGTCCGCGCCAACCATGAGCGGGAGTTGATCGCCGACTATCATTGTCGGCTGCAGAGTTTCGGAGTCAGTGAGTTCTCGATCGATCAGTGCTGGATGGCTTATCGAGCCCACGCCATCTATGGTCTCGTGCTGACGATCCCGGCATCGTTGAGCGTGGAACGCACCGCGCGAGGCGATGACATGTTCGCTACCATGGCTCGGCGCATCGCGGATCAGATGTTGGCCAACGACACCTTTGCGGCCCTCGCCGAGCTCACCGGATAGGCCGCCTCTCCGCGGCTTGTTCGGCAACCGGGGTTAGGGCAGGTTCTCGACCGGTGCCGGTTCGGAAGCGGTCGCGGTGGCTTCGACGCGGCGCTCATAGTCACTACGGCTGACTCTGTCGGCCTCGAGCATGAATTCCGATCCGCCCAACAGTTGCGACAGCTTGTCTTTCGCCCGCGCTGGCAGCATGTTGACCAGCCGGCTGACCGGCGCATATACGGCGGGCACAAAGGCGGCACGGCGGCGCGTCCGGATGAGGTTGACGATTGCCTCGGCGACGTCGGCGGGCTCGGCGGTGGGGATGCCTTTGATTCCATGCAGGCCGGCCGCGAGTTCGGTGTTGACGATGCCAGGCAGCACACAGGAGACGCTCACTCCGGTGCCGCGAAGTTCCAGGCGCACAGCATCGGAAACTGTGATCACGAAACTCTTACTGCCGCAGTACGTTGCGGCGCCGGGCAATCCGCTGGTGCCAGCGACCGATGCGACGTTGATGATGTGACCACGGCCGCGGGTCAGCATGCGGGGCAGCGCCACCTTCATTCCGTGCAGCACTCCGTGACAATTCACGTCGAGCACATGGCGTGCGATGTCGTCGGTTTCCTCGGTTAGCTTGTGCAAGGGCATGATCCCGGCGTTGTTGATCAACACCGTTATCGGACCCAGGGCGAGTTCGGTTTCGCGCACGCACTGCTCGAACGAGCCGCGATCGGCGACGTCGAGTCGTAGGCCGATCGCGCGAGTCCCTAGGTCGACGGCGACACTTTCTGCCGACTTTTGGTCCAGGTCGGCGATGGCGACAGCGTATCCGTGTTGGTGCAGTCGCTGCGCGGTTGCCTTACCGATGCCGCGGCCACCCCCGGTGACGAGGGCCACCGGCGTGCGCGGCATTGGCTGCGCGGGCCGATCTCCCGTCGATGGCAAGTCGTGGGGCAACGTCGCTCCTCCCAAGCGCCAGCAGTCGCTTGGCCTCCCGAAGCGCACTGAGCTGCGCAATAAGTGGTGGCTCGATGCTGGCCGCTGCTTCAGGACAGCTCCTTGGCCGTCTGCGAGAACCAGTTCTAGCAGCTGCCCCTGCCCTCCGGCAAGCCAGCTCCCGGGACCATCGTCGCTCTTGCGCTCCGGTTCGGAGATGGGCATGGTGTGAAAGCTGCTGGTTACAAATAACTTTCCGCGATGATCTGGCGTGTCGGTCCGTCGACTGATCGGTCAAACCGACGCCCACCAGCGACAGCTCCTTGACCCGCGTCCGGCGCCGGGTGTACGTTAACGAGCGTTATCGCCATGTGTGGCGTGGCTGAACTGAGCCAGGCCAAAGGAGGGTGAAGTGACCGAACTGGGTTTCGATGGCCGAGTTGCTGTCGTCACCGGCGCCGGCGGCGGTCTGGGACGAGCGTATGCCTTGCTGCTGGCGCGGCGCGGCGCCGCCGTCGTCGTCAACGACGTCGGAGGGTCGGTGGCTGGGGCCGGAGCGGATGCCGCCAAGGCGCAACAAGTCGTCGAGGAGATCCGGGCGCTCGGCGGGCGCGCGGTAGCCAACACCGCGTCGGTGACCGCCAGTGGCGCGGGCCAGGACCTATTGCAGACCGCACTCGATGAGTTCGGCCGCCTCGACATTCTCATCAACAACGCCGGCATTCTGCGCGACAAGGCTTTTCACAAGATGACCGACGACGACTTCCGTGCCGTGGTGGATGTCCACGTGTTCGGTGCCTTCAACGTCACGCAGCCGATCTATGTCCATATGCGCGAACAGCAGTACGGACGGATCATCCTGACCACTTCCGCGGCGGGTCTTTACGGAAACTTCGGTCAGGTCAATTATTCGGCAGCCAAGCTGGCCCTGGTCGGGATGGCCAAGTCATTGGCGCACGAGGGCATCAAGCGCAATGTCAAGACCAACGCGATCGCCCCGGCCGCGCTGAGCCGCATGACCGAAGACCTCATGCCCGCCGGCCTCGGCCAGGCCATGGCACCCGATGTCGTCGCACCCGTCGTCGGCTATCTCGCTCATGAGTCCTGTGAGCTCAACGGTGAGACCCTCACCGCATTCGGCGGCCACGTCGGTCGGGCATTCATCGGCGAGTCCCTGGGTGTGACAGCCGGTGACCTGACGATCGAGGCTGTTGGCGACAGGCTCGACGAAATTCGGTCACTGCATGATTTCGCGATGCCCGCCTCACCGATGGAGGCATTGGCCTTGCTGGTGGATGCGCCGACGACCAAGGCCTGACATCAAGGACTTTCTGACACGACGCGATTGAGGACACGATGGGCAACACCAACGTTGATGACCGCCCCGGCCGATCCGGCAGCGACAGCTTTCCCGATCTGTCCGCACGCTCCTTCTGGGCCTGCACCCAGCGCGAGCGTGACGAGTCGTTTCGCATCCTGCGCGAGTCCACACAGCTGACTTTCCAGCGGCCGCCCGAGATGTCCTTGTTGCCCGCGCAGCAGGGATACTGGGCCATCGTGCGGCACGAGGACGTCCGCCACGTCAGCCGCCACCCCGAGTTGTTCTGCTCGGGCCAAGGCGTGGTGCTCGACGACGCGCCCGCAGAGCTGTACCAGATCGTCGCCGGTTTCCTGCCCGCCGACGCGCCGATGCATGCACGACTTCGGGGGCTGGTCAGCCGCGCGTTCACTCCAGCGCAGGTCAAGAAGATCGAAGGCCAGATCGGGGATCAGGCCGTCAGGATCGTCGATGAGGCGGTGAGCGCGACCGACATCGAAGTGGTCAGACAGGTTTCGATGCGCCTGCCGCTGTGGACGATCTCAGAGATGGTCGGTGTCCCCGATGAAGAGCGTGTCAAGATGCATGAGGCGGCCAACCTCCTGGTCGCCATCAACGACGACGAGTTCGTCGGAGCCGAAGACGAACCCATGACCGTCTTGATGGGCGGGGTAGCCACCCTGCACGAGATGGCGAAAACCCTTGCAGCCGACCGGCGCGAGCATCCAGCAGACGACCTCATGACCGCGCTGGTGCACGCCGAGGTCGATGGCGAGTCACTCACCGAGAACGAGATCGCCTCGTTCTTCACGCTGCTGGCGGTCGCGGGCAACGACACCACGCGCAACACCATCACCCACGCGATCAAGGCGTTCTCCGATTTTCCAGAGCAGTGGGAGCTGCTCAAATCCGACCCGGGGCAGTATCTCGATTCCGCGGTCGAAGAAATGATCCGATGGGCCTCGCCAGTGCATCTGTTTCGGCGGACCGCTACCGAGGACACCTACATCCGCGATCAGCTGATCCACACGGGAGAGCGCGTCGTAATGTTCTACGGGTCGGCCAACCGCGACGAAGAGGTGTTCGAAAACCCGTGGACGTTCGACATCACGCGTAAACCCAACGAGCATCTGGGATTCGGCGGCGGCGGACCCCACTTCTGTATGGGCGCCTTCATCGCTCGTCGTCAGCTGCGGGCCGTGTTCGCCGAGTTCGCCGCCAAGGTCGAGCGGTTCGAAGCCGGTGAAGTTGACCTGGTGACCGGCAATCTCATCCACAACGTGCGCCGACTTTCATGCCGCCTGCGCGTCGCCCGGACGTGACGGGGTGAAAGTCAGCGTAGATCCAGGGCTTTGTCAGGGACATGGCCTGTGCACGGTGTGCGCCCCAGACCTCTTCGACATCGCTGACGACGGCCACGCCAGCGTCCTCGTCTCCGAGGTGCCAGCCGACCTCGCCGAGGCCGCCCGCAATGCAGCCCAGACCTGCCCGGAGCGGGCCATCACTGTCGCCGACTAAGCCTCACACTCACCTGAACGGAGAAGGCCTGCGATGCCTGAAGCGTTGATCATCGACGCGGTTCGTTCTCCGCGCGGAAAGGGCAAGGCGACGGGGGCGCTGCACGATCTGCACCCCCAGGAACTGCTCGCCCAGGTGCTCAATGCCCTGTGCCGGCGAGTCGGAATCGACCCCGCCGACGTCGACGACGTGCAGATCGGCAACGCAAGCGGTGAAGGCGACCACGGGATGTGCATCGGGCGGCTGTCTGTTCTGGCCGCCGGGTGGCCGGTGTCGGTCCCCGCAGTCACGGTCAACCGCTATTGCGGCTCGGGTCAACAGGCCGTCACCCACGCAGCCACCGCGATCAGCGCAGGACATCAGGACGCTGTTGTCGCCGGCGGAGTCGAGTCGATGTCGAGGCTGACCGGCACGGTTCCCCGTTTCGACGCCAACAACCCCGACCTTCTGACTCGGCATCCGCTAGTGCCGCAGGGCATCTCAGCAGATCTGATCGCGACGCTAGAGGGTTACAGCCGCGACGACGTCGACGGATATGCCCTGCGCAGTCATCGACGGGCCGCCGCAGCGGCCAAAGACGACCGGTTCGACGCGAGCATCATCGCAATAGTCAACGCCGACAACGAGATCGCGCTCGACCACGATGAGCATCTGCGACCCAACACCACGCTGACCGACCTCGCAGCGCTGCGCCCGTCGTTCGAGCGGCTAGGTGCCGTGACCGCCGACGGGTATCCCGACAGCTTCGACGCCATGGCACGGCGCCGCTACCCCGAGGCCGACCCGATCAGGCATGTGCACCATGCCGGCAACTCCGCTGGCGTGGTCGACGGTGCCGCCGCCATGTTGTTGGCCTCGCCAGAGTTCGCGCAGCGCCGGGAGCTGGCGGCGCGTGCGCGGGTCGTCATGACCGCGGTTGCCGGCGCCGAACCCGTCATCATGCTCACCGCGCCTGCCGACGCGTCCCGCAAGTGCCTCGCCGCCGCGCGCATGAGTGTGTCCGACATCGACCTGTGGGAGATCAACGAGGCCTTCGCCGCGGTGGTGCTCAAGGCAGAGCGCGACCTGATGCTGGACGCCGAACGGGTTAACGTCAACGGCGGCGCCATCGCTCTGGGCCATCCGATCGGCGCTTCGGGTCCGATCCTGATCCAAACCGTCCTCGACGAATTGGAGCGCCGCGACTTGTCGACCGCGCTGGTAACCATGTGCACGGGCGCAGGCATGGCCACAGCCACCATCATCGAGCGCGTGTGACGACAGACATTGGGGCGCTCACGGTCTGGTAGAGTCGCCAGCAGCGTTAACGAACGTTCACTATGATCGGCCGCAATGAAACGGCGCGGTGTGGGCGCAGCGAGAAGGGAAGACAGGGCAATGACGAGGTCAGGACGCGAAGTCGTTCTCGTGGAGGCCGTGCGCACGCCAATTGCGCGGGGGCACAAGGAGAAAGGGTGGCTACGGGAAAACCACCCCACCGATCTACTCGCCGCCTTGTTTGCAGCGCTGATCGATCGCAGTGGCGTCGACCCCGGCGACGTCGGCGATGTGGTCTCGGGTTGTGTGCACCAATTCGGGGTGCAGCAATACAACATCGCGCGTACGGCGTGGCTGGCCCATGGCTTTCCCAAGGAGACACCGGCGACCATGGTGGACCGCGCCTGTGGCAGCGGCCAGCAGGCGATCAACGGGATCGCGGCCGCCATCGCGGCCGGGGTCTATGACATCGGGATCGGCGCGGGTGTGGAGATGATGAGCGCGATTTCGTTCGGCGATGCCGAGGCGGTCCAACAGCAGTGGGGTCGGGCCTTCACGCAGGCATTCCTGGACCGGTATCCGTTTGTGGGGCAAGGCGAGGGCGCGGAGATGATCGCTGACGACTGGGATCTCACCCGCCACGACCTCGACGAATTCTCCGCCGGATCTCACGTCAAAGCTGCACGCGCAACCGATGCGGGGGAGTTTGAGAGGGAAATCGTGCCGATCACCGGTACGAACGGATCGAGCCGGTTCGATGTGGCCCACGATCAAGGAATCCGCGGCGACACGACCGTCGATACGCTCGGTTCGCTCAAGACGGTCTTTCGTTCCGAGGCCGACGGTGGACGCATCACCGCGGGTAGTTCATCGCAGATCAGCGACGGCGCCGCCGCCGTTCTGCTGGCGGAGCGAGCCACCGCCGAACGCAACGGCCTTCGTGTGCGCGCCCGCGTTGTCGACCAGGTCGCTATTGGCGTCGATCCGGTCAAGATGTTGGAGGGGCCGATCCCGGCCACCGCGAAGATCCTGGAACGAAACCACCTGTCGATCAACGATATCGACCGATTCGAATGTAACGAGGCGTTCGCGCCGGTAGTGCTCGCATGGGAGCGCGCCCACAAGGTCGATCCCGACCGGGTCAACGTGCGCGGCGGTGCGATTGCCCTGGGCCATCCCGTCGGCGCCAGTGGCGCTCGCCTGATGACCACCCTGCTTCACATCCTCGAAGACCAGGATCTGGAGCGCGGACTGGTCACCATGTGCTGTGGCGGAGGACTGGGCACCGCCACGTTGATCGAGCGGGTCTGAAAGGAACGTCAGATGCAGATACACATCCAACTCGACGGTCGACCGGACCAGGCCGGGCAACGGGCGCAGGAATTGGCCGGCTGCGGCGTGGACGGCCTGTTCACGTTTGAGGGCCCCCACGATGTGTTTCTCCCACTCGCGACCGCGTCGTCAAACTCCGAGGTCGAGTTGATGACCAATGTCGCCATCGCGCCGCCGCGAAGCCCGCTGCACCTGGCGCATGCGGCTTACGATCTGCAACTGATGTCCGGCGGCCGTTTCCGTCTCGGTTTGGGTTCTCAAGTTCGCACCCATATCGAGAAGCGCTACGGCAGCACGTGGAGTCATCCTGCAGCCAGGATGCGCGAAACCATCCTGGCCATCAAGGCCATCTACACATCATGGCAGGACGGCACCCGGCTGAACTTCCGGGGCGAATTCACCAGCCACACACTGATGACACCCAACTTCAACCCGGGCCCGCATCCGTTCGGTCTGCCGCCGATCTACCTCGGTGCACTAGGTCCGCTGATGACGCGCACCGCCGCCGAGGTCGCCGACGGACTGTTGGTGATGCCGTTTCACTCGGTGCGCCACTTCCGGGAGCGGACACTGCCGGCAGTGGATAAGGGGTTGGCGTGCAGCGGGCGAACACGTGACGAGTTCGACATCGTGCCGCAGGTCATCGTCGCCGTCGGCACGACGGAACAAGAGCTCGCCGGGGCGACCTGGGGGGTGCGCGCGTTGCTGGGCTTTTATGGTTCAACCCCAGCGTATGCGTCGGTGCTGGAGATCGAGGGGTGGGGCGGTCTGCAGCCCAAGCTCAACGAACTGTCCAAACGTATGGACATCGCCGCGATGACGGAACTGATCGACGACACAATGCTGAGCACGTTGGCCGTGCGGGGCACGCCGCAGCAGTGCGCCGATGAAATTGCCCGCCGATTCGGTGATGTCGCCGAGCGCGTGTGCGTCTACTTCCCCGGCTACACCGCCACTGCCGAGAACATCGCGGCCCTCGCCGGAGCCCTTCATCGGCACTGACAGCCGACGGCCAACCGCGAAAGAAGCCGCGAGCAGCGCCGGAGTGGAGTGGTTAGACCGCGACCGCCGAGTCTGCCCAGTCGCCGCGCCCCAGCCGATCCAGACCACTGATGACGAACTCGGTGAATGCATTCTCAAGCTGCTCGGCGCTGGCCTGGCGGGGCCACGTCGGCAGTGAGTTCAATGTCCCCAACGCTGTGAGGGCAGCCACCTCGCACTCCGCAGGTGATAACTCTGGATAACACCGTCCGATTAGCTCGATCCACTGGTCGATGTAGTTGCGCTCGCGGCGACGCAGACGGTTGCGGTGATCTCGCGACAGCGAGCGACCCTCCCGAATCCAGACGCTGGCCAACTTGCTCTGGGTGAGTACGTATCCCGCGTGCGCGCGGACCCGCAGTGCAAGGTCGAGATGTGGGTCGTCGGTCGCCGTGCCGACGACACTGAGCAGACCGTCGATCGCCTGGTCGAACAGCGCCGCGAGGATTTCCCCTTTGCCCTTGAAGTGCCGGTAGATCGCGGGACCCGATAGTCCTGCGGCGACACCGATCTCATCGACGCCGACGTGCCCGTAGCCCTTCTCGAAGAACAGATTGGTCGCCACGCCAAGTATTTGATCTGCGCGTGTTGACGCTTTTCTCGGCACCGAAATCTCCTCCGACAGCAGCATGTTGGCCGCGTTGCACGCGTGAAACCCAGCAGATTGCAAACGCATTCTAACACGGCTCAGCCGTCGGGCATGAGCGGCAACGCGTGACGCCTAGTCGCGGCCCGCCGGGGTTTAGCGATGCTGCTGATGGGCATGGCGCCAGCTCTAGCAAATTAAATGCCGACGCTGTTTCGCGAAGCGAGTGCGTCAAGCGGTGCGCCCCAACAGTATCTAAGCCGGTTAGAAGGGGTCCAACGGCGGGGCCATTTGGCCGCCGTCCACCGCAGGAATGCGTCAGCAACATCATGTTGGGCGCTTGGCGCGCCGCTGACTCGGTATGCGACCAGTGGGTTGATCGCGTGCAGTGGCGACCCACGTTGTGACAAACGTGAATGGATATTCACGTGACCGGTAGCGGGATCCTCGCCGGTGCAGCACGCGAGCCACGCCAGGGCCACAACCGCGAACGCGTTGCGTGCATCGCGAATCCTTCTGTCCCCCAGAGACTCCGATGAGTACGCTTGCCGTCTGGCGAGTTGAGTCGAGTGGAGCAATTAACGAACGTTTACGTGCAGGCGAGATGGCTGCTGGACCGCCGTCCGGCGGGGTGACCAGTGGAAAGGCTCTCACTCACCGTCAAACGAGCTGCGCTGTGGGATAGGACCCACCCTAACCGATAACGATCGTTGACATATCGATGTCGAATGAAGCAGAATGAGTAACTCAGGGCGCCATAAACACCAGGGTGCCGGATCGCACTAGGAGGCGGCGGTGCACTGACCCCGCGGGCAGCGATCAACAGCGACCGGCCTTGAGTCGTCAGCGCACCATCTACCTCGAGGAAGCACCTATGCACGGTATGCAGTACTACACCTACTTGGAACCAGTAACTCTGGAATCGCTGCGCTTGGATCACTCGCCGCGTGACAACATGGGCGTGGTACACATCTGTTTCTATGCTCTGCTCACCAGTGAGTCGGGCGCGCGATACAACCTCATGCGCGGCCTACCCCATCCCGACAAGCGGTCGTCGATGAACTTCGGCACGTACCGTGGCACTGATGAACTCGACGCCACTGGCTCGCTAGCGATCCCTTTCCGGGAACAGCCCGCCGTCGAGCCGTTTTGGTCCACCTACGGCGAGAACTCCATCGTCTACGAAGGCGAAACATTCCGCTACGAGCTGGACACAGTCGGATACCACTGGCGTGATGCCAACGGGCGCATCGATCTACGGGCCGAGCGCCTAGGCCAGGCGTTCAGCTTGTATGTGCCCAAACAGGATCTCTTCGAATATCCCATCATCCTGCGGGATCACCTGGCGAAGATATCCGGGACAATCGATGGCGAGCCAGTGGAGGGGATATTTCACGACAGTCACATGTACAGCCAGCCCGACAAGTCATTCCAGGAGATCCAGTTCACGAGTCTTCTCGAGGAATACTGGATGGACTGGCTCGTGGAGTACGACGACGGCTCACTGGAGGGCGGATTCGCGATGCGCGGCAAGCCGGCCACTGACTACACGATCGCGCACCACTTCGTCGACGGACGTAGTCAGGCCCGCTCCGATGCACGGCTGGAAATCAGCCGCAATGACAACGGCACCATGGAGCACGTCAAGCTGACGCAGGGCAAAACATTCGAACTCCACTGCGACCAGCACGGCTCCTTCGATTGGCCACTTCATACTTATGGCACCGTGACCTCAATCGCCAACAGGGACAAGAAGATCGTGAAGAGTTGGAACTATACCGAGAACTGGCCGCGTAATTGGGGCCTCATCGAGAATTACCAGCTTGCCCACGCTGAGCTCTTCGGCCGCTATCCATCGCTTCGGGAGATCCTTGAGAAGTCGCGAATTGTCGATGAGACGTTGGTTTTTGGCTGAACCACGAGCCGAGCGGCCGGCAGCTCCGCGACGAAAGACAGGATGAAAGGTGCTTCACCCCAGTAGTTTGGGTAATGGGACCGTTCGGAGAGTCATTGCGACGTGAGGACCGACAGTGGGGGAGTACCGGCAACTAAGCACTACGGGCGGTCGCCGCGCTCCACATCGAGTGTGTCCAGCGCGTTTCGGAGTAACTTGCCTGTCGTATTGCGGGGGAGTTCCTCGACGAAGTAGACGTCGCGGGGAACTTTGAACCTGGCGAGGTTGGTCTTGACGTAGGTCTTGATTTCTTGGGCATCGCGGGCGGCGTTCGGCGCAGAAACAATGTAGGCGCGTAATCGCTTTCCGAAGTCGTCGTCGTCGACGCCCACTACGGCTGCTTCGTAGACATCGTCGCGGGCTGCGAGCAGGTTCTCCACCTCGAGCGGGTACACGTTCTCACCGCCGGAGACGATCATGTCGTCGTCGCGGCCGTCGATGAAGAGCAGGCCGCTGTCGTCGAAGTGTCCGATGTCGTTGCTACACAGCAGGCCATTGACGATCTCCTTGTGACGACCATCGGTGTAGCCCTTGAAACTCGTTGAGCTGGAAACGAAGACCGTGCCGATCGTGTTCGGGGTGGTGATCTTGTTTCGGTTGGCATCGTAGAGTTCGACTCTGCATGCCAGAACCGGCTTCCCCACGGTGCCCGGCGCTTTGCGCAGGTCGCGCGGGGTTGCGATGGCAGCCACTGCGACCTCGGTAGATCCGTACATGTTGTAGAGGACATCGCCGAAGACTTCGCGCGCACGCAGGCACAGGCTTGGCGGCAGTGATGAACCCGCCACGAAGATGATGCGAAGTGTCGAGGTGTCGTACTTGGCAAGGACGTCGGGTCCCAGGTCGATGATCCGCTGCAGCATGGTAGGCACGACGACGAGGCAGCTCGCTCGATTGCTGGCCACATTGGCCAGTGTCACTTCGGGATTGAAGCGTCTTTGCAGAACGACCGTGTTTCCCAGCGCGAGGCCGAGGATGAACTGTCCGAGTCCGGTTCCGTGGAAGATGGGGGCGGCGACCACGATCGTCTCGCGCTGCGGGGTCGGAACTCTGTCGAGCAGTTGCGCTGACAACATCGGTGAAACGTTGTCCCGGGGAGCGCCTTTGGGTGTACCGGTGGTGCCGCTGGTGAGCAATATCAGTCCGCCGGGTCGGCCGGGGGGTGGCAGCTCGTCGGTGCGCTGTGCCGCGATCAGCGAGTCGATCGTGACCATGTCAGGGCTCAGCGCGGTGTCGTCATCACACCAGGTGAGGATCCGCGGAATCGTGTCGGGTATCACGTCGAGTAGGTCAATGAATTCGCTGTCGTGCAGCACGACGGTGGCCTTCTCGCGCACAGCGACATCAGCGAACTGCAGTTTCGCAAATCCGGTGTTCATCAACAGCAATCGAGCGCCGATCTTTCCGGTCGCAAGCATCGACAAGACCAGACCACGGTGGTCGCGGGCCAGGAGCGCCACGACGTCGCCCTCGTGGATGCCCGACGCGAGAAGGCCGCGAGCGAGCGCATTGGACTGCTGCTCGAGTTCCTGAAAGCTCAAGGGACCGACTTCATCGATGATCGCGGTGGCCGGCCCGTTGTCACGGACACCTTGCAGCACCGCCGCGGTGACGCCGCCATAGGCGCGCATGTCGCGGGCCGACCTCCACACCAAGTCCGGGCGGCGCGGATCCACCATTCCGCGGCGCATGAGCACTGTCATGCCCCGCGCCAGATCCGAAGCTTGGCGAAGCTTGTCCACAGGGAAGCGCAACATCGACCCCTCGCTTTCGGCGATGCCTGCAACACGGTAGGGGAGCATCGCTGCCTGGTAAAAACCGACTATGCGTGAACCATCGTTAATTGTCAATGTGGACTGCCGGCCTCCGGAGCTCGCACTCGGATGATGGTGCTCCGACGGGGTTGCTCCGCGGCTCACGGGTGCTCACCCCGGCCGCCGCGGATCCGAATAGCAACTGTTTAACCAACTGCGAGGCCGGACCGAGCGCAGGTCTTGGTCGAGACTCGCCAATTCCTACAGGTGGGTTTCCGGAAACGTTGGACAGAGGATGTTAACGATCGATAACCTATGACAGTAATGTCGTCTGGTAAAGGGTAGGCGGTGCGACGATGTTGATCGGCGAGTGACCATGACAGTCGTGCCACGCCCCAGTGAGCGACCGCCCCCCATATCCGTGAGTCATCGCCAGGGTCATGTACCCGGCGAGCCAGGGATGTGGGTGTTCATCCTTGGTGACATGACCGTGTTCGCGCTCATCTTCGGTGCGTACTCCGTCGCCAGGCGGAGCAGCGCCGGGGAATTTCTCGCATCGCAATCGCATCTCAGCCAGCCGCTCGGTGCCCTCAATACCGTGCTCCTGCTGACGAGCTCGCTTCTGGTCGTGCTGGGAGTCCGGGCAGTGCGCACGACTACGGGGGCGCTGGCCGGACGGTTTTTCGCCGGCGCCTTCGCATGCGGAATCGGTTTCTGCGCAGTGAAGTACATCGAATACAGCACGGCCTTGTCCAGCGGAGTCACGTTGGCGGCCAGCGACTTCTGGCAGTACTACTTCATCCTGACCGGAGTCCACCTTCTTCATCTCACCCTGGGCCTCGTCTTCCTCGGACTTGTCATCGTGGCAGTGCGGCGATCGCACATTTCGAAAGGCCGATACGCAGCTATCGAGGGGGCCGGATGTTATTGGCACATGGTCGACTTGTTGTGGGTCGTCTTGTTCCCTCTGCTCTACCTCGTCCGTTGACCGGCATGAGGGAATCCGCAACTCTTCGATACGTCCCGCTGTGGAGCGCACTGGTCGTGGCGACCCTTGTGTCGTGGGGGTTCGGAGCGGGCCGAGGGCTACAGGAGTCCGAGGCCATGTCTGCGATTGTGCTGGGTGTCGCCTTCGTCAAGGTAACCGCGATCGGGTGGCAGTTCATGGAACTGAGAGACGCACCGGCGGTGCTGCGCCTGTTGTTCGCCGGGTGGAGCGCATGCACAGGAATAGCTGTCATTGCAATCACCATGTGGTGATCGACCACACGGGTAATGAAGAAGGGAAACACCACAAATGCAAACGAGGCGTGTGCAACTAGCCTTCATCGGGTGCGGGCCGCTCGCTGTTCTGCTCTTCCTCATCGGATGGGTGGTGCTGGCAAGGTATCTTCCCCCGATCGCACCCACCGCCAGCGCACAGCAGGTCGCCGACTGGTATGTCATGCACACGACGACGATCCGCCTAGGGCTGTTCGTCAGCAGTATCGCTATGCCACTGGTGATCCCGTTCGGTATCGCGATCGCCGTCCAATTCAGGGCATCGGAGGGTGCGGTCCCAATCCTCACCTATGGTCAGGTGGCGTTCGCCTCCCTCGGCGCAGTGGTCACTGTCTTCACCATGATGGTGTGGGCTGTCGCCGCGTTTCGGCCCAGCGAGACGTCACCAGATATCACCCGAATGCTCAATGACTTCGGGTGGTTCTTGTTTCTCTTCACGTGGGCGCCGTTCAGTCTGTGGTACGTCGTGATCGGCGCTGCGATCCTTCTTGACGACAACGACGTCCCAGCACTCCCACGCTGGGCGGCGTATCTCAACTTTTGGGTCGCCTTCCTGTCCATTCCGGCGGGTCTGATTATGTTCTTCAAGCGTGGGATTTTCGCGTTCGATGGTCTGCTGGCGCTGTGGGTGCCCCTCGTCGTGTTCTTGATCTGGATCATCGCGATGACAGTGGTGACGACCAACTCGATCAACAGGAGGTCAAGAGCATTGGAGCTAAGCCGCTTTGGAGATGTCGATCGTCAACATACGTGCTGATCAGCCGAAACCCATTCCCAGCAATGACTTTGGCGTCGTATCGCGGCCGAAGTGGACTCGTTTGCCGTTTGAACGGCTGCGCTCAACAGCTTCTCGACGCGGCAGACTCCGATTTTAGGTGGTGCACCCTTGACGTATAGAGTTGACACTCTGCTCACCGGCGGCACGTTCTTTGAGTGCCGGCGATCGTCTAGCCCTAAGGCCGTTCGCACTAGAGCGGAATCGCCCGTGCATCGTGGCGCCTGGTTATTACACGAGCGCCTCGAGCGTCTGCATGTCCTCGACCGCACGTCCTATCCGCTCGATTGACCGCGGCGTGTAGTCACGCGGTTGCAGTTCGGGGGCGAACCGCAGTTGACCATTTGTGCAGATTCCAAAGACAAAGGGCATGCAGGGTCTGGCGCCGGACGTCCAGCCATGCCTCATCGAACGTCGGTGCGTCCGTGACTCCGTGCTTGGCAAGCTCGTCAAGATAGGTCCGGACCAAATCGTGTTGCCACGAGAGCCGCGATTCGGTGTCAAGCGTTGCGATCAGGGCATAGGACATGTCGAGGGCACAGCTACCGCGAGCAACGCACTGCCAGTCATAGAGCCCCATCCGGCCATCGGGATCGCGAAGCCAATTGCCCTGGTGCAGATCCTGGTGAAGAAGGGTGGGGGTGCCTGCGCTGCTGATTTCCAGAGAACGCATGAACGCCGGCCAGAGTCGGTCGCGTTGTGCCCACAGTGCCGCAGGCAGCAGCTCTCGGGACCGCCGCAGGCCGCGGTGGAACTGCCGGACGAAGCCCGGCAATCGGTTGACGTTGTTTTGAAATTGCAGAGGAGTCGGCAGCTGTTTGAACGCGGTGCCGGCTTGCCTGCCATCCCAGAAAGCGGCGTGGTAGGTCGCCATCTGCTCAGTCATGTCGATCGCGTCCCGCTCACCGATGCGGTCCTGCATGGGATCCGGGGAGGTCCAGCCTTGCACGGCGAGGTCCTCCATCAGCACGATCGAGCGCCCGTTACTAGGATCGGCTGCCGCGAAGTACCCGGTGGGACTTCGTAGTTTGACGTGGGGCCTGAGCTCGTTGAAGAAGATTGCCTCACCCCGCGTGACGCCGGTGAGTCCGAGCAGTGCACGCGACGAGAGTGACACGGCGGCCTTGGCAAACACGCGGGTGGGGAGTCCGGCGTCAACGCCGATTCGGTTGTAACGCACTGAGATCGCGCGGCGCGAGCTAGTCCCGTCGCTACCTCCCAGTACCTCGCTGTCGACGACGTGTGCGCCGAGCACACTGGCGCACAGGGCCTCCGTCAACCAGTGAGGGCTTATGTCCTCGGCGCGAGCGGGGATCCGAGTCGTCGAATCGCACGTCCGGCCGATCCCCAGCCGATCGGCTATTACGCCGCCGGCAATTCGCGCAAGCATCAACGCGGCTCCAGAATTTCCGCTTTGGCTCATTGGTGTACCGTCGTCCTCTCTGATGGCCTTCTGCGACTCCAAACTCGTCATGTGCGGCGCCTATGGTGCGGACACGGGGCGGTAACCGTCCGCCGACTGCCGTAGCCGCCAGATCTGCGCTGGGCACAACTCACCTACGGCTTGGGTGACGAGGTACGAGTGTTGAAATTCATCGGAGCTGGCGAAGTCGCGCTGGACACCTTCCATGATGTCGGCGTACGTCGCACCCATGCCCACTGTCTCGCAGATCGCGTTTCCATACGCCAAGGCAGCCTCAGCGTTGGGAAAGTTATAGCCGGGTGCGACGGTGACGTTCGTCAGATAGGCAACCGAGTCCGCATGCGCGACCGCGCTGCAAATCAGGGTTGTGACAAGGGCGCCCACTGCCGCCAGTGGGACAGCCGCTACACCGAATCCGATGATCACGCAGGCGCACCATAGACGGCAACGACGACCGTGCGGTCGAGGCTGTTCTCTGACCACACTCCGATCTGGGCGTAGGAGCAGTTCGCCATGATCGCCAGATACGCGGGGTTGTAGTACCACTGGTTGATCAGCTCGATACCGCTGATCGCCAACACCGGATTACCGGCCACGGTTTCAGCGACGTCGCCGACGAATCCGGCCGCGGTGGCGCGCGTCGCAGGGGTGGAACCGTCGGAGCCGACGTCACCGTCCAAGGCGCGATCGCTGAGCAGATCGCCGGCGTGCCACTGCGCTGCGAGCCGCAATTGCGGACTCACCTTCAGGTCGTTGGTGCAGCCCGCCCGGTGCTGCACGGTGTAGACATTGGCGAGAACGCTGTCGTTGAGGCGCTTGTTGTCAGCGTATGCCGGCGCAGAATGAGTGAGGCCGCCGGCGGCTACGATAATGACGGCCGTCAGAACCCCAACAGTGCCGTGCCGCATGCTGCCATTGATTCTCATGACGTACCTGACTCCTGCCGTGCGAACGTGGCGGTCGACTCAGGACTTTACAAGTCGTCACGGCAATGGGTAAACGATCCCTCACGGTCGGCATCGGCCGACCACGCCCCGGCCAGCGGTCCCGAGTCGCAGGACCTGGCTATTCACCGGGATTGTTCCGCGATTATCCCTCCTCAATCCAAGGTCATGGCGCCGCTCACATATGCTAACGGTCGTTGACGCACCTGACACCTCTGCCCGGCGCGCACATGCGGATGGCAACGCTCGTTAACTATATGACGGACGCGACCCGGCTCTTCTAGGGCAGTCGATGTTGTCTTCGTGCCGAAATCTAGCAATGCGAAATTGTCAGGCCTCGACGCCACCGCGGTTGTCCGATTCGAGTTTCCGTCCAAAGCCTTCCTGCGCTGACCTATGCTCCCGTACCAGAGGATTCGCATAGTAAGACATATGTCCGTGATGTGTCGCACAGTGCACTCCCTGCGGCGACAAGAAGCGGTCGAGCTATTGACGCTTTCTCCCCATGGCTCTAGTGTGGCACCGGTCACAGTGTGAGGGAGCGTTAACTAACATATTCTCGGATAGCAGATCACGGAGGGTTCAGCACACATGTACTCGGTGTATGACCACAGGACATGGCGGCATTGAACGCTGATTCCGCGACCAAGCCGGTCCGCGCGGTCGGCGACTTCTTCGCGATGTCGCTGGACGCGTTCATGTTGATGTTCCGGCCGCCCTTCGCATGGCGGGAGTTGCTCCTACAGACGTGGTTTGTGGCGCGGGTGTCTATCGTGCCCACCCTGATGCTGACGATTCCGTTCACCGTGCTGACGGTCTTCACACTGAACATCTTGTTGGTCGAATTCGGCGCCGCCGACCTCTCGGGCACTGGCGCGGCCACCGCCGCGATCACCCAGATCGGGCCGGTGGTCACAGTTCTCGTCGTCGCGGGCGCGGGGGCAACCGCGATGTGCGCGGATCTGGGTGCCCGCACCATTCGCGAGGAACTCGACGCACTGCGGGTTCTCGGCATCAATCCGATCCAGAGTTTGGTCGTTCCACGGGTGTTGGCCGCTACGGTCGTCGCAGCGTCGCTGGTGTCGCTGGTGTCGGTCGTCGGCCTGACGGGTGCGTTCTTCTTCTCGGTGTTCGTCCAACATGTCACCCCTGGTGCATTTGCTGCGGGTACGACGCTGCTCACCGGATTGCCGGAAGTGATCTTGGGCGTCGTCAAGGGGGCGCTGTTCGGAATGGCGGCAGGCCTGATCGCCTGCTACAAGGGCATTTCGGTCGGAGGTGGCCCGCAAGGGGTCGGCAACGCGGTCAACGAGACTGTCGTGTATTCATTCATGGCGTTGTTCGTGATCAACATCATCGCGACCGCCGTGTTCTTCGTCGGGCCGAAATGAGCGCGGGATCGGTGGTGCGCCAGCGGTTTCCGCGGCTCACTCAGCATGTTCGCGGCTGGTCAGACAGCTGGGATCGAGTTGGCGCCCAGATGGCGTTCTATGCCCAGACGATCGGTGAGATCCGGGTGGCCTTCGTCCGTTACCGCACGGAGATACTGCGCCTGAGCGCTCAGATGAGCCTGGGAAGCGGAGCGTTGGCGGTGATCGGAGGCACAGTAGTCATCGTCGGATTTCTGACGTTGTCCACCGGAGCGATCATCGCCGTACAGGGTTACAACCAGTTATCCGGCATTGGGGTGGAGGCCCTTACGGGGTTTCTCTCCGCGTATGTCAATGTGCGGATCATCGCCCCAGCCGTGGCCGGGATCGGCCTGGCCGCCACCATCGGCGCGGGTGCCACTGCTCAGTTGGGTGCGATGAGGATCGCCGAAGAGATCGACGCCCTGGAGGTAATGGGCATCCGTTCGATCGCCTATTTGGCGTCCACCCGAGTGATCGCCGGGGTGGTCGTGGTAATACCGCTGTACTGCGTAGCGGTGCTGATGGCGTTTCTGGCAGCCCGGCTCGGCACGACCGCCATTTACGGCCAGTCCACGGGTGTTTACGACCATTACTTCAACACGTTTTTGAGTTCAACCGACCTGATCTGGTCGTTCTTCACGGCCATTTCGATGGCGCTGAGCATCATGCTCGTTCATACCTATTACGGCTTCACTGCCTCCGGCGGACCAGCGGGCGTCGGCGAGGCGGTCGGCCGTGCGGTGCGTACGTCCCTGATCGTTGCGGCCTTCGTGGTGCTGGCTATCGCGTTGTCGGTGTATGGCCAATCCGGCAACTTCAATCTGTCCGGGTAGCCGACGATGGCATCGGATTCCTTCGTACAGCGCCTGCACCCGCGGTGGTGGTCGCTGATCCTGGTGGCATTGATCGTCAGCATCGCCACACTGACGGCGATGCTGTTCTCCGGGACCTTGAAAACCTATGTGCCAGTAACCTTGACCTCGGACCGGGCGGGCCTAGTGATGGAGTCCGGCGGCAAAGTCAAAATGCGCGGCGTGCAGGTTGGCCGAGTCAGCCAGATCGTCGGTGGCCGCAGCCCCGTGAGCCTGCAATTGCAGATCGACCCCGATCAGATTAGATACATCCCGGCCAACGTGCAGGCACGGATCCGGGCCACGACCGCGTTCGGTGCCAAATACGTCGATCTGATCTACCCAAGCGATCCCAGCACGAAACGGCTGGCCGCCGGGCAGACGATCAAATCGGAAAACGTCAGCACCGAGGTCAACACCGTCTTCCAGAACCTGGTCGGAGTGCTGCGTCAGATCGACCCCGCGAAGCTCAACGCCGTGCTATCCGCACTGGCCGACGCCCTGCGCGGGCAAGGACTGACGATCGGCGAAGCGACCACCGACGCAAACCAGGTACTGCTGGCGATCAACCCACGAGCCGAAACCATCCGGGCCGACTGGCAGGCGCTGAAAGGATTCAGCGACACCTACGCGCTTGCGGCTCAAGACATTTTGAAGGTACTAGACGCGGCCAGCACCACCAGCACCACGATTAGCAGCAATGCCGCGGCGTTGGATGCGTTGCTAACCAGTGTCGTCGGGTTTTCGCGCAGCGGCGTCGATCTTCTCGGCGCCAGCAAAGACAACCTGGTCAACACTGTAAGCGTGCTCGAGCCGACGACCGGCTTGTTGTTGAAGTACAACCCAGAGCTGACTTGCATGCTGGTCGGGTCGAAATGGTTGCTCGATCACGACGGCTATGCCGCCGCCGGCGGCAACGGCAGGACCCTGCTTGTCGATGCCGCCGTCCTGCTCGGTGATGACCCCTACCGCTATCCGGACAACCTGCCCATTGTCGGGGCCAAGGGCGGACCTGGCGGCAGGCCAGGGTGCGGATCACTGCCGATCGTCGACAACAACTGGCCGGTGCGATACGTGGTCACCAACACCGGCTGGGGGACCGGACTGGACGTGCGACCAAACCCTGGCATCGGATTCCCCGGCTATGCCAACTACTTCCCGGCCACGCGCGCGGTTCCCGAACCTCCGAGCATCCGCAACCCTGGTGGACCCGCGCCGGGACCGATCCCATATCCCGGCGCGCCACCGTATGGCGCCCAGCTGTATGCCCCCGACGGGACACCGCTGTACCCGGGACTACCGCCGGCGCCACCTCCGGGTGCGCCGAGGGAGCCGGCCCCTCCGCCACCCGGATCGGAGCCCTTCGTGGTGCCCCACCCGGCGCAGATGCAGCCGACCCCGATGCCGCCGATACCTCCAACCGTGGTGCCCTCGCCATGATCGGCTCGACCTACCCATATTCACGCCTTGAAAGGCCGCAGTCATGAAGGACCATGTCGGAGCAGCCGTTTGGCGTCTTGCCGTCTTCTTGGTGGTGTGTGGCCTGGGCTTGTTCGCCTTGTTGGCGATTTTCGCGCAGCTGCGTTTCGACAAAGCGCAGTCCTATAAGGCCATGTTCAGCAATGTCAGCGGGCTGGAACAAGGTCAGTTCGTGCGTATCGCCGGTGTGGAGGTCGGCAAGGTGATGGACATCTCCATCCAGCGTGACGCCACTGTCGTCGTCGAATTCAGTGCCGATGACTCGGTGGTGTTGACAGAGGGAACCAGGGCCGTCATCCGTTACGACAACCTGATCGGCGGCCGTTACCTAGCGCTTGAGGACGGTCCCGGCGACGCCAAGAAACTTCGGCCGCGCGACACCATTCCGCTGGCCCGAACGTCCCCGGCGTTGGATCTCGACGCACTGATCGGCGGCTTCCGGCCGTTGTTTCATGCGTTGGATCCCGACCAGGTCAACGCGCTGTCGGGCCAATTGATCAAAGCATTCCAGGGGCAGGGCGCGACGATCAGTTCGTTCTTCGAACAGACCGCAGCACTGACCAACACACTGGCCGACCGCAGTCAGTTGATCGGGCAAGTCATCACCAACCTCAACACTGTCCTTGGCTCACTGGCCGACCAGAACAACCAGTTCGCCAAGGGTGTGGAATCGCTGTCTGAGTTGGTGGCCACCCTGGCCGGGCGAAAGCAGGACATCGGCAACGCCGTCGCCTACGCCAACGCATCAGCGGCCTCCATCACCGATCTGCTCGCCCAGGCCCGTCCACCGCTGACAAAAGTTGTTCATGAAACCGACCGCGCCGCCGGAATCGTCGTGGCCGACCACGACTACTTCGACAACCTTCTCAACACGCTGCCCGACACTTACCAAAAACTCTCCCGCGAGGGCCTTTACGGGGATTTCTTCAGCTTCTATCTGTGCGACGCAGTGCTGAAGCTCAACGGAAAGGGTGGCCAGCCCGTGTATGTCAAGGTAGCCGGCCAGTCCACCGGAAGGTGCGCGCCGCGATGAAGTTCTTTTCTGAGCGCAATCCGTTCTCGGTCGGCGCCGTCGGTGTGGCGCTGATCACCGGCGTGGTGTTGGGCGCGTTGAACTATCGCGACTTGCCTTTCTTGGCCTCGCGACATGAATACTCGGCGTACTTCACAGAAGCCGGAGGCTTGACCAACGGTGCCCCCGTACAGGTTTCGGGCTTCCAGGTTGGTCAGGTGAACAGCATCACCCTCAACGGGCCGCGGGTTTTGGTCAAGTTCAGTATCGACAAGCCGGTCACACTGGGAGACCGCACCGAAGCCGCGATCAAGACCAAAAGCCTATTGGGGGCGAAGTTCCTCGAGATCACGCCGCGAGGTGAAGGGCAGCAAGTAGAGACCATTCCGGCTGAGCGGACCAAGGCCCCATACCAGCTGCCCGACGCGCTGGGCGACATTTCGGTGGCCATCAGTGGTCTTGACACCAACCAACTGTCGGATTCTCTTGCTGTGCTGTCTAATACGTTTTCCGATACGCCACCGGACATCAAGGCCGCGGTGCAAGGTGTCGCGCGGTTCTCACAAACGCTCAACGATCGCGACGCGCAGTTGCGGCAGCTGCTGGCCAACGCCAACAAGGCCACAGCGGTGCTATCCGAGCGCAGTGACAAGGTCGTCAGCATCATCGCCGACCTGAGCGCTCTACTCGTCCAGTTGGAGAGTCAAAGCCGTGCACTCGACGAGCTCTCAACGAACATCTCGGCACTGAGCCAGCAGATCAAGGGCTTCATCGCCGAGAACCGTCAAACCTTGAGGCCCGCGCTGGATAAGTTAAATGGGGTTCTGACGATCGTTGATAACCGCAAAGAACGTGTGCAGCAGTCCATCAAGAAGCTCAACGCCTATGCGATGTCGCTCGGCGAGTCATTGTCGTCTGGCCCCTTCTTCAAGGCCTACGTCGCTAATCTGCTGCCTGGTCAGTTCGTCCAGCCGTTCGTCGATGCCGCGTTCTCCGACCTCGGACTGGATCCCCATGTGTTGCTGCCATCTCAGCTCAGTGATCCGCAGGTCGGTCAGCCAGGAACGCCCGCGCTGCCGGTCCCGTACCCGCGGACCGGACAGGGCGGCGATCCACGGCTGACGCTGCCCGACGCCATCACCGGCAAGCCCGGCGAGCAGGGCTGTGGCCCGACCGGCCTGCCACTGCCCGGCCCTACCGGCTGCTACCCCTACCGGGAGCCTCTGCCCGCTCCGCCCCCGGGCGGATCACCACCGGGACCGCCAGCCTCCTCGCCCCCAAACCAGCAGTCGACGCCGCAACCCACGCCTAGCCCGGTGCAGCTGCCGGCGCCCGGCGAGGCCCCACCGCTGGACGCCCAGCCCCCGCAGGAAGGGAACCACCAGTGAACAAGCTTCGCAGCGCGCGGCTCGCGCTCGCGGCCGCGCTGGTGGCCGTCCTGATCGCCGGGCTCGTGGTGGTGCTGCGGTGGAGCGGCGCAGTTGACCGCACCACTGTCGTCGGGTACTTCCACAACAGCAACGGTGTTTTCGTCGGCGACGAAGTCCGCATCCTCGGCGTACCCGTCGGCGAGATCCTCAAGATCGAACCTCAGACGCAACGCGTCAAGATCACGTTCTGGTACGACGCCAAACAGAAATTGCCTGCCGATGCCAAAGCCGTCATCCTGTCACCGTCTTTGGTGACGGCGCGGGCCATTCAGCTGACGCCGCCCTACACCGGTGGGCCCGAGATGCGCAACGGCGCGGTCATTCCGTTGGAGCGTACCGCCGTTCCCGTCGAGTTCGACGAGTTCCGTCAGCAACTTCAGAAGCTCACCGAGGCGTTGCAGCCGGCCCAGCCGGGCGGCGCCAGCACGCTTGGAGAGTTCGTCAACACTGCCGCCGATAACCTGCGCGGGCAGGGGGCCAACATCCGCGACACGCTGATCAAACTGTCCCAAGCGTTTTCGGCGCTCGGCGACCACAGCAGTGACATCTTCAGCACAATCAAAAACCTGTCGATCTTGGTTTCCGCGCTACAAGGTAGTGCCGACCTCATGCGAGAACTCAACCAGAGTATGGCCGCGGTTACCGCGGCGCTGGCCGATGATCCCAACGAAGTCGGCAACGCAGCGCGCGACATCAATGATGTGGTCGGTGATGTCCGCAGCTTCGTGGCCGACAACCGTGAAGCCGTCGGCACAACCAGCGACAAGCTGGCGTCCGTCTCCACCGCTATCACCCAGAGCCTCGACGACATCAAGCAGACCCTGCACGTCACGCCGAACGCATTTCAGAACTTCCTGAACATTTACCAGCCAGCCCAAGGCGCGCTCACCGGCGTCCTGGCGGTCAACAACTTCGCCAACCCGATCGCGTTTCTCTGTTCGGCCATCCAGGCGGCGTCACGGTTGGGGGCAGAGCAATCCGCGAAGCTGTGCGTCCAGTACCTGGCGCCCATCATCAAGAACCGGCAGTACAATTTCCCGCCCCTCGGCGAGAACCTGTTCGTGGGAGCTTCCGCCCGTCCCAACGAGATCACCTACAGCGAGGATTGGCTGCGTCCGGACTACGTGCCGCCGCCGCCCGCCGGTGCGACCCCGGGTGCCCCAGACGCGCAGCCCGCCGCGGGACCACCCCCGGCAGCCGATACCTCCCCGCTTCCCGCGGAAGCGCGGGAAACCGACCCAGCCGACGGATTACAAGGAATGATGGTCGCGCCGGGAGCCGGTTCATGACCGGAAAGCGTTGGCGCCCAGCCTGGGTCCGCGTCTGCGCGGGCGTGCTCGCGGCGGTTGCGGTCAGCTCGCTGGCCGGGTGTGGATGGCGCGGGCTCAACTCGATACCGCTTCCGGGAACCGCCGGCGGCGGGCCCCGTTCATACACCATCCAGGCGCAACTGCCGGACGTTGAAAATATCGAGCGCAACTCCCGCGTGCGGACCGGCGACGTCACGGTCGGCAACGTGACCAAGATCGAGCGGCAGGGCTGGCATGCGCTGCTGACCATGACCATCAACGGAGACGTTGACCTGCCAGCCAACGCCACCGCGACGATCGGCCAGACCAGCCTGCTCGGATCGCTGCACGTCGAATTGGCGCCCCCCACCGACGTGGCACCGCAAGGAAAACTCCATGACGGCTCGCTGATCCCGCTGGCGTCAGGGGGCGCGTATCCGACAACCGAACAGACGCTGGCCGCGATTTCACTACTACTCAACGGCGGTGGCATCGGACAGATTCAGGACATCACCCGCGCCCTGGCTACCGCGTTCGCCGGGCGTGAAGACGACCTGCGAAGCCTGATCCAACAGCTGGACACGTTCATCCGCGATGTCAACACACAAAGCGACGACATCATCGCCGCCAACGAGAGTCTCAACAATCTGGTCGGCCAGTTCGCCGACCAGAAACCGGTCGTCGACAAGGCGCTACACACCATCCCTGACGGGCTGGCGGTCCTCAAGGATCAACGGCAGAACCTCGCCGATGCGCTCGACCAACTCGGCAAGTTCAGCGCGCTGGCCGCTGACTCCGTGATCCAGACCAAAGAAAACCTCGTCAAAGAACTCAAGGATATCGGTCCGGTGCTGGAGTCATTGGCCAACGCCGGTCCTGCGTTGACCCGGTCCCTGAGCTTCTTGGCGGTCTTTCCCTGGCCGAAGGAGACGCTCGGCAATTGGATTCGCGGTGACTACGCCAACCTGACCGCCATCATCGATCTGACACTGAGCCGGATCGACTCTGGGTTGTTCACCGGGACTCGATTCGAAGGTGATCTCACGGAATTGGAGATGCAATGGGGCAGGACCATCGGTCAGCTGCCCAGTCCGTACACATCCGGCAACCCGCTGATAGCTCCCTATCGTTTGGACCAAGGGCCCTGACATGCATTTGACCAGACGAATCCGGATCCAACTGGCGATCCTCGTGGTGGTGGCGCTGATAGCCGGCGCCATACTGATTTTCGGCTACATCAGGGTGCCGCGCATGATCGGCGCCGGCTTCTACACAGTGACCGTGCAACTGCCCGAGGCTGGCGGCCTCTACCGGAGCGGAAACGTTACCTATCTCGGAACCGAGGTCGGGCGGGTGACAAGCGTGGACCTCACAGACAGCGGCGTTGCGGCTGTACTTTCGCTCAAGTCGGGCATCGACATTCCCTCAGACGTTGACGCGCAGGTACACAGCCAGTCGGCAGTCGGTGAGCAGTACGTCGCACTATTGCCACGAAACGGCGATGCTCCACCGCTGAAAGACGGCGACGTGATACCGGCGAATCGGACTTCCGTGCCGCCGGACATCAACGAACTACTTGACGCGACAAACGTGGGATTGCAAGCAATTCCACGCGACAACCTCAAAACCGCCATCGATGAGTCCTTCACCGCCGTAGGCGGCCTTGGTCCCGATCTTTCGCGGTTGGTCAAGGGGTCCACCTCGCTTGCCAAGGACGCCCGGGCGAATCTCGATCCGCTACTGACACTCATCGACCAGACCAAGCCCATCCTGGACACCCAGACCGATACATCAGATGCGGTGCAGGTCTGGGCCGCACACTTGGCCGTCATCACCGGGCAACTGCGGGACAATGACTCCGCGGTGCAGGGGATACTGCACGAGGGCCCAGCGGCCGCCGACGAGGCGCGAGCATTGTTCGACCGGCTGCAGCCGACGTTACCCGTACTGCTGGCGAATTTGGTGAGCGTCGGTCAGGTCGCCGTCACCTATCACGCCAGCATCGAGCAGCTCCTGGTTCTGCTGCCCAAGGGTGTGGAAAACATGCAGGCAATCAGCACCGCCAATCGGAATAGCAAGCAGGACTACCGGGGTGCCTATCTGGACTTCAATCTGAACCTCAATCTTCCGCCGGTGTGCAACACCGGGTACCTTCCGGCCCAGCAGGTGCGCTCGCCCACCTTCGAAGACGCTCCGGACCGCCCGCCCGGTGACCTGTACTGCCGCATTCCACAGGACTCGACCTTCAATGTCCGTGGTGCGCGTAACTATCCATGCGTAACCAGGCCGGGGAAGCGCGCCGCGACCGTCAAGCTGTGCGAGAGCGACGAGGATTACGTGCCCCTCAACGACGGCTACAGCTGGAAGGGCGATCCAAACGCGACCCTGTCGGGTCAGGGCATTCCCCAACTGCCACCCGATAGCGCGCCCGCAGCGCCTGCGCCACCACCGCCCACCATCGCCACTGCGCAGTACGACCCGGCGACCGGCAGCTACCTCGGGCCTGACGGTCACGTCCACACCCAGGCTGATCTGGCCGCGACCAACGAAGGAAAAACATGGCAGAGCATGCTGATCTCGCCGACCGGCCACTGACGGATTTGTCCACCGCGGGAGATCGCCACGAAGCCGAGCAGGAGCCCCCCGCCAGCACCGAAACCACGTCAGCGCGGCCCCATCCGAACGTGCGCACCGCGTTGGTCGTGAGCCTTGGTTTCGTGATGGCCATCGGAGGTTTGTGCGGCTGGCTGGGCTATCGCGCCTATCGGTCACACGACACCCAACAGCGATCCAGCCAATTCGTTGCAGTGGGCCGGCAGGCTGCATTGAACTTGACCACCATCAGTTATACCGCGGTCGACGCCGACGTGCGACGCATCGTGGACTCCTCAACGGGCACCTTCCATGACGACTTCCAGAAACGGGCACAGCCGTTCATCGACGTAGTCAAGCAGGCGCAGTCGAAATCGCAGGGCACCGTCACCGCAGCCGGCATCGAATCCGAGCACGGTGATCAAGCCAACGTTATTGTCGCGGTCTCGGTCACAACGTCGAGCGCTGGCGCACCCAAACAACCACCTCGGTTGTGGCGCATGCGCATCGGCGTGCAGAACATCGCCGACGGCGCCAAGATCTCCAACGTCGAGTTCGTGCCGTGACGCCCACCAATACGCATATCACCGTGACCGGAGCGCAGCCCACGGCATCGGGCAACGACGATCCTGTCACCGGCAATGCCCACCGCCAATCGCAAGAAGACACCACCGCGACCGGAAGCTCGCGTGAGGAGCATTCGACAATGCCCGCGGAAGCCGCGGCTAACGACACGGCCAACGATGCCGAATCAAACAAGAGCCCGCTCAAGCGTGTGGGCGGCATAGCGTGGCAACGCATTGTGGCCTACAGCGTTCTGCCTGGGCTGGCGCTGCTGCTCGCACTGGGTGCGGGATTCTTGAAATGGCAGGACAGTTCGGTGCGCCAAACCCAGGAGTCGAGCCTACAAGCAGTCAAAGCCGCCGCAGCGGGCACGGTAGCGCTGCTGTCGTACGGTCCTGATACCGCAGAGAAAGACCTCACGGCTGCTAGCAATCTCATGACGCTGCCATTTCGCAACGACTACAACAAGCTAATCCACGACGTCGTCATCCCAGGCGCCAAACAGAAGCAGATCTCAGCGCGAGCTAATGTCGTTGCAGCAGGCTCGATCTCGGCGAGCGTAAGTCACGCCATCGTACTGCTCTTTGTCGACCAAACGGTCACGGTCGGCGGCGACCCACCGACCGACAGCGCATCAAGCGTTCGCGTAACGCTCGACAAGGTTCATGATCGATGGATGATTTCGCAGTTCGAGCCGGTGTGAAGTTCAACCTGAAAACTCAAGTGCTGTGCAATCCGGAACCCCAGCGGCAGTAGGACATCTCGTCGCCTTGATGGGGCAACGCATCACCCCCCACTGATTGGAGATCTGGCCATGGACCCGAACCCCGATTACGACGCCAGCGATGAGCTTGAATATGGCATCAGCTGGTACGCCTGGATCTTGCGGGGAGTCTATCCTCCCCCCGCGTACCCCCCGGTGTAGCAACGGACATTATTGAAACGGTCTGATCGGCAGCGCGAGTCCGCAGGATGATCAGACCGCGCGCTGAGGCTACGACGGGTGTTGATGGCGGCGGCCCGCATGCGCGATGCATCAACATAGTCACACGAATTCCGTACCGGTCGCAGAGAACTTGATGGTGCCGTCCTTGCGATGGGCGATCGAGCGCTTCCATGCCTTGCCGAACGAGCCCGCACGCAGCGTTCGCGCTGGCCGAAATCCTTCGGCAACGACGAGTGCTGCCGAAGCGCATTCAACGGCAAGCGGCTCTGGGGCGACGCGCACCGCCACCGACAACGACCACAACAACTGCCGCTAGGCACGACACGAGTGCACGGGCAGAGCTGTCTCGCAGGAGGTCACGCCACCGGCGCCCCGCCGCGCGGTCGGGCGCCATGCCATCGAGCGCACTGCCTGCACTGGCCACCGAGTGCGACCGGCGTCCTAAAAGCGTTGCTCTAGAGCACAACTCAAATGTGATAATGCACGACGCGACACCCCGGTGGTATCGCGGTTTTCACGGATTATCCATGTAATGGAGACCGCGTCCCGTACGCGTCGCGTGGTGGGAAAACTGTCGCGTACCAAGAGCGGCGGGGTTGATCGATAACGAATGGTATCCATGAAGCTGGCGGTGCATGTCGCGCCGTCACACCGCAGAGATTCCGCATGGACGTGCGGGGTGGGGTGCGTCGGAGGCGACTACATAAACATTGACCACCATCAACGTTAAGGGTTAAAGGGATTGTGGAAAATTCACC
>JAOPVX010000071.1 GCA_025965975.1 Mycobacterium sp. | reverse complement strand
TTCGACCAGGACCGCTACCTGGTCACCGGCTACACGCCCTGCCGCTGAACCAGCGGCAGGGCGTGTAGCCCGGGTCAGCTCTCGGCGGGTTTCTCCACCGGTTCGGACCCCGACGTCGCGCCGGGCTTCTCGACCGGCTCGGATTCCGACGGCTTCGGCGCACTGCCGTTCGCCTTGCCGTTGGTGTGCGGGTCGCCGCGCTTGACCGAGTTCAGCAGCATCTGGGACACGTCGAGCACCTGGACGTCCTCGCCGATGCCTTCGCTCTGCTTCTCGGTCAGCCCGTCGGTGAGCATGGTGCGGCAGAACGGGCAGCCGGTGGCGATCTGCTTGGCCTCGGTGGCCAGCGCCTCCTCGGTCCGGGCCATGTTGACCCGTTTCCCGATCTTCTCTTCCATCCACATCCGCGCACCGCCGGCGCCGCAGCACAGGCCGCGGTCGGCGTGGCGCGGCATCTCGGTGAGCTTCGCGCCGGACGCACCGATCAGCTCGCGCGGCGCCTCGTAGACTTTGTTGTGCCTGCCCAGGTAGCACGGATCGTGGTACGTGACGTCTGCGCTCTTCCCATTTGAATCGACCGCCTTTACCGGCACCAGCTTCTTGTCGCGGATCAGCCGGTTCAGCAGCTGCGTGTGGTGCAGCACGGTGTAGTTGCCACCGACCTGCGGGTACTCGCGGCCCATCGTGTTGAAGCAGTGCGGGCAGGTGACGACCACCTTGCGGTCCACCCGCTCGATGCCGGAGAAGAGATCGTTGAGCGTCTCGACGTTCTGCGCTGCCAGCTGCTGGAACAGGAACTCGTTGCCGGACCGGCGGGCCGAGTCACCGTTGCAGGTCTCGCCCTCGCCGAGCACCAGGTAGCGCACGCCGGCGATGGCCAGCAGCTCCGCGACGGCCTTGGTGGTCTTCTTCGCGCGGTCCTCGTACGCCCCGGCGCAGCCGACCCAGAACAGGTACTCGTAACCCTCGAAGGAGTCGACGTCCTTGCCGTACACCGGCACGTCGAAGTCGACCTCGTCGATCCAGTTCGTGCGGTCCTTGGCGTTCTGACCCCACGGATTGCCCTTGGTCTCAAGGTTTTTGAACAGCACACCGAGCTCGGAGGGGAACTCAGACTCCATCATCACCTGGTAGCGGCGCATGTCGACGATGTGGTCGATGTGCTCGATGTCGACTGGGCATTGCTCAACGCAGGCACCGCACGTCGTGCACGACCACAGCACGTCGGGGTCAATGACGCCGCCCTGCTCGGCGGTGCCGACCAGAGGACGTGTCGCCTGTTGCGGACTGTCCGCGGGCACCCGCTCGAATCCGGACTCCGGGACGTGGTGCTCTTCATCGTGCTTCGACTCGATGAAGCCGCCCTCGGCGGACTCGAGCTCCTTGCCCACAGAGCCATCGCCGGGGATGTCTTTGTCGCCAAGGATGTATGGCGCCTTTGCGAACATGTGGTCGCGCAGATTCATGATGACGAGCTTGGGCGACAACGGCTTTCCGGTATTCCACGCCGGGCACTGCGACTGGCAGCGACCGCACTCGGTGCACGTGGTGAAGTCGAGGTAGCCCTTCCAGGTGAAGTCTTCGATCTTGCCGCGGCCGAACACCGCGACCTCGGCGGGATCCTCGAAGTCGATCGGCTCGCCCTTGGACTCCATCGGCAGCAAGGGCCCAAGCGCGTTCGGTAGCCGCTTGAAGGTGACGTTGATCGGTGCCAGCCCGATGTGCAGGTGCTTGGAGTGCAGCACGATCAGCAGGAAGGTCAGCATGACGCCGATGTGCAGCAGCAGCGCGACGGTTTCGATGATCTCGTTGGTGTGGATACCCAGCGGCGACAGCAGCGCGCCCATGCCGTGCGAGAAGAACGCGCCCCAGCCGTACGGGAGGTTCTCGTTCACCACCGCCGAGCCGCGGAACAGGGCGTAGGTCCAGATGACGTTGAAGATCATGAATAGGATCAGCCACGCGCCACCGGTGTGCGAGCCGTAGAAACGGGATTCGCGGCCGTGCTCCTTCGGCTCCGAGCGCAATCGGATGATCGTGAAGGTGGCGATGCCGAGCAGCACCGCGACGGCGAAGAAGTCTTGGAGGAAGCCGAGGGCGTCCCAGTGACCGATGAACGGGATGGCGAACTTCGGGTTGAACAGGACGCCGTAGGCCTCGAGGTAGACGCTGCCAAGGATGAAGAAGCCCCACATCGTGAAGAAGTGGGCGATGCCGGGGATCGACCACTTCAACAGCCGGGTTTGCCCGAACACCTCTTTGATCTGCGTGGTGATGCGGATGTCGAGGTGGTCCTTGCGGCCGTGCTCGTCGCTGGTTTTCTGGCCCGACCGGATCAGGTTCGTGAGCCAAAGGACGCGCTTCGCGGCGAACACCAGCACGACCGCTGTCATCAATAGCCCGATGATGAGCCTGATCAGCGTCTGCGTATCCACCGCGTGCCTCCCGGTTCCTAAGTTACCCAACGGTAACTTACTGAATATTACTGATCGGTAACTTTCGCTCGATCCCTGCTCATAGTTGCATCATGCGGGGAAACACCGCTACGAAGGCTGTCCTAACTAGGCTCCGCCGCCCGTTCCCGGGTGGATCGGCGGGGTGCCCGTGCCGGTTCCGCCTCCGCCGGTGCCGGGGTCGACGGGAGGCGTTCCGGTGCCCGTCCCTGCTCCGCCGCTGCCGGTGCCCGGGGCGATCGGCGGTGGTTTCGGGGAAGTCGGCGGTGTCGTTGTCGGCGGCGGGGTGGGATCCGTCGTCGGCGGCTTCTTGGTCGTTGTCGGCGGTGTCGTCGTCGGCGGTGTCGTCGGCTGCTGGTGAGTCACCGGCGCCTGCGGTCGCAGTTGCTGCGGCGCGGGATAGAACCGTGGTGCGGGCTGCTGAACGACGACAGTGGTGACTTGGGGGGCCTGCGTAGCTGGGAGAGGTGCCGGCGCCGCAGGCGCGGGGGAGGTGGTCGAGGTGGTAGCCGCCTGAACCGGCGTGGTGGTGGTGTCGCTCAACGACATGAGGCCGAACACCGCCGCGGCGATGGCCGCTGCGGCCGCGGACAGACCGAACAGCACAAGCGGGCCGCGCCGCGGCGGCCGTTCGTCTTGCCATTCCTCCTGACGGAACTGCACCTCGGGGCGAGAGTCGGTCGCGTCGCTATAGGGCAGCACGTCATCGCTGCCCTCGTCCTCGGACCAGGCGAGCGCCGAAGCCGGCTCTGCAGCGGCCATCGTCACCGTTGCGGCAGCGGCAGCGGCAGCGGGAGCGGTCGGCGTCAGCGCGGTGGCCGTGTCGACGACCCGGCCGCGGTGCGCGATCAGCGCCGCGCCTTCGGCCGCGGTGAGCTGCGGGTGCGGCGTGGTCACGACTGGTGCGCGCAGGTGTTCGGAGAGCCGCTGGGTGATCAGCGGAATGCGGGCAACACCGCCGACGCTGGCGACGGCCGAGACGCTTACGGCCGGCACGCCGTAGCGCTCCAGCGTTTCGTCAAGCACCGCAAGGAATTCCGAGAGCGGCGCGGCCATCAGGTCCTCGAGTTCGGTGCGCGTGACGCGGATGTCGGCGCGGTGGCCGGGTAGTTCGGCGGCGACGGCCGTCGTTGTCGATGCGCTCAGCCGTTCCTTGGCGCGCCGGCATTCATCGCGCAGCCGCGCCAGGGATCCGACCATCGCGGTGCTCGACGGATCGGCGTGCGACGCGTCGAGTAGTCCGGCGGCGACGTGCGTCAGCAGCGCCTGATCGATGTGGTCACCGGAGAAGTCGGCAAAGCGCACGGTCTCGCCGAACGGCGAAAAGTTCCTCGCCGCATTGGCCAGCGTGATGCTGGTCCCGCTGCCTCCGAAGTCGCACAGCACGATGACGCCGTGCGTCGGCAGGCCGGGATTGGCGCGCAACGCCGTCAACGCCGCGGTCGCGTCGGAGATCACCGGCAGCCTGCCGCGCAGATTCCTGCGCAGGGTGTCGACGACCGACGCTCGCCAGTGCGCGGGCACGGTGACGGTTAGGTCCGACACCGGGGCGCCGTCGGTGACCGCATGGGCGATCGCGCCGAGCGCGTCGGCCAGGAGTACTTCGGACCGATGCTTCGAGCCGTCGGGAGCGACCAGCGGCACCGGATCGCCGACGCGGTCGACGAACCCGGTCAGGCGCTGGCCCTGCAGCGTCAGGTCTGCGGGACGGATGACGGCGGTCTGCCCGTCCCGGGTGCCGGCAAGATTCGTCGCACCGACCGACAGGCCGAACGAATGGCCGTGATTGCCTGGGGAATTAAACATGCGAACGACCGTATGGCGAACAGCGGCACGGTAAATCCGGTGCCGGACCCGTCGCTGAACGGCCCCTATAGCGGATTTCGAATAGGGGATACGGCCGCGTTGGGGGTTCAGCCCTGCGGGGCCAGCATGGCGCGCAGCATCGACAACATCTCCGATCGCGACTCGGCCCCGAGCCGGCGCCGGATCCGCGCGACATGGTGCTCGACGGTCTTGGCCGAGATGAACAGCTGGCTGCCGATGTCGCGGTACGGCATGCCGAGTAACAGCAATTCGGCCACTTCGCGCTCGCGGTCGGACAACCTCGACGAGGGCGGCCGCGACGGGCCGCTGCGCGCACCATCCGCGACGGTGGTCACCGAGTCGAGGCCAGGAACCTCGTCGATCGCGGCGGTCTGTTTGAGGTCGCGTGCCAGTTGCAGCATCGCACCGGAGACTCGCCCGTCGGGGGTCTGCAGGGCGGCCTGGCTGGCCAATCGGGTGGCGTCCGATGTCAGGCCGAACTGCGACAGCCCCCGTGCCGCCGCGGTCACCTCGTCGCTGTCGACGTGATTGGCGAGCACCCGCAGCCAGGTGCGCCCTGCGGTGGCCAGCGCCTTGGCGAATGAGCTGTGGGCTGCAGCGGCGGTCAACGCCTGGCCGTGCGGCGCAACCGCTTCCGGTGAACTGGCCAGGATCCCTGCGTGGACGCCGGCCCAGTGCAGCGGCACCGACCACAAAACGGGATTGCCGAGCGACTCGAGGAGGGCGAACGCCTCGGTCAGGGTGTGCTGCAGCCGGTCGACCTGACGCATTCTGGCGGCGGCCACCCACAGCTCGCCGAGCGGCAGCAGCGAGAACAGGTCGATCGAGTATTCGGCGAGTACCTCGGCCGCCGCATACCAATGCTTCTGCACCGCACCGCTGTCGCCGCTGCGCCTGGCGATCGCCGTCTGCAGCGCGGCCGCCCAGAGCGCATCGCGCCGGTGCAGCGCCGCATCGGCCGTCGATGCGACATCGGTGGCCGCCGCGGGCAGCTGTCCGTCCTGCATGCGCACCCAGCCGCGCAGCAGTCGGTGCCGGTGGGACGCAAAGGATTCGTCTGCGCTGTCCGTCTGGCTGCCGGCGCGGACGGCCCGGCCGATCACGCTGCGGGCACGCACCGGGTCGCCGCCGTGCAGCGCGGCCAGTGTCACCAGCGCGGCGGGGGTGTCCGGTGCGACGCCCGCCTGCTGCTGGTCGGGTGTGATCGATTGACCCAGCCGCGCGACGGCGATCGGGAACGGCTGATCCATTGACAACAGCAGACCCTCGGCGAGGCTGCGGGCGGCGCGTGCGGTCGACGTCGGAGGCCCTGCGCTCTCGGCGCTCAGCGCCGCCCGTGCGGCGTCGAGGTCACCCGCGGCTAGCGCCACGATCGCGCCCGCCGCGCTGACGAACGCATCGGGATACGGTCCGAGCCACCCGAATAGGTCGGCGGCCTGCGCGGCGCTGCCGTCGTGCATCGCGATGCTGGCGGCGATCCGGACGGCGGCCGCGCGCTCATCCGCCTCGTCGGAGCCGAGCAGTTCGTCGGCCAGCCGTCCAGCGGTCGCGCAGTCACCCGTCAACGCGAGCGAGTCGGCGAGTCGCGCGGACAAGGCCGTCGCCCCCGCTTCGACGGCGGCTCGGTACAGCCGCGCCGCACGCGCCGGTTGGCCACGGGTGTGGGACGCCAGGTCGGCCAGTGTGGTGGCCAGTCGGTCGTCGCGCAGCCCGTGTTCGGCCATCCGCAATGCGAGATCCGCTGACAGCGTTGATGATTCGATCTGCGACACCAGCAGTGAGATCTCGGTGTCGTGGTGGCGCGCGGTGCCGATGATCCCGGCGATACAGCGGTGCACCGAGCGCAGAAACGTTTGGTTGTGCGACGGCTCGATCAGGCCGCTGGCGCGGGCGCGGTCGACAAGGGCCTGTGTGTCTTCCGCGCCGACCCGCAGCGCCGCGGCAACGTCGTCGGGCCCGAGCTCCGGGCTCAGCGACGACACCAGCAGCGTGCCGAGCACCGGCTCGTCGAGCCGGCGCAGCCGCTCGATCAGCGCGAACTTCGCGGCCTGCATAATCGCCGTCGCCGGTGCCTCGCCATCGGGTGAGCCGGCCGCGGCGATCGCGGGCTGCAGCAGGAACGGCAGGCCGGCCGTGGCCACCATCAGCGTCTGGAGGATCTCGGAAGTCGGTGGGGCGCCGAGTGTTTCAGTCGCGACACGGTTGACCTCCGCCGGGCTGAGGGCGCCGAGCGGCACCACCGGGTTTTCGCGCTCCATGGCAGTCGCGAGCGAGCGCAGCGCCGAATGGTGGGCGAGCAGTTCCGCGGCGACCACGACCGTCGATGCGGGATCGGCGACCAGCTCGCCGAGGTGGCCGAGTTCTGCGTCGTCGAGCAGGTGCGCGTCGTCGATGACGACCGCCCCCGAATCGTCGCCGCCCCGGGGGGGCCTCGTCAGCACCGCCACCCCTGCCTCGCGCAACGCCGAACGGACGGCCGCGAGAACCGAACTCTTACCTGTGCCGATGCCTCCTGACACCAGAACCTTTACCGGGACGGTCGGCGCGGCGAGCAGCGATGCCACGGTGTCTCGCGCGGCCGGCGGGATGTCGGTCAGCGGTTCTGACGCCGGTCTCGCCATGGGCCCGCGGCTAAGTGGTCGTCACCGGTGACAACGCTGCGGCCGTAGTCGTGGTCACGTGCTGCTGCGTGGTCGTCGGCGGTGTGGTGGTGGTGGGCGGCGTCGTCGTGGTCGTGGTGGCGGTGGTTGTGGTGGTGGTTGTTGTTGTTGTTGTGGTGGTGGTGGCCGTCGTGGTCGTGGTCGGCGATGTGGTCGTTGTCGTTAACGGTGGCGGGGGCGGTGGCACCACGGTCGTGCTGGGCTCGCCGTTGGATCCGGTGACCGTAAACGTCTGCGGCGCTTGTGAAGTCGGTGGCTGTTCGGGCGACGGTCCGGTCTGGACATGAGTCGCCGTTTCGGTCACCGGGCCGGTATTGCTGCTGGTGCCGGTAAGCGTGATCGCGAGCCCGCCGATGGCCAGCAGCACGGCCGCGGCCGCAGCGCCGAACAGAAGGGGCGGGCGCTTGTACCAGGGCAGAGGCCCTGGCTCGGGCTCGGGCTCGTAACCCTCTTCCTCGTGGGCGAAAGCGACCTGCGGGCGGGCGTCGGTGGCCCCCTGGTCGAAGGTGTAGTCCTCCCCGGAGTACGGCACCGGCTCTGCGCCGGGCGAATCGTCCTGCGACCAGGCCAGCGCCCGGAAGGTCGCGGACGCGGCGCCGTCAGAGGCCGACTCGGAGGCGGCCAATCCCGCGGCGCCAGCGGCCCACCCCGCGGCGGCCATGCCCGTCGGCGCGTCCGCGGCAGCCGCCAGCCCCGTCGGCGCCATCCCTGTGGACGCGTCCGCCTCCAATCCGCGGTCGGCCACCAGGGCGGAACCCGCCGCGACGTTGAGTTGAGACTGCGGCGTGGTGACGACGGGAGCGCGCAGCCGCTCCGACAGCTGCTGGGTGACCCGCGGAATGTTGGCCCCCCCGCCAACGGTCGCGACGGCGGACACATTGGCCACGGGAACATTGTTGCGCTGCAACGTTTCTTCGATGCTGTTCAGCAGACCCGCCAGCGGCTCGGAGATGAGGTTCTCGAGCTCGTTGCGGGTCACTCTGACATCGGAGTTGAAGCCGGGCAGCTCGGCGGGCACCACCGTCGCCGTCTCTGCGGACAGTCGTTGCTTCGCTTGCCTGGCCTCCTCGCGCAGCCGGGCCAGCGATCCGAGCCCCAACGTGCCCGTGGGATCGGCGTTGTTGGCTTCGCCGATTCCGGCCACCATGTGGTTGAGCAGTGCCTGGTCGATCTGGTCGCCGGAAAAGTCGGGATACCGAACCGTCTCCCCGATCTGGTCGAAGTTCGAGCCTGCGTCGGCCAGTGTGATGCTGGTGCCGCTGCCGCCCAGATCCACGAGCGCGACGACACCACTCGACGGCAACCCCGGTGCGGCCTGCAGTGCTGCGAGCGCGGCGACGGAATCCGGGATCAGCGCCGCGGGCACACCGTTGGGCGCGAGGCTTGGCATCGCACGAAGGGCACCCCGCAGCGCACCGACGGTCGCGGGACCCCAGTGCGCGGGCACGGCGATCGCGATCGGAGCGCCGCCACCAACCGTGCGCGCCATCGAGTCGAGGGCTTCGACAAGCACCCGCTCTCCGCGGTGCGGTGAGCCGTCGGCGGCTACCAGCGGAACCGGGTCGCCGACCCGCTCGACGAAACCGCTCAGCACCAGGCCGGGCTGGGCCAGGTTGGGGTTCTCGCCTGGGACACCGACTTCGGGGGCGCGATCGTTGAATAAGGTGAGAACGGAACGACGCATGACCGGGGCGCGGCCGATTCGGGCCGCCACCAAGTTGGTCATCCCGATCGACAACCCGAGTGAGTCGCTCATGTGCCCCTCATATTTGGCCCTGGATTCGGCCGATGCTCACGATAGCGGCTGAGGGCGCCCGGATCAGGCAGATCCCCCTAGTGGCGGGAAACCCCTAACGGTCAGTCCCCTAACGCCCGTGTGGCGGAGGTGGGTTCGGCACCGATCACCGGCGCGGCATCCGCCGATAGCATCGGGTCAAGGCTTCGGGCTATCGCCGCATATAAATCTGCGAATGGGAAGGAGGGTGTTCTATGGCAAACTCGCTACTCGACTTTGTGATGTCGTTGGTGCGCGATCCCAACGCCGCCGCAGCCTACGCCGCTGATCCGTCGCAAGCGATCGCCGACGCTCATCTGACGGACGTGACCAGCGTGGACGTCAACAATCTGATCCCCGTCGTCTCGGAATCGCTGTCGATGGCGGTGCGCCCCACGGGCGCCGACGCCTTGGTCGACGATCACGCCGGCAACGTGTGGACAAGTGGCGCGGCAACCGCCGCGTTCGATGCGTTCGATGATCATGTGCCGGCTGTTGCGGTCGACGACGCGCACTCGATGGCCGCCCACCTTGTTACCGAGCCCGACGCCGGGCTGGAGTCGGGAGCCGACACTTTGGCCCATTCCGGCGTGCCCGACGTGGCGAGCATCGATGACCCGTCGCTGCACTTCGACGGCCCGGTCATCGACGATGCGCCGGTCCCTGACACCCATGTCGACCACCTCGTCGACGACGAGTGGAGCCATTCCGTCTCCGAGGATCACCAGGATCACCACCTGGACGTGCATGATCCCGGCTTCGACATCTTCCACTAGTTCCCACCAGCAACTCTGAAAAGCCCGGCCCGCAACGGCCGGGCTTTCCCTGTGGATATTTAGCGGGGGAAATTGGCTCCGATCTTCGCGCGGCGCGACGGCGTTCGACCCTGCCCCCGAAAGACCCCCTAATCCCCTAACGGAGGCGCCACCCGTATCCCGAGATGCATTCCGATAGGGAGGGGTTCTGACCCCGTTTCTCCAACGTCGTCGGGTCCATAACGTTGTGACCAGTTCGCCGGACAGCCCGGCGACCAGCTCCCACAACAGACACTCGAAAGGACCAAAGAAATGACCAACGTAGTCGACTGGATTCTCGACCTGTTCCGCGACCCGGTCTCGGCCCAGGCATTCGTCAACGACCCCGAGCGTGCCATGCAGAACGCCGGCGTTCAGAACGTCACCGCCGCGCAGGTGCAGGCCGTGGCGGCCACCGTGGCTCCGGCCGCGTTCATCCACGGCGGCGGGGACCCGGTGTCCGGCCTGCAGCAGGCCGTTGCCGAGACCCACGGCATCGCCTTCACCCCGCAGTACGCGCCCACCTTCGCTCCGGATACGCAGGCCTTCAGCAACAACGACACGCTCAGCCACAACGATGTCCTTAGCAACAACGACCCCCATATCTTGAGCCCCGAGGCCGGCCACGACGTGCAGCAGGGTGGTGTGAACCTGGGCTTCGGTGACATCACCTTCGGCGACAAGAACACCGCGTCCGACGGCAGTGTGATCAACACCGGCAACGCCGGCGCCATCGACAACACGAACGTCCACGGTCACGGGAACGTGGTCGGTGACGGCAACGTCGGCGCCAACACCGGCGACATCCTCGCCGGCGAGGGTTCCACTGTCCAGGCCGGCGGGGTGGGCAACACGAGCGACAGCCATGGCAGTGTCACCAACAGCGGTGGTGGCGATGTCATCTCCGGCAACGAGGGTCCGGTCGTCAAGACTGGCGACATCAACACCAGCGGTGGCAATGCCTCCGGTGGCGACGGTGGACACGGCGGCATCCTCGGCGGCGGTGGCGCCGGTGGCGCCGCTAACGCTGGTGGGGGCGGCGGAGTGGTCATCTCTCCGACCCAAACCACGACGACGGACACCCACGGCGGTGACATCACCACTGTCGACACCCATGGTGGCAACATCGGCGGCAACGTCGACGCCAGCCACCACGACGACAACTCGGTGCACGTCGACAACAGCACGCATGACAGCCACAACGACAGCTCGGTGCACACCGACAACTCCGTGCACCAGCAGGTCGACACCCACGTGGACACCGGAATCCACTTCTGATCGACAACCGAATAGCGCGGCTGGCGGGGACCGAACACAGGTCCCCGCCAGTTGGCACGCCTACCGTTGGAGCAACGGCGGCAACACAAAAGGGACACCATGACGCAACCGAATGACCCCCGCAAGGTCAAGGTCATCGTTGAACTGATCGACCACACGACCAAGATCGCCGAGGCTCAGGACCGCGGCGACCTGGTCGAGCGGATGGCCAAGGCCAAGGAGCGGATCAGCGACCCGCAGATCCGCGTGGTGATTGCCGGCCAGCTCAAGCAGGGCAAGAGCCAGTTGCTCAATTCGCTGCTCAATGTGCCGGTGTCCCGCGTCGGCGACGACGAGACGACGGTGGTCGCCACGATGGTGTCCTATAGCGAACATGCCGCGGCGAAGTTGATCGTCGCGGGTGCCGACGGTGCCGAGCCCGATGCCATCGAGTTCCCGATCGCCGACATCAAAACCGATCTGCGTCGCTATCCCGCGGCAGGCGGCCGGCAGGTACTCCGAGTCGCGGTTACCGCGAACAGCCCCCTGCTCAAGGGTGGGTTGGTGTTCGTCGACACCCCCGGCGTCGGCGGACACGGCCAACCTCACCTTTCGGCGACGCTCGGACTGCTGCCCGATGCGGACGCCATGCTGATGGTCACCGACACCAGCCAGGAGTTCACCGAACCCGAGATGACATTCATCCGTCAGGCGTTCGAAATCTGCCCGGTCGCAACGATTGTCGCGACCAAGATCGACCTGTACCCGCATTGGCGCGAGATCGTCGACGCCAACAAGGCGCACCTGCAGCGGGCAAACCTTTCCATACCGATGGTTCCGGCGTCGTCGCTGCTGCGCACCCATGCCATCCAGCTGAACGACAAGGAACTCAACGAGGAGTCCAACTTCCCGGCCATCGTGAAATTCCTCAGCGAGAAAGTGCTGTCGCGGGAGAACGACCGGGTACGCGACCAGGTGCTCGCCGAGATCCGCTCGGCTGCCGAGCATTTGACGCTTGCCGCGGACTCCGAGCTGTCGGCGCTCAACGACCCGGATGCCCGCGACCGGTTAAAGGCCGAGCTCGAGCGGCGCAAGCAGGAGGCCCAGGACGCCCTTCAGCAGACCGCGCTGTGGCAGCAGGTGCTCAACGACGGTATCGCGGATCTGACCGCCGATGTCGACCATGACCTGCGCGGGCGGTTCCGGGCCATCACCCAGCACACCGAGCACGTGATCGACACCACCGACCCGACCCACCACTGGGCCGAGATCGGCGCCGAGCTGGAGAACGCGATCGCCACCGCCGTCGGCGACAACTTCGTGTGGGCCTATCAGCGGGCGGAGGTGCTTGCGCAAGAGGTGGCGCGCACCTTCGTCGAGGCGGGCCTCGAGGCGGTCGAGATGCCGCAGATCGACGCCCGCGAAATGGGCGCGAGCTTTGGCGAATTGAAATCGCTGAGCAAATTGGAGGCCAAGCCGATCAAGGCCGGGCACAAGGTGGTCACCGGCATGCGCGGCTCGTATGGCGGCGTGCTGATGTTCGGCATGCTGACGTCGTTCGCCGGACTGGGCATGTTCAACCCGCTGTCGCTGGGTGCGGGTCTTCTGCTGGGCCGCAAGACCTACAAGGACGACATGGAGAACCGCATGATGCGGGTGCGCGGCGAGGCGAAAATGAACATGCGGCGCTTCGTTGACGACGTTTCGTTCGTGGTCAACAAGGAATCACGCGACCGGCTCAAGGGAATTCAGCGCCAGCTGCGCGACCATTACCGCGGCATCGCCAACCAGACCACCCGCTCGCTCAACGAATCGCTGCAGGCGACCGTGGCGTCGGCGCAGCTTGAGGAGAACGATCGCAATACCCGCATGCGCGAACTCGAGCGGCAGCTCAACATTCTCAAACAGGTGACCGATCACGCGGTCAATTTGGCGCCAGGCGCCACCGAGTCGGCCCGCGAGCCCGTTGGAACGACGTAAACCACCACCGGTGGGAGTTCATCATGTCGATCCTCGATTTCACGACTGACTTGTTCGGCGATCCGGTCAATCTCCGTTTGTTTGTCGACGACCCCGACCAGGCGCTCACAGACGCCGGCATCCCCGACGCCACGCCCGAACAAGTCCACGATCTTCTTCCGGTGGTCGCAGAATCCATGCCGCCCGACCACCCACCGCACACGGTTGCACAATCCGCCGATCCGGCGCGCGCGCTCGCCGAGTTGGACATCGACGAGCTTGTCGCCGACTTTCATGACCATCACCAGCAGACGCAACTGATCGAGAAGGTGCTTGGCCCGGATGAGTGCCGACCCGCCCCAGGACGACGAACCGCACCACGACCATGCCCTCGATCACGGCGGCGTCGACCTCGATATCAGCGGCGTCGCCTGGGGCCAAGCTGTTGAATGACGTAGCGATGCCTAAGCTGGACATTCCGCCGAGTGGGAGGACAGTCGAGGTAGCCCGAGATGAGCACGAGCGATCAGGTGCGCGCGATCCTGGGCGGAACCATCCAGGCGTACCGCAGCGATCAGGCCTACCGGCATCGGCCCGATGTACACAACGAGCTGGAGCGCATCGGCTATCGGCTCAACCAGCCAATCCGCATTGCGCTGGCTGGGACACTGAAAGCAGGCAAGTCGACGCTCGTCAATGCACTTGTGGGCGAGGACATCGCGCCGACCGACGCCACCGAGGCCACCCGCATCGTCACCTGGTTCCGGCACGGGCCCACCCCGAAGGTGACGGCCAACCACCGCGGTGGCCGGCGGTCCAATGTGCCGATCGCCCGTGGCTCGAACGGATCGGCTGGGCTGACGTTCGACTTCGCCAGCCTCGATCCCGAGGACGTCGCCGACCTGGACGTGGAGTGGCCTGCCGCCGAACTGATCGACGCCACGATCATCGACACGCCTGGGACGTCATCGCTGTCGCGTGATGTTTCCCAACGCACCTTGCGGCTGCTGGTGCCCGAGGACGGAGTGCCGCGCATCGATGCGGTGGTGTTTCTGTTGCGCACGTTGAATGCCGCGGACATCGCGCTGCTCAAGCAGATCGGTGAGCTGGTCGGCGGATCCGCCGGCGCACTCGGCGTCATCGGGGTCGCCTCGCGCGCCGACGAGATCGGCGCGGGCCGGATCGATGCGATGCTCTCGGCCAAGGATGTGGCCAAACGGTTCACGAACGAGATGGACAAGACCGGCATCTGCCAGGCCGTGGTGCCAGTGTCCGGGCTGCTGGCGCTGACCTCCCGCACCTTGCGGCAGAGCGAGTTCGTCGCGCTGGAGAAGCTGGCCGGGGTGGACGCCGCCGAGCTCACGAAGGCCATGCTGTCGGTGGACCGCTTCGTGCGTGAGGACAGCGAGCTACCGGTCGACGCTGGTACTCGCGCCGCGCTGTTGGACCGGTTCGGCATGTTCGGGATCAGGATCTCGATCGCGGTTCTGCGCGCCGGTGTCAGCGATTCGGTGGCCCTGGCCGACGAACTGCTTGAGCGCAGTGGGCTGGTGGCGCTGCGCGACGTCATCGACCAGCAGTTCGCGCAGCGCTCGGATCTACTCAAGGCACACACTGCGCTGCTGTCGCTGCGGCGGTTCGTGGAGACCAACCCGATCTATGCGACGCGCTACATCGTCGCCGACATCGACCCGCTGCTCGCCGACACCCATGCCTTCGAAGAGCTTCGGCTGCTGAGTCAATTACGCTCGCGCTCAACGACATTGAACGATGACGAGATGGCGTCGCTGCGGCGCATCATCGGCGGATCTGGCACCGACGCCGCCAGCAGACTAGGGCTGCAGCCCGACGCGCCCTACGACGGGCCGCGGGCGGCTTTCGCGGCGGCCCAGCGGTGGCGGCGTCGCGCCGACCATCCCCTCAACGACCCGTTCACCACCCGCGCCTGCCGGGCGGCGGTGCGCAGTGCCGAGGCGCTTGTCGCCGAGTATGCGGCGAGGGGCCGCGGCTGACCGCTAATTGCGGCCGCCGAGCGGTCTAAACAGCCGCAGCCAACCTCGCGGCGTGGTCGGCCTCGTCGGTACGGACACTGCCCGCGTCGCTGGACTTCACCGTCCAGGTGGTGACCTGGCCATCGGGGCCCGCCAGCCGCCCCGACGACAGCGCCAGCCCGATCAACGAACGCACCCGCTCCTCGTCGTTGGTGGCGAACAGCACCCGAAGCCTCACTGTCCCGTCGCCGGCGGGAGATGCATCGGTGTGGTGCGGCGCCAGCGGGCACGGTGGCTCATGGTCCCAATGTCCGCACAGCGCAACGGTTATCGCACCACCGGGGGCGCGGGAATCTCCGCAGGGATCGAGAAACACAACGGCGTCGTGGGCGTAGGTGGCGCGGGTCACGTCAGCCGCCCGGCGGCGGCACCGTGACGGTCTGGGTGACCGTGCTGGTGCTCGTACTGGGGCTGACGCTCGGCACTGTCGTCGACGTGGTGGTCGTGGTCGTCGTGGTTGTTGTCGTGGTGGGCTCGGTCGTCGTGATGGTGGTCGTGGTCGGCTCGGTGGTGGTCTGCTCCGTTGTCGTGGCGGCAGTGGTTGTCATCGGCGCGGTCACCGACGTCGTGGTGCGGGTGATCGGCGTGAGCGTGGTCGGTGGGGTATCCGACGACGTGCCGCCGGTGAGGAGCTTGACCAGACCGAAGATGATCAACGCGATCAGCACCGCGCCGAGCGCGCCGAATGCGACCAGCGCCACGGGTTTGCGATACCAGGGGAGCGGTTCTTCCTGCGGCGGGCCGGGCGGCGGGCCGGGTGGCGGGCCGGGTGGCGGACCGGGTGGCTGACCCGGCGGCGGACCGTAGTCGCCGTAGTTGGCGTAGGCGGTCGGCTCGTCGTGGGGGTAGTTCGGGTCGTCGGGAGGTCCGTAGCGCGCCACGGGCACTGATAGTAGGCGTTCAGGGCTGCGGATAGAGCGTGCGCGTCACATTCGTCCGCGGGCCGCGACGTGTCGTCGTCGGCGTCGACTCGTCAGTGCTTGCATGGGTGTACGGCGAGGTCCACGCGGTCCGGGTTGGGGTCGACGTGTCGCTGCTCGAGGTAGCCGACGAGGATGACGTTGTTCCCGACGGCCCGTCGATGTCGGTGGTGACCGGCGGACTGGTGCTGGTGATGGTCGCGGTCGTGGTCGGCGTCGACGACGAGTGGGTGGCGGTCGCCGAGAACGACGGCTCGACGAAGTTCAGCGGGGCCTGCTGGGGCTCGTTGGACTGGCGCGCCACGAACGACACGGCCACGATGAGGACACCGATCACCACGACGCCGACCAGGCTCGCCGCAACGACTGCCGGCGTGCGGTTGTACCACGGCGAAGGCGACGGCGTCTGCTCGCCGTCGTAGTCATCGGGGTCCTGTCCTGCCACGGCCACTGATAGTAGCCGCGGGTTGCGCTAAGACGCTGGGTCAGCCGAATTGGGGCATGACCTGGGTGGCGAAGAACTCCAGGTGATCGAGGTCGGACATGTCGAGAAGCTGCAGGTAAACTCGCTGCACGCCGGCCTCTATATATGGCCCGAGCTTGTCTGCGATCTCGGCGGGCGTTCCCACCGCCGCGGAGTTGCTGCGCAGCTCGTCCACCTCACGGCCGATCGCGGCGGCTCGCCGTGCGATCTCTGCATCGTCGCGCCCCGCACACACGACGAAACACGCCGAGTAGGTCAGCGAGTCCGGCGTCCGTCCGGCCTCCGCCAGCGCCCCAGCCACCCGCTCGAATTGGGTCTTGGCCATATCCAGCGGCGCGAACGGGATGTTGAACTCGGCCGCGAACTGCGCCGCCAGCGCGGGTGTGCGCTTGGCGCCACCGCCACCGATGATGATCGGTGGGTGCGGCGACTGAACGGGTTTGGGCAGTGCCGGGGATTCCGCAACGGTGTAATGCGTGCCGGAGTAGTCGAACGTCTCGCCGACGGGTGTCGTCCACAGGCCGGTGATGATGTGCAGCTGTTCGGTCAGCCGGTCGAAGCGCTCGCCCAACGGCGGGAACGGGATCGCATACGCCGAGTGCTCGGCTTCGAACCAGCCCGCACCGACGCCCAGTTCGACACGGCCGCCGCTCATTTCGTCGACCTGGGCGACCGAGATCGCCAGCGGGCCTGGATAGCGGAAGGTGGCCGAGGTGACCATCGTGCCGAGCCGGATCGTCGATGTCTCGCGTGCGATGGCGGCCAGCGTCACCCAGGAGTCGGTCGGACCGGGCAACCCGTCGCCACTCATCGCGACGTAGTGGTCGGACCGAAAGAACGCGGAGAAGGCCAAACTCTCTGCGGCGCGGGCGACCGCGAGCTGATCGGAGTAGGTGGCACCTTGCTGGGGTTCGACAAAGACGCGAAAATCCACGACCGCCAGCCTAAAGGCGCGGCCCGCTTGGCGTCACTTGGAGGCGAAGGCGATGGCTCGATTCCGGTGGCGGCGCAGGTGTGCGTGAGCCGCGCCGGCCACGTCCCACGCCGAAACCTTCCCGGCGAGATGCGACCCGAGCCCATCGACGGGGCGGTCGGCTGACCGTCTACGCCGATGTGCGCGGCTCCCTGGAAGCGCTCTGGACTGTAACCCCTGTCGCTAACTCCTTTCGGAGGAGCCAATCGGGCGCCTGGACGAAGGATTTCGATGAGTTACACATTCAGCGTTACGGCCGCCATTCTCGGCGCGCTCACCGTCACCACGTTGGGACCAGCCAGCATGGCTGCGGCGGCGCCGTCCGGATTCGCCAACGCACAAGACACGGTCAACGCCCTGCAGAACCAAGGGTTTAACGTAGTCATGAACGGAGCCGCGGTTTACCCGCTCTCGAGTTGCAAGGTCACCGGCATCGAGGGACTGAACAGTTCCAACATCGACTCAGCAGGACGGCGGATCGACCCGACCCGGTTCGATACCGTCTACGTCGACATCTCGTGCAGGGGAGGATAATCGTCAACGACGGCCGTCGTGACGCACGCACCCTGGCAAGAGCCGCAGCGCCGGCCCTGGCACACGTTACGGATGGCACCGATCTCGGTGCCTCAGGAGGGAACGCGGATGACCACGGTCAGCGCCGATGCAGTTCGTGCAGAAACCATCACCATCACGGGCCACGGCGGCGACGAGATCGAGGCCTACCACGCGGTGCCAACTGCGCCGGGCTCGCGCGGTGGCGTGGTGTGGATTCACCACATGCCGGGGTACGACCGCGAGACCAAGGAGTTCGTACGCCGGTTAGCCGTGGCCGGTTACAACGCGGTCTGCCCCAACCTGTACTCCCGCGAAGCGCCTGGCGCCGATCCTGACGACGCGGCGGCCACGGTGCGTGCGGCCGGCGGCGTGCCCGACGATCGAATTGTTGGCGATGTAGCGGGGGCGGCGGAGTATCTCGGCGGACTGGACGGTGCCAACGGCAAGACGGGGGTGATCGGCCACTGTTCGGGGGGCCGGCAGGCGTTCCTTGCGGCGTGCTCGTTGCGATTGGATGCCGCAGTTGACTGTTACGGCGCGTTCGTCGTCGAAGATCCGCCGGACGGCATGCCGGCCAGCATGAAGCCGATTCTGGGGCTGGCACCCGATCTGAGCTGCCCGCTGCTCGGATTGTTCGGCAAGGATGACCGCTACCCGTCACCGGAGGCAGTGGCCAAACTGGACACCGAATTGACCCGCTTGGGCAAGAGCCACGAGTTTCACTCCTACCACGGGGCTGGACACTCGTTCTTCTCCGTCGACCGCCCGGCCTACCGCGTGGAACCGGCGCTGGACGGTTGGCGTCGCATCTACGACTTCTTCGCCAAGCACCTTGAGGGCTGAACCATGTGCACCTATCTGACAGAAAAGGTCGATGTCGACGGCAGCGGCAAGGGTGCCACGGGCTGGTTCGGAGCCAGCGAGGCAACGGTCTACGTCGACCATCCCGTGCACGCGCCTTACGGCCACACCGTGAACATCGACGTGCTCAACCCCGCGCTTGGCCCTTCGGCCCGCGTCGCACTCGAACTGACCGAAGAGACTGCGCTTGCGCTAGCGGAGGCGATCCACCGCGCCATCGCGTCTGCTCCCGCGGGGTTGGCCTCGAAGAACCAAATACCCTGACGCGCAGGGGTCACAGCCCGCGGCGAGATTCGCGAACCGCGGTGACCAACGCAGCGTCACCGTCGAACTGAAGCCGGACGGCGTCGCGGCCCGAGATGAACAGCAGCAGCTCGGGTGGCTCACCGGTTACGGTGATCGCCTGGCCTCGGCCGACGCTGGCGACATGTTTTCCCTGCGGGGTGCGCATCGACACCCGGGCGGGTGCCTTCGCCAGCGTCAGGCGAGCCATGATCGGAAGTCCCCGGCCCAGTGCCCTCGCCGTCGCGTCGTCGAGCGGCCTTGGTTCCCAACCGGTTTGGGCGCGCCGAACGTCCTCGTGGTGGATGAACATCTCGCCCATGTTCGCGACGGGATCGAGGATCTTGAACGGCGAGAAGATCGGCGGTCCCGACGCGATCTTGTCCAGCAGTTCGTCCCATTCGGCTGAAGCTGCGACCTGGCGCTGGACCTTGTCGGTGTAGCCGGCCAAGAACGGGACCGCGATACCCGGTGTGGCGTCAAGCCTGCGCTCTCGCACCACCAGGTGGGCGGCGAGGTCGCGGGTCGTCCAGTCGCCGCACAACGTGGGCGCATCGGGTCCAACGGAGCGCATGGTTTCTACGAGTGCGGCGCGTTCGCGCCGAGCCGTTGTCATATCAAGACCTTAGAACGCCCGGACGCCGTCGACGGCGACGACCATGCCATGGCCGGTGCGGTCGTTGGTGAACCGGGTTCCCGCCTCATCCGCCTCGATGGTCCATCCCACCGCCGAGTACGTCCGATAATCGAGGGTGACGGTGGGGATGTCGCCCAAATTGCCGACCAGCCAACTGACTTGACCGTCCGCGGTCAGCCGCACGCCGTTGGCGTGAGTGCCGTCGAGCACCGGTGAATTGGTGAACTGCGCCTCACAGCCGACCTCGGCGGTGCTGAGCTGGCAGCGCGTCTTGCTCGACTTCGTCTCGATGAACACGTAGCCGTTCTCCGGTGGTAGCATCTCCGCGCCCGGTACGGCCACCGGCGGCGAGCTGGTGGGCACGGGCGTGACGGTCGGCGGCGGCGCGGCCTTCGGCCTGGTGGGTCGGCTGGTTGGAAAGTTGGGCTCGGTGGGCGATTTCGGAATCGTGACGGGCGCGCCGGGGATGCTGGTCTGACAGCCTGTCAACACGGCGCCCAGCACGAGAACGATGGCAAGGGTCCATCGTTGCGTCATCCAGTTCCCGCCATCGCGGCGTAGCCGTCGGCAAGCGCCCGCAGCTGCGCGCCGCCATCGCCGCAGTAGGACGAGCCGTGCATGATCGCCAGCGTAGTCGGGTTCAACTCGGCGAGCTGCTCCAGCGTCGGCCCGAGGTCCGTCGTCAACCCGGTGGCGTGGAAGATCGATTCGGCCTCCAGCGCCGGTGCGACACAATCGGATTCAGTCAACGCGGGGCATTGTCCGGTGTGCGTCAGTAGGTCGCCGGCGAGCAGGGTGGACGTTGTCTCGTCGAACCACAGCCCGGCCTCCCAGTTGTGCGGGACGTGCGGCGTGGGAATGAACCGAAGCCGGTGCCCGCCGATGTCGTGCACGGCGCCGGGTTCGACGTTGGCCGCGACCGGCGGGCGGTCGCACATGTCGATCAGCGACAGCATGCAGGCCAGCGGGCCCTGGATCACCTCGGCGTTGGGTGCGGCGTCCAGGAAAAGGTTCATCGCGCCGCACTCGTCGGCCTCGAGGTGGCCGAACGAGATCCAGCGCAGCTTCTCCAGCGGAACAACCCGATTGACGGCCGCCGACACCAGCGGAAACAGTTGCCGCTGTCCGGTGTGGAACAACAAGGGCTCGTCGCCGGTGAGCAGGAACTGGTTGAAAGTGAAGCCATGCTCGGTGATGTCTGCGACCCAGGTGGACATCCGGAAGATGTCCGGCGCGATCTCGTCGACCTGGGTGTGCGGTCCTGCGTTCATGCGCCCATAGTGCGCCTCGTTGTCAGGACAGGTCGCGGAATGCCAGGGCAAATCCCGCCACCGCGATGATCGCGGCGACTGCGTAGCCGATGATCGACCACCAGCCGAGGTGGAAGTAGGCGGTGACGGCCACGATCGCCATGGCCACGAACACCATCACCATGCCGTAAAGGGGTGGCCGGGCGGCATACCGGTTGCGGGGCATACGTTTCACCTCTCAATCATCGTCGGTGTCCACTGGGCGGTTGGCGACAACGGGGAACTCCCCGGTGTAGCCGATCCGCTCTTGGGCGGCGGCGGTGACGCGGCCGCGGACCAGGTACCAGCCGCCGATCAGGGCCGGGATGACGACGACAAGCGTTCCGATCGTCCAGGTACCGATCGGTGCGTCGAACGCCATCAGCACCAGCACCCCGGCCAGGAACACCAGGGTGAGGTATCCGCTGTACGGCGTGAAGGGCATCCGGAATCGCGGTCGCTGCATGATCCCGGCGTTCGCCATCTTGACGAGCCGGAGTTGACACAGCACGATCGTCCCCCACGAGGCGATGATGCCCAGCGCGGCCATGTTCAGCACGATCTCGAAAGCCTGGCCCGGCTGGAAGGCGTTGAGCGCGACGCCGAATAGGCAGATCAAGCAGGTCAGCAGGATCCCGCCGTACGGCACACCTTGCTTCGACATACGCGCGGTGAAGTTCGGGGCGCTGCCGTTCATGGCCATCGACCGAAGAATGCGTCCTGTTGAATACAGGCCGGCGTTGAGGCTGGAGAACGCTGCGGTCAGGACAACGACGTTCATCAGGTCGCCGGCGCCGCCGAAGCCGATCTTCGAGAAGAACGTGACGAACGGGCTTACGCCGGCCTTGTACGCGGTGTAGGGCAGCAGCAGCGACAGCAGCGCAACGGACCCGACGTAGAAGATCGCGATGCGGGCGACCACCGAGTTGATGGCGCGCGGCATGATCTTCTCCGGCTCCGCCGTCTCCCCTGCCGCGGTGCCCACCAATTCAACTGCGGCGTAGGCGAACACGACACCCGACGTCACTATCAACAGCGGAAGGATCCCGGTGGGGAACAATCCGCCGGTGTTACTCCAGATGCTCAATCCGGTGCTCTGGCCCTCGATCTTGTAGCGCCCGGCGAGGAAGATCGTTCCGGCGACCAGGAAGGTCATCAGCGCGAGCACCTTGATCAACGCGGCCCAAAACTCCATCTCGCCGAACCATTTGACCGAGATCATGTTCACCGACAGCACCAACACCAGCGCGATGAGCGCGAGAACCCACTGTGGGACAACGTTGAATGCCTTCCAGTAGTGGAAGTAGGTGGCGATCGCGGTGGTGTCGACAATCGAGGTCATCGCCCAGTTGAGGAAGTACATCCAGCCGACGACGTAAGCGGCCTTTTCACCGAAGAATTCGCGCGCGTAGGACACGAACGAGCCCGACGATGGACGGTGCAGTACAAGCTCCCCAAGCGCCCGCAGGATCAGGAACACGAAGATCCCGCACACTCCATAGACCAAGAACAACCCGGGCCCAGCCGAATGGAGCCGGCCGCCCGCGCCGAGGAAAAGCCCGGTTCCGATGGCCCCGCCAATCGCGATCATCTGCAGCTGCCGCGGCTTGAGGCCCTTGTGATAGCCCTCGTCCTCGCGGCGCAGGCGTTCTTCGGCGGACAGCGCGGGCGGGCCCGGCGGCGGGGTGGTGGGCAGCGAGGTCATCGAATCCCTATCTCGGCGAACAATGTGGGCATGCTGCCTAGCTGTCAGACAGCTCAGCGTAAAAAATTGTGGCACCCGTCACGTAGTGCGTCAAGACGAGGCGGCGACTAGTGGCTCGCCGCGCCGACGTCAGCCAGCTTGGTGATCGCGTCCTCTACCCGGTCGAGGTGCTGGCGCATGCAGTCGCTGGCGTCGGCGAAATCTCCCGTCGCGATGGCGTCGAGGACCTTGCGGTGTTCGCGATTGGAGGCCGTCCTGCGCTCGGGAATGCTCGCATTGAGCATCCGTGACTGCATGGACAGAGCGCCACGAATGGCCGCCACGATCGTGGCGAACACGGCGTTGCCCGACGCCTGAGCGATGCCGAGATGAAACTGGGTGTCCAGCCGCACCCAACGCGCGGGATCCGTTTCGCCCTCCATCTCGTCGACGATGCGGGTGAGGTCGGCGAGCTGCGCGTCGCTGCGACGCCGGGCGGCCCAGCCGGCGGCGGGCACCTCGATGTACGGCCGGGCCTCGACGAGGTCGCGTGCCGAGAACTTCCCGTAGTTCGGGGGCGACGGGTGCGAAGAGACGACGATGGTGCCCGACCCGGTCTTTGTCTCGGTCAGGCCCAGAGTCTGGGAGGACCGCAGCGCCTCGCGGATCACCGACCGGCTCACCCCGTAGCGTTCGGCGAGGGCAGCCTCGGGCGGCAGCTTAACGCCGATCGGCAGCTCGCCGCTTTCGATAGCTGAGCGCAGATCCTCGAACACCGATTCCGCGGCGTTCTGCCGCACAATCGCGTTGCGACGATCTGTCCAGCTATCAGGCAGATCCATGTTTTCACAGTGCCCGTCTCCTTACGCACCTGTCAACCACCGATGGGGTGTCGGCGTGAGCGGGTTTGCCCGCGATCGAGCAAGGCGTCCGTCGGGTTCGCCGACGGCCGGTCAGGAAAGTTTGGAAAAAACTGTCGCCGCACAGGGGGTTCGGCGCTCCTACCTATGTAAGCGGCATGTAAGCGGCACCAAAGAGCCGCGGCCGAGAGACAAAGGGACATGGCATGAGCACCTTCCACCCGCAGTGGCTGCCTCAGCGAACTCGGCACGCGGCGGTCTACCAGGTCACCGATCGTCTCCACGACGGCCGCACCCTTCGAGTCTTGTCCGACGAGATCGCCTCGGCGGTGTCCGGATGGCTGGCGGAACTCGGCGTGAACAGTCCATTGGTCGACGACTTTGCCCGCGCCGTGCGCGCCGGCGACTGGCCCGCGGCGCACGCGTTCGGCGACGTGCTGTCGGTGGACGTGGCCGTCGCCGCCTAGGTGGCCGCCTCAGCGCCACTCAACGAGACCGAGCTCGACCAGACGTATGCCTGTAGCCAGCGTCTGATCTCGGACCTGGTCGGGATCGAACCCGGTAATCTCGACGGCGTTTCGGACCAAATCGCGCAGCGGCCGTTCCCCGCCGAGTGCCAAGATCACCGGCAGCGCGACCAGCCCTATTCATCAGCGCTGTTTTCGTTCGCTCTTGTGCTCGACGGTGAGGAAGGCCAGTTCGCCTTGGCCGTCGTTGTACAGGTCGTGGAGGATGTACTCGTCACCGGGGAAGGAGAAGTGCCGAGTCTCTCCGGCTCGGTAGACGACGCGGCGGGTGGTGCCGTCGTCGGTGTGCTGCAGGCTGATTCCATCGGTGAGGGCGGTCCAGAAGTAGTTCAGCACGTGCCGGTGAGCGGGAACCCGTTCGCCGGGGGCGAGCCGGATGCTCCAGACCTTGACCTCGTCGGTCTCGGACAGCAGCACGGATCCGACCTGGTGGTTGTGGGCGTTGTCGGCGGACTCCCGTCGGATTTCGGCGCTCCAACCCGCAAAGTTCTCGGCCACGACCTGTCCGGCAAGCGCTGATGTGCGCGGCGCGTTTGGGTCCGAAACGGGTTTGTTCATCGGCTTCTCCTTGTTGGTGGTGGGGTCAGATGTGGCGCCGCGCGCCGCCGTCGACGCTCCATTCGGCGGCGGTGACCTGGCGCGAGAGGGGTGAGACGAGGTACGCGACGACCTGTGCGATGTCGTCAGGCTGGCCCATCCGGCCAGTGAGCAGTGGTCGGATTTCGGTCACCATGCGGGTGATCGCGGTTTCCTTGTCTATGCCCCACACCTCGGCGGCCTGGTCGCCGAAGCCGCCCGGCCGGTCGTAGAGCGGGGTGCGGGTGGGTCCGGGGACCACCACGTTCGACCGGATTCCTTGGGGGCTGAACTCGGTGGCCAGTGAGGTGGACAGCGCCAGCAGTGCAAGTTTGGCCGCCGCGTAGTCGAGGTTGCCGATTTCCGGCAGCCGCGCGGAGTCGCTGCCGAGGTGGACGAGGCTGCCGCCACCGGTCGCGAGCATGGCGGGCACGGCTGCGCGACTCATGCGGCGAGCGGCGTGGAAGTTGAGGTTGAAGGTGGCCAGCCACTGACCGTCGGTGATATCGAGGAAGCTGGTGCGGGCTTGTAGCCCGCCCGCGTTGTTGACGAGGGCGTCGATCCTGCCGTGCTGTTCGAGCGCGGTGGCGATCACGCGGCCGGGTAGTGCGGGGTCGGTGAGGTCGGCTTGGACGGCGGTGCCGCGGCCACCAGGTTCGGTGTCGATCGGATCGCGGTCGACACCGACGACGATGGCTCCTTCTTCGGTGAGCAGGCGGGCGCTGGCTTGTCCGATGCCTGAGGCGGCGCCGGTGACGACCACCACCTTGTCGGCGAGTTGTAGGTGCATGGTTCTCCTTCGGGGATGGATTCAGCGGTACGGGCGGGTCGCCGCACCGCCGGGTCGGGGGAAATCAGAGGTCAGCGGGGCGCCAGCTGGGGAAAGAGGAGGTCCCGGGCGGTGGTGAGCACGGCGATTACGAGGGCGATCGCGGGGCCGCGTCGGGGCCGCACGGCCCTGCCACGGCCCATGCGGGCGATCTGCTGCTGGTGCCAAGCGCTGTTGAGGAGGTCGTCGATGTTCTTGTTGCCGAGCGTCTTCGGCCTCACCAGGCTCTTCTCAGCGGTTCCGTCCACGAGGCGTTGGGGCAGATCCGGCTCGTAGGTAATCGGGCGTGCGAGGCCGACGACGTCGACGGAACCGCTGGCCAATGCCTCGGTCATGCCCTGCCGGGTGCGGAATCCGCCCGTCAGCATGATCGGAACCGACACTTCCGTGGAGAACCGTTCCGCGAATTCGAGGAAGTACGCCTCCCGCGCCCGCGTCGATTGTCGCTGTGGCATGCCCGTGACCATGGCGGTGCTCTCGTAGGTGCCGCCGGAGATCTCCAGCAGGTCGATGCCTTCCTTCTCCAGCGCGCGCGCGACGGTCAGGGAGTCGTCCGAGTCGAAGCCGCCGCGCTGGAAGTCGGCGGAATTCAGTTTGACGGCGATGAGGAACCGAGCGGAGGTCGTCCCCCGGATCTCTCGCACCGTCTCGACGAGCAGTCGCATACGATTCTCCAGCGAGCCCCCCCAACGGTCGGCGCGCTGGTTGACCAGCGGCGAGAGGAACTGGTTGAACAGGTAGCCGTGCGCGGCGTGGATCTGCACGCCGTGAAAGCCGGCGTCGTAGGCGATCTGGGCGGCGCGTGCGAAGCGGGCGATGATCGCGGTGATCTCCGCCTCGGATAGGGCGCGCGGCGCGCGGAACAGCCCACCGGCGCCGATGGCGAGGGGCACCTCGGACGGGCCGACGACGTCCTGTCGACGCCCGCGCAGCCGGTTGCCGCGCATGGTCTGCCGCCCTGGGTGAGACAACTGCAGGATGAACTTGGCATCGGTGCCCTCGGTCGCCGCGGCCCACCGGCGCAACTGCTCGCGGTGTCGGCCATCCTCGATCACCACGTTGCGCGGTGCTTCAAGGGCCGCGCCGTCGACCATGACGTTGCCGCTGATCAACAACCCGGCGCCGGAGAGCGCCAGTGTCCGGTAGGCGGTGATGAGCTGATTGGTCGGTGCCCCGCGACGGTCGGCCAGATGCTCGCTGGTCGCGGCCTTCGCGACCCGATTCGGCAGGGTGATGCCGCTGCGCAGGGTAAGTGGCTGGGACAGCGCATCGCGCCGGTCACCTGTTCGGTTCTCATTCATTCTAAGGCCGCCCTCCGAGGGTGTTATACGTCGTACATGTACAAGGTGTAAGAAAACATATACACGGTACAGTTGTCAACTGAGGAGATGGGTGGCGCGCGTCCTGCCAGGTCAGGCTGGATTTGGCTCGGGCCAACCTTGTTCAGTGATGGCGCTGACGCCGGCGATCAGCAAGTCAAGTCCGAGGCTGAAGTAGGCGTCCGGACTCGGGCACGCGGCCAGCACGCTCGCGGAGGACACGACGTTGGGATAACGCCGCAGGGGCAGCCCGCTCAACGACGCGGTCTTGCGGCGGATTGCGTCGTCACGGGCCTCGGTGTCGGAACCGTGCTCTCGCCCCGGCTCGGTGGTCACAAGCATGGCCACGGCGTTGAGTAGGAACCCGCCGAGCTGGGCCGCCTGCTCGGCGGAAAGCCCTGCGTGCCGCAGCAGCGCCAACGTGTGTTCGGCCACTGTCAGCCCGGCCTCCGAGCACAGCACGCGATCGGAGACGAGGCCGGCCACCTCGGGATGCGGGCGCAGCGCGTTCAATAGCGCTTCGAGGATGGACCGCAATTGCTCGGGCCAGGGCTTGGGGGACGGCGTCGGGAGCCGGACGTCGGCGAAGAGTCGTTCGGCAATGCCGTCCAGCAGTTCGCCCTTGTCCTTGAAGTGCCAGTACAACGCCATCGGGGTGACATCGTGATCCTTGGCGAGCCGCCGGATAGTCACCGCGTCGAGGCCCTCCGCATCTGCCAGCGCGATGGCTCCGTTCACGATCGTGTCGCGACTCAGCCGCTCACGAGCCACTGATCCGCTTCCCCTTTTCACCATCAGCCAACTGTACTCTGTACATGGCTACCTGTATGGCGTCCAGGTGTCGATAGGACGGCGATGGCACACCGTGGGTCCCGGACTTGTTCAAACCCCTGCACTTCGCCTAAAAGACTGTGGGCGAGCACACCCACCGGGGGCGGCAACGATTGCTGTAGGAATTCGCGAAAGGTGTCACCGATTGGCCGCGATCGCCTGGGCTTTCTCAGGTACGTGTCGGGCGCGGATTCTCTCTAACTTGCCGGAATCCTCAGACGCTCTTCAAGCACTGGACCTTGGCCCACTCGCACGGCACGCACCACCCCGCGGTTTGAGACCGACCCGTCGCACCCCGTGGGATGCGGCCGCACGCATCAGGCCCAGTGCAAATCGGAACTTCCGTCGCGAATAGGGGTACCAGAGTGGCTCATTTGCCTGGACAGGGATCCGTGGTGTCGTAATGGCTTGTGGCCGACAGTATTTGAGT
>JAOPVX010000058.1 GCA_025965975.1 Mycobacterium sp. | reverse complement strand
GACGTAGGGAGAAGACAATGACCGATCTAGCAATCGAACCGACCGTGACCACCGGCCCGATCGCCGGCAGCAGCAAGATCTACCGAGACGTAGAAGGCCCTACCGGCCACCTTCTCCAAGTGCCGTTCCGGCGGGTGAATCTGTCCAACGGCGAACATCTCGACCTCTACGACACCTCCGGCCCCTACACCGATCACGATGCGGTGATCGATCTGCATGCAGGTCTGTCACCACGGCCGGGCGTCGTTCGCGACCGCGGCACGCAACTGCAGCGGGCGCGGGCCGGTGAGATCACCGCGGAGATGGCGTTCATCGCCACCCGCGAAGGCGCACCGGCCGAGCTGGTGCGCGACGAGGTGGCCCGCGGGCGCGCGGTGATACCGGCCAACCACAATCACCCCGAAAGCGAGCCGATGATCATCGGTAAGACGTTCGCGGTGAAAATCAATGCCAATATTGGCAATTCGGCCGTCACGAGCTCGATCGCCGAGGAAGTCGACAAGATGGTGTGGGCCACCCGTTGGGGTGCCGACACCATCATGGACCTCTCGACTGGCCGCAACATCGAAGAAACGCGTGAGTGGATTCTGCGCAATTCACCCGTGCCTGTCGGCACTGTGCCGATCTATCAGGCGCTGGAGAAGGTCAACGGTGACCCAACAAAGTTGTCGTGGGAGGTCTACCGCGACACGGTGATTGAACAATGCGAGCAGGGCGTGGACTACATGACGGTGCACGCAGGCGTGCTGCTGCGCTACATACCGCTGACGGTCAAGCGGGTCACCGGAATCGTCAGCAGGGGCGGCTCGATCATGGCGGCCTGGTGCCTGGCGCATCACAGCGAATCCTTCCTATACACCCATTTCGAGGACCTTTGCGGCATCCTGGCTCGCTACGACGTCACGTTCTCGTTGGGCGACGGCTTGCGGCCGGGATCGATCGCTGACGCCAACGATGAGGCGCAATTCGCCGAGCTGCGCACGCTGGGCGAGCTGACCAAGATCGCCAAAGCCCATGGCGTGCAAGTGATGATCGAGGGACCCGGCCACATCCCGATGCACAAGATCGTCGAGAACGTGCGCCTGGAAGAGGAGCTGTGCGAGCAGGCTCCCTTCTACACGCTGGGCCCGCTGGCCACCGACATCGCCCCGGCCTACGACCACATCACCTCGGCGATCGGTGCGGCGATCATCGCGCAGGCCGGCACCGCGATGCTGTGCTACGTCACACCCAAGGAGCACCTGGGCCTCCCGGATCGCAAAGATGTCAAGGACGGCGTGATCGCCTACAAGATCGCCGCGCACGCCGCCGATCTGGCCAAGGGGCATCCCCGCTCGCAGGAGCGTGATGACGCATTGTCGAAGGCGCGGTTTGAGTTTCGCTGGCTCGACCAGTTCGCACTATCCCTCGATCCCGATACCGCGCGCGAATTCCACGACGAAACCCTGCCCGCCGAGCCGGCCAAGACCGCGCACTTCTGCTCGATGTGCGGGCCGAAGTTCTGCTCGATGCGCATCACCGCGGATATTCGGGCATCCATCGAACAGCAGATGGCCGACAAGTCACGGGAATTCGCCGAACACGGCAACCAGATCTACCTACCCTTGGCGCAGTGACCAGCGCTTGCGCGAAGAACAGAGGGATATGTCGTTCCTTCCACTAACGCCACCGGGCGAGCCACCGCCGCGGGTAATGACCATCGCCGGATCGGACTCCGGCGGTGGCGCAGGCATCCAGGCCGACCTGCGCACCTTCGCGCTGCTTGGTGTGCACGGCCTCGTTGCTGTTACCGCGGTGACGGTGCAGAACTCGTTGGGCGTCAAGGGTTTTCACGAGATTCCCCTCGACGTGGTCGCGGGTCAGATCGAGGCGGTGGCCTCGGATATCGGTGTGCAGGCCGCCAAGACGGGCATGCTGGCGTCGTCGGCGATCATCGACGCCATCGTCGACACCTGGCGCGCACAAGGCTTGGCCGACACGGTGCCGCTGGTGGTCGATCCGGTGTGCGCATCGATGCATGGCGACCCGCTCCTACACCCGAGCGCGGTGGATTCCCTTAAGGGCCAGCTCTTTCCGCTCGCCACACTGGTGACACCCAATCTCGATGAGGTACGCCTGCTCGTCGACATCGACGTCGTCGACGACCCTTCGCAACGTGAGGCCGCCAGGGCCCTACACGCACTCGGCCCCAAGTGGGCGCTGGTCAAGGGCGGGCACCTGCGCTCGTCGTCGCACAGCCCCGACCTACTCTTTGACGGCACCGACTTCTACGAGTTCGACGCCACCCGCATCGACACCGGCAACGACCATGGCGCCGGCGACACTCTGGCCGCCGCCGTCGCGAGCGCGCTCGCGCATGGCTACACCGTGCCCGACGCGGTGGCGTTCGCCAAACGCTGGGTGACCGAATGTTTGCGCGCCGCATACCCGTTGGGACACGGACATGGCCCCGTGTCGGCACTGTTCAGACTGGGATCATGAACCTTGATCAGATCGCGGGAATCGCGCACGAGCCCGACAACCAGCGCTACAGCGCCCCAATAGGCGCGATCGTGCTGACACACGGCGCTGGCGGCAGCAGGGAGTCGCCGCTGTTGACGAAGATCTGCGACGAGTGGGCCCGCCGCGGCTGGCTCGCTGTGCGGTACAACCTGCCGTACCGGCGACGACGGCCCAAAGGTCCGCCGTCTGGATCCGCCGCGGGCGACCAGGCCGGTGTCGTGGAGGCCATCGCGCTGGCCCAAACGCTGACCAAGGGCCCGGTCATCGCGGGCGGCCACTCCTACGGGGGCCGGATGACGTCGATGGTGATCGCCGACCAGTCAGCAGCCGTCGACGTGTTGACGCTCTTCTCGTACCCGCTGCATCCGCCGGGCAAGCCCGAACGCGCGCGCACCGATCACCTTCCCCGCATCACGGTGCCGACGGTGTTCACCCACGGCACCGCCGATCCGTTCGGCACCATCGACGAACTGCGCCCTGCCGCGGCGCTGATCGGCGCCCCCACCGAGATCGTCGAGGTCACCGGCGCCCGCCACGACCTGGGCTCCAAGACGCTCGACGTTCCCGTGCTGGCGGTGGATGCCGCGCTTCAGTTTCTGGCGTGACGGCGCGGTGGCCAATACCCAACTGCGAAGGTTGGGCAAACGGCGACCGGTCGGTCGTCTGCGTCGCGATGGCACAGCATCAGCGATGGTCATCGCTCCACGACTGACGCTACTGTCAGCGGGTGACGATGCCGCCGAGCAATCCCCCGCCATACGGCGAACAGCTGCTGGGACCGTACGTCCAGCCCGTCCAAAGCCCCTACCCCCCGCCTCCGCCGCCCCCAATGCCCTATCGGGTCCCGCCACCGGGCTACTACGCGCCGCCGCCGACGACAGCGACCAACTGGTGGGCGATCGTCTCGCTGATCTTCGGCCTGCTCGGCGGCGTGCTGATCAGCGTGGTCTGCGGCATCGTCGGGCTGAACAAGGCCAAGCAAGGACAGGGCGGCCGCGGTTTGGCGATCGCCGGGCTGGTTCTGTCGGGGCTCTGGGTGGTCCTGCTCGTCGTCGGCGTCATCTTCTATTTCGCGATCGGCACGGGCACGGTCACCGCGACGGACGTCAAGGTCGGCGACTGCCTCAAGGAGATACCTGGCAGCACCCGGGTGATGACGGTCGACACCGTCGGCTGCGACCAAGCACACGCCGGAGAGGTCTTCGCGGTGCTGCTGATGCCCGACGGTCTTTTTCCTGGCCAGCCCGCGATCGAGGAGTACCAGAACAAGTGCGAGCCCGAGCTAGCCTCCTATGCACCCAACGCGATCGCCGACGATTCGGTGCAGCTGTACGTGCTGTATCCGACGGCCGAAACGTGGGGGCAGGGCGACCGGGCGGTGACCTGCATCGCCACCCTGGACCCGCCACGGACGGGATCGCTGAAGGACTGAGCCGGCGATCAATGTTTCCGGTACCTGAGGTACCGTCTGGGGCATGACTTCGGAGCTGTACGACGCGGTCATCGTGGGGGCGGGTTTCGGAGGGATTGGCGCGGCCATCCAGCTCAAGCGGATGGGCTACCACAACTTCGTGATCGTCGACCGCGAGGACGACCTTGGCGGGACCTGGCACGTCAACCGCTACCCCGGCCTGGCCGTCGACGTCCCCACCACCACGTACTCCTACTTCTTCGAACCGAACCCGAACTGGTCGCGGCTGTTCTCGACCGGCACGGAGATCAAGCAATACGCCGACGACGTCGCGGACAAGTTCGATGTTCGCGGGCACATGCGGTTCAACGCCGTCGTCGAGGGCGCACGCTGGGACGAAGAGGCGGGCGTCTGGCGGGTCGCGGTGGCCGATGGTGAAACGCTGTCCGCGCGATATCTGATCACCGCGACGGGCTTTCTGTCCCAGCCGAAGGCGCCAGACATCCCGGGTGTGGCCGACTTCGCGGGCAAGGTCATCCACACCACCGCCTGGGACGATGACTATCCGCTTGTGGACCGAAGGGTGGCTGTCATCGGAACCGGCGCCACCGCCGTCCAGCTCATCCCGGAACTGACCAAGAAGGTCGCCGACCTCACCGTCTACCAGCGCACCCCGATCTGGGTGGTACCCAAGATCGACCTGCGCTTCGGCGAACGCGCCAAGCGGCTGTTCGCCCGGATCCCGCTGACGCAGCGCGCCGTCCGCTGGCTGACGGATTCGATCTATGAAGTCATGATCAACACCGCGGTGATTCACCACCGGCACTTCCGCCGGCTCAACATCGCCGCGGCAGACCTGTCGAAGATGCACCGCTTCGCGTCGATTCGCGACAAGGAATTGCGCCGCAGGCTCACCCCGGATTACGACTTCGGATGCAAGCGGCCGACGTTCTCCAACGGCTACTACCGCGCGTTCACCAAACCGCACGTGCATCTGCAGACCGACGGTATCGCGCGCATCGAGGCCGACGGCATCGTCAACGCCGATGGCTCCAAAACCGTCATCGACACCCTGATACTGGCTACCGGATTCGACCTGTGGGAGGCCAACTTCCCCGCGATCGAGGTCATCGGGCGCGAGGGACGCAACCTCGGAAAGTGGTGGCGCGACACCCGGTTCCAGGCTTACCAGGGTGTGACCATGCCGTACTTCCCGAACTACCTCAGCCTCGCCAGTCCGTTCGCATTCCTCGGGTTGAACTTCTTCAACACGATGGAGTACCAGATGCGGCACATGGCTCGGTTGTTTGGTGAACTCAAGCGGCGCGGCGCCACCACCTTCGAGGTGACCGAAGAAGCCAACACGAACTACCGGGACCGGATGACCGAGCTGCTGGGCGACTCGCTGTGGACGATCGGTAACTGTGCGACTTCGCGGTCCTACTATTTCAATCCCCAGGGCGAGCCAACGCTGCTGCGCCCGATGTCGACGAAGACGGCGATCAAAGAGGCCTCGGAGTATCCGCTGAGCGACTACAAGATTGCGTAATCAGGAAGGATCCAACGCTGTGCCGAAAAGGAACTCGCGTGCTGCCAAGTTCGCCGGGCTGGCGGTCGCCGGCATCGGCCTGGCCCACTTCACCAGCCCGCAGCTGTTCGACGGCATCACCAAACAGGCGTTCCCGCGCAACAGCCGCCAGCACCTCTACATCAACGGCGGCATCGAAACGGCGCTCGGGCTTGGCTTGAGTTCGCGGAAGACCCGGCCGCTTGCGGCCGTCGGCACCGTCGGCTACGTGGCCTACTTGGCCGGCAACGCGGCGCGCAGCCGGTAGTGACCCAGCAGCGTCAGGTCCACCAGCCGTTCCACGATCGCACGGGTCGGCGCCGAATCCTCATACCGCATCAACCGGCCCAAGTCGATCACCAGTGACATCGCGGCGTGCACAGCGAACCGTGCCTGCCCCGGCGTCCACTCCGACCGCACGGACACCACCAGGTCCACCCACGACTCCACAGTGGCTCGCTGCAGGTTGCGCAGGATCTTCTGGTCGCCAGCTGTCATGTTGAGCCGCTCGGTGTAATACACGTAGTCCAGTTCGGGCCGGTGGAACGACCTCGTCACGTAAGCGTCGACGACCGCGGTCAGTGCTTCCTCGCGATCGGGCACGGCGCCAACGATCGCGGACAGCTCCGCCGACAGCCGGTCGGCCGCCCGCCGGAACGCCACCGCAAGGATGTCGCTCTTACCAGAGAAGTACCGGTAGATGCCCGACGCAGGCATGCCAACGGCCGTCGCGATGTCCTCAACGCTGGTGTCGCGGTAGCCCTTGAGGTTGAACAGGCGCATCGATTCGTTGAGCAGCGCTTCGTATTTCGACGTCTCCGTGACCGTGGCGACGGGCGGACGGGCCTCGACCATGCTGTTCGCGACATCGGGCAGATCGGCGGCCAGCACCGCGTCGGCAAGGTCGGCGAGCAATGCGCGCACCTGGATCGCGGGCAGCTTGGCGCGATGATCGACGATGCTGCCGATCACGGACAGCCCCGACGTCGACAGAGTCCATCGTTGCCGCGAGGTCAGTTCTGGCCGAATTGCCATGAGCGGTTTCTGGATCCGGTGATGCACGGTGCACAACTGCGCGATCAGCGTGGCCTGGTCGTCGCCCCGCAGGTAACGGCCTTCCCACCGGCAGAGCCCGCCCGACTCGCGGTTGGCCATCGCGGTGTCGATAACCGCCGAGACGAGCCGACGCAAGGTCAACTCGGGATCGCCGGCTGCGTCGTCGACGAACGCCGTGCAGTCGACCAATTGCTGACCCAGGTTGAGCACCGCGTCGCGGAACAGTTCGTACTTGCTCGAGTAGTGGCGGTACAGCGCGGCAGCGGAGATTCCCACCCGCGTCGCGATGGTCTCCATGCTCACGCCGTAGTAGCCGAGCGCGCTGAACGACTCGGCCGACGCGCGGGCGATCTGCTCCTTGCGATCCTTCGGCCGACGCCGGACACCCTCGCCACGGGTGGGCCTGGTGCGCGCCATGGCCAACACCTTAACGGACCGGGCGCACACATAGGCGCCCACTTCGATTGGAAAATCAGGAAAAAGTGCTCGCGTATTCTAGAATCGCCATTAACATAGTCAGGGTGTTCGGCGCGTTGCGACGACTGTTGGGGTTTCAGGTGACGATAGGTGAGCTGATCATCGTCGCGCTGATTATTGGCACTCCGTACCTGATCGTCGTGTCAACTGGTCGAGCACGCACACCGCGCATCTGCAGCACATGACCGGTGCCGACCCGGTGGTGTCGTATCTGGGGTCGATCGTGTCATGGCAGGTGCTGCTCGTCGCCGACGTGGTATGACATGAACGGGGGAACACCCTGCATCAACGGCATCATCGCCTCGCCTACACCGGCATTAGCTGCGGCGTCGTGGTGGCCATCGGACTCCTGGCACTGAACTTTCCGGTCTTCCTCGACGCCTACGACCAATGGGGATTCCAGATCAAGTGCGGGACTGGATACGCCACCGACCTGAGCCAGGCGGCGGCCGTCGTCGGCCAGCACAACCTCGTCGACCAATGCGAGACCGCACTGCTCGTGCGCCGGATGTGGACCATTCCGCTCGTCGTCTTCGGTGCGCTGGTGTTGCTCGTGGTCGTGGTCGCGTCGGCAATGACGTCGGCCCGCGAATCGCTGGTCCCGCATCGCGATACGGCTTGACGTAGCATCACCTGCCGTGAGCACGCCGGACGGCCCTGCGCTTCAACGGCGGCTCGGCACGTTCGACGCGGTGACCATCGGGCTTGGCTCGATGGTCGGCGCAGGCATCTTCGTTGCGCTGGCCCCGGCCGCGGCCGCCGCCGGCTCGGGTCTGCTCATCGGGCTGGCCGTCGCCGCCGTGGTCGCCTTTTGCAACGCGACGTCGTCGGCTCGGCTGGCGGCGCTGTATCCGCAGTCCGGCGGCACCTACGTCTACGGGCGCGAGCGTCTCGGCGAGTTCTGGGGCTATACCGCCGGGTGGAGCTTCGTCGTCGGCAAGACGGCGTCCTGCGCGGCGATGGCGCTGACGGTCGGCTACTACGTGTGGCCCGGCTGGGCGCACGCGGTGGCGGTGGCCGCCGTGGTCGCGCTGACCGCCGTGAACTACGCCGGTATCCAGAAGTCCGCGATGCTGACCCGGATCATCGTCGCTCTGGTGCTGGCGGTGCTCGCAGCGGTAGTGGTCGTGGTCCTCGGCTTCGGCGACATGGACGGCTCACGGCTGGCGCTCGGCAACGACGTCAGCGTCCGCGGCGTGTTACAGGCCGCGGGATTGTTGTTCTTCGCGTTCGCCGGCTACGCGCGGATAGCGACCCTCGGTGAGGAGGTGCGCGATCCGGCCCGCACGATTCCGCGCGCCATCCCCATCGCGCTCGGCATCGCGCTGCTGGTGTACGCGGTGGTGGCGGTCACGGTAGTGGGCGAATTAGGCGGCGCCGCACTGGCTTCGGCGACGGCGCCACTGGCCGACGCCGTGCGCGCGGCGGGCCTGCCGGGTCTTGAACCCGTGGTTCGGGTCGGGGCGGCCGTCGCCGCGCTCGGCTCACTGCTGGCTTTGATCCTCGGCGTCTCCAGGACCACCTTGGCAATGGCGCGCGACCGTCATCTGCCGCACGCGCTGGCCGCTGTGCATCCGCGCTTCAAGAGCCCGCACCGCGCCGAGGTCGTGGTGGGCGTGGTCGTCGCCGTGGTCGCAGCGCTGGTCGATGTGCGCGGGGCGATCGGCTTCTCGTCGTTCGCGGTGCTGGTGTACTACGCGATCGCGAACGCGTCGGCGTGGACACTGGAGCCGGAAGACCGGCGACGTCAAACACTGCGTCACAAGTCCATATCATTGCTCGGCCTGGTCGGCTGCCTGGTGCTCGCGTTCTTGCTGCCGATCTCGTCCGTACTGGTGGGTGCGGCGGTGGTGGCTATCGGCGCCGCTGCCTATGTCGTAAGTGCGCCGGGCCGTCCGGCCAGCGGTTCATAGACGAAGAAGTTCTGGGCCAGGTCGAGGACCACGGACAACAGCCCGTCAAACGGAGTGGCTCGCACCGTCTTCGTCGACGTGAACGGAAGCGCAACGGCAGTGGCCGTCCCTGCAGAGGTGTCGATCTGGATACTCTGTTGCGGCGCACCGTAGATGCCGTCATGGGTGCCCGCGAACATGTCGTTCACCCATCCCACCGCACTGTTAGCCCGGATCTTGGAACGCGTCCGCAGCCGGTGTGGGTTGCCGATCACCCGGGCGTCATTAGCCAATCCGGCCGCGTCGTCGTGAAGATCGCGCGCGAGTTTATGACGCGCCCCCGTGGCGCTCTCGAGGATGCGTCGCTGGGCCGCCCGTGACTCGGCGGCTCAAATCACGACTGCGTCGCGCTCCCGTATCGCTTTTTCGGAGGCGAGCCGCTCGGTGATGTCCGTGAACGCCAGGACCGCCCCCGCCCGCCGGGCATGTCGATCGGTGCCGACCACCACCACCACGCGATCGGGAACATCGACCCATCGCCAATAACCGTGGAACGGGCCCATCGCCCAGGAGCCTCCGATGTCGAACTGGGTTGCCATGGCTATTTAGCGGACTCGTGTTGGGCGACGGAAGAGACGTTTGGGCCAGATTGTGGGCCAGTCCGACGACGTGTGCGGAATCGTCGAAGCTCCTTGTCCGCGAGGCCAGATCGGCCAGCGCGTTGCGCCGATCCGGAACGGTCAGTGGGCGCTCCCCTTCCAGCTAGCAGGTAGCGCGCGACACCGACTGGCCTGAAACGCAAATGGCGGCTGGCCTCGATGACGCACGACCGTCCGACCGCGATTCTGAAAAGTGGTAGCCGTCACACAAAGGGGTGAGACATGTCGTGGGCGCAGATCAACAGAGGGCACCAGTCGGCAGAGTCTGCGGTGCGCGGAAACGACGAGACATGATGTCGCCGCTCGCCGCAATCCCGCGCGCCCGCACGCTGGTTCGGACGATTGGCCGTGCCGCGGTGGTGCAGGCCTACGAAGTGGGACTGATGGCATCGGTAGTCGCGACGGCGCCGCTGCACCGGGCAGGCGGCGGCTTCGACCCTGCATTCGGTACACCGCCGCCTGTCCAGGCGCACACCGCACACACGGCGCGCCCGGTGCTGCTCGTGCACGGCTTTGGGGGCACGAAGTCAAGCTGGTCCTTCCTCGCGCGAACCCTACGTGCCCGAGGCCGAACCGTCGAAGCGCTCACCTACACGCCCTTCGGAACCTCAGTGGAGCAGCTCGCCGACCGGCTCGCCGTCGAGGTTGAAAGGATGTTGTCTCAAACCGGCGCGGACAAGGTGCATCTGGTCGGACACAGCCTTGGCGGGGTCGTCATCGCCCAGGCCATCGCGGGCGGTCGCCTCACCGGGCAGGTCGACAGCGTCGTCACCCTCGCGGCACCGTTCGGAGGCTCGCCGTGGGCGAACCTGCTGCCGTTCGTGGCGGTCGTTCGGGCGCTGCGGGAAGGGTCGCCTCTATTGCGCCGACTCGCCTCCGCGCCAATACCGGACGGCGTGCGGTGGCTAGCGTTCACGGCCCCACTCGACATGATCGTGCCCGGCCTCCGGTCGGTGCCGGCCCACGCCGACGTGGAGACCGTAACGGTCGGCGGGGTCGGTCACCTCGGGATGCTTCTGAGCCGCCAAGTTGTCGGCCGCATAGTCGCCGCGCTGCCCGCATGAGGGTAGGCCCGGAGCATGAGGAGCGATACATCCGTGGACTCCGTGCGATGGGAAGCGACATGTCCTGGCAGATGAGGGCAATCGCCATCTACCTGCGGCCGGCCCGCAAACCCAGCTACGCAACCGCCGACGCTGCCGTTCGTCGACACTTTTCGATGTCTACAGCGTGCAAGCTAAAGGCGCCGGAGCAACAAGCCACGCGCCGGAGCAACAAACCACGCGCCGGCGACGACCGTCATCTATCTGCACGGTGGCGCCTACGTCAACGAAATCCAATCCGCACACTGGAAACTCATCACCGACCTCGCCACACAACTCGGGTGCTCGGTTCCTATTGTGAGACAGATCAGCGAATCCTCTGTAGTCGCCGCCCGCGAGCTGCGGGTCATGTTCAGCAGGCTGCGCCGCAAGCTCAAGGAGCTGGCGACTGCCGACGACTTGACCCCGTCGGAGACTGCGGTGTTGATCGGGCTCGTAAAGGACGGCCCCGCGTCCACAAGTCAGCTCGCTGGGGTGGAACGAGTCCGTCCGCAATCGATGGCGACCACGCTTTCCGGGCTGGACCGCCATGGACTGATCGAGCGCAAACCCGACCCCGACGACGGACGGCGTCAGCTCATCACGTTGACACCGCGGGGCCGCAGGCACGCAGAAAGCGATCGCAAGGTTCGCGAGGAATGGTTGGTCCAAGCCATGCAAGACCGTTACACGGAGCGTGAGCGTCAGGTCATCAACGAGGCGATAGCGCTGCTGCAACGACTCACAGATTGAAAGGCGGTATTCAGCAATGGAATTGAGCGTGCATTTCATCGACTTCTTACCCGGCGCACCGGACCGGATGGCTACGACGGTGGCGCAGGCGGCCGTGGCCGCCGAAGAGGCCGGTGCCACGATGTTCACCTTGGCCGACCACTTTTTCCAGATGGAGGAGATGGGACGTGCGCAGGACCCATTCCTCGAGGTCTACACGACACTGGGATTCCTGGCCGGTCAGACACGAAACATCGCGTTGGCCCCCCTCGTCACGGGTGTCACCTATCGCCATCCCGGTGTGTTGGCAAAGACGGCTACCACGGTGGACGTGTTGTCGGGAGGCCGTTTAGTGTTCGGCATCGGAGCGGCCTGGTACGAGCGCGAGCATCTGGGCCTCGGCGTGCCCTACCCGCCGGTTCGCGAGCGATTCGAGATGCTCGAAGAGACGCTGCAGATCTGCCTGCAGATGTGGAGCGAGGACCAGGGGCCCTACGAGGGCAAGCACTATCGGTTGGCGGAGACGATCTGTGAGCCACAACCGATTCGGCGCCCACCCATCCTGATCGGCGGTGGCGGCGAAAAGAAGACACTACGGCTGGTCGCCCAGTATGCGGACGTGTGGAACGCAACGACGTCGATCGCCGACGAACTGAGGCACAAGATCGATGTGCTGCACCGGCATTGCGACGCGGTTGGCCGCGATCCCGCCGACATCCGCTTGACCGCGGCCCTATTCACGAACCCGTTCGACGACGTCGACGCGTACCTGAAGACCGCAGAGCGCATTGCCGAACTGGGCATCGACCAGATCAATGTCGGACCGCTGCCTGGCGACCCCGACCCGGTCGGCTTCGTCAAGCGCCTCGGCGACGACGTCATCCCGAGGCTCGCCGCCATTTAGCATGCGCCCCGAGGCGGGATGGTGTGTAGTCGAACACCGTGCTCCCTCTGACATGGAAGCCCGTCGAGTCACGGGCTGACAGCGACTTCGTGGTCGCCCCCGACGAGCGATTGAGCTGGGCCCGCACGATCGGCATCGGCGCCCAGCACGTGGTGGCGATGTTCGGCGCCACCTTCCTGGTGCCGGTGCTCACTGGCTTTCCGCCGGCCACCACCCTGCTGTTTTCCGGAATCGGCACCGTGCTGTTTCTACTGATCACCGGCAACCGGCTGCCAAGCTATCTGGGCTCGAGCTTCTCGGTGATCGCGCCGGTGACGGCTGCCATGACCTCGCACGGAACCGGCAGCGCGCTCGGCGGTCTCGTCGCGGTCGGCGTCGTCCTGATCATCATCGGTGTGACCGTGCACCTGGTGGGAACCCGCTGGATCGACGCGGTGTTACCGCCGGTGGTGACCGGAACGATCGTTGCTCTCATCGGTTTCAACCTCGCGCCGGCCGCCAAGTCGAATTTCGAGAAGGGCCCGCTCGTCGGACTCGTCACGCTGGTGCTGCTGGTGGCGACGCTCGCGTTCTTTCGGGGCATCGTCGGCAGGCTGGCGATCTTCTTGGCCGTCGTCGCGGGATATGCGCTGGCCTTGATCCTGGGCGACGTCGACACGTCGGCGATCGCGGCCGCACCGTGGCTGGGCCTGCCAAAGTTTCAGACCCCGACATTCACGGTGGCCGTGCTGCCGATGTTCCTGCCCGCGGTCATCGCGCTGGTTGCCGAGAACATCGGGCACGTCAAGTCGGTGGGCCAGATGACCGCTACCGAGGTCGACCCGATGATCGGCAGGGCGCTGGCCGCCGACGGGGTGGCAACGACGCTGGCCGGCTTCGGCGGCGGGTCGGCGACCACCACCTACGCCGAGAACATCGGTGTGATGGCCGCGACCCGGGTGTATTCGACCGCCGCGTATTGGATCGCCGCCGCGGTGGCCATCGCGTTGTCGTTGTGCCCCAAGGTGGGCGCGGCGATCTCGGCGATTCCGCCGGGTGTGCTCGGCGGTGCGACGGTTGTGCTGTACGGCCTGGTCGGGGTGCTTGGCGTGCGGATCTGGCTGACCAATGACGTCGACTTCTCCAAGCCGCGCAACCAGATGACGGCGGCAATTCCACTGATCATCGGCATCGCCGATTTCACTTGGCAGGCAGGCGATCTGACGTTCACCGGTATCGCACTCGGCTCGATCGCCGCGCTGCTGGTGTATCACGGCATGCGGCTGCTGGGGTTCAGGACGGATCGAGCAACACCGCAGGACCGCGCGTCATCAGCTGATGTCAGAAAATGATCCGCTGTCACTAAGCTAAGGCAAGGCTAAGGCCCGGCGGGCTGGACTCCACGGCGTACGGCGCTCACAGGGTTGGTGCATACTCTGGATCCAGTGGTGGACATCAACCGGAGAACATTCGTCGGTGCGTCCATCGCAGTCGGTGGTGCGGTGGCGAGCGGCCCCCTCATCGCCGGCTGCGGCGACGACCGACATGAAGAGGCCGCGACGTCGGTGGTACGGATGCGGCTCAACGGCGAAGCCCGTGAGATCACGGTGGACAATCGCACGTCGCTGCTGGACATGCTGCGGGAACGGGCAAATCTGACCGGCACCAAGAAAGGCTGCGACCAGGGTGCATGTGGGGCGTGCACCATCATGATGAACGGACAGCGCGTCATTTCGTGCTTGACGCTCGCGGTGATGCACGACGGTGCGGAGATCACCACGATCGAGGGCCTGGAGCGCAACGGCAGGCTTCACCCGCTGCAACAGTCCTTCATCGACGAAGACGCATTCCAGTGCGGCTACTGCACCGCGGGCCAGATCATGTCGGGCGTCGGCTGTATCAAGGAGGGCCACACTGGATCCCCTGCCGAGATCCGCGACTGGATGAGCGGCAACATCTGCCGCTGTGGCGCCTACACCAACATCGTCACCGCGATCGCGAGCGCGGCGCGCAACACGTAGCCGGCCGTGTTCCCATTCACCTTCTCGAAGGCCCGCGACGAGGCATCCGCGTTGGCTGCGGCCGTATCAGGGGCCCGGTTCATCGCGGGGGGCACGACGCTGATCGATCTGATGCGCGAGACGGTCGAACGCCCCGCGGCCGTCGTCGACATCAACGCGCTGCCCTACCGCGACATCGACCTGCAGCCGTCGAAACTGCGCATCGGTTCACTGGTACGGATGTCCGAGTTGGCCGCCCACCCTGGTGTGCGCACACAGTTCCCGGTCATCGCGCAGGCACTGGAGTTGTCAGCGTCCGCGCAGGTCCGCAACATGGCCTCGATCGGCGGCAACCTGATGCAGCGGCCGCGCTGCCTGTACTTCCGCGACGTGTCGGCCGCGTGTAACCGGCGCGCGCCGGGCTCCGGCTGTGCCGCGATCAGTGGCCGCAACCGCACCCATGCGATCCTCGGGACGAGTGACGGGTGTGTGGCCACACACCCGTCGGATCTGGCGGTTGCACTGTCCGCGCTCGACGCCGTGGTGATCACGCGCGACCGCAGCGGGGAGTACCGGATTGGTGTCTCGGACTTCTTCCGCCAGCCGGGCGGCACGCCGGATCAGGAACACAACTTGAGCGCCGGCGCCCTGATCGTCGGCGTCGAGGTGCCTGTGGTGCCGGAGGCGCGGCGGTCGGGCTATCTGAAGGTGCGTGATCGCGAATCATTCGAGTTTGCGCTTGCCTCTGCGGCAGTGGCCCTGGACATCACCGCGGGCAGCGTGCGTGCGGCCCGCGTCGCTGTCGGCGGCGTCGGGACGGTGCCGTGGCGGTTGCAGGCGGTCGAACGGGCCATCATTGGCCGCACCGTGAGCCCCGACCTGTGGCGCGACGCCGCGTTACATGCCGCGGACGGTGCTAAACCGTTGTCGGAGAACGCATTCAAGGTGGAGCTGGTGAAGCGCACGGTGGAACGGCAGCTGGCGACCGTAGCGGGGTTGCCGTGACCGGGCCACTGCCGGCAGCAGTCGTTTCGGGTCAGCCGGTGACCCGGGTGGACGGCCGGCTGAAGGTAACCGGCAAGGCACTGTACGCGGCCGACAATCCAGCCCCCGACCTGGTGTACGCAGCGTTGGTGTGCAGCACCGTCGCACGCGGCAATGTGGAGCGCATCGACCCCGCTGCCGCGGTGCGCGAGCGCGATGTGCTGCGCGTGCTCACCGACTTCGGCGGGGTCAGACTGCCCTATGACATCCGGCAGGTGTCCTGCTTCGGCCAGCCCGTCGCGGTTGTGGTTGCCACCACGCTCGAGGCGGCCATGCACGGCACCTCCCTGGTCGATGTGCGATATCAAGCAGGCCCGCAGATGACGAACATCGATGCACCGCAGGCAGAGCAGAAGCCCGGCAGCAGGACACGTGACTACGCGCGAGGCAACGCCAACGACGCGTTACGGGGCGCCGCGGTGGTCACCGACCTGCGCTACTCGATCATGCGCAACAACCACAACCCCATGGAGATCCCGGCGACGGTGGCCAGCTGGGACGGTGATCGGCTCACCGTGTGGGACAAGGTGCAGAGCATCAGCGGGGCGCAAAAGGCCTACGCCGATGCGTTCGCTGTCCCCGGCGATCACGTCAGGGTGATTTCACCGTTCGTCGGCGGCGCGTTCGGCAGTGCGGGCACCACCTGGCCGCACCAACTGCTGGCCGCCTTCGCAGCCAGGCAGATTCGATGCCCTGTCAAACTGGCGCTGACCCGCAAACAGATGTACAGCGGCATCGGTTACCGACCAACCAGCCGCCAGCGGTTGGCGATCGGGGCCGACCGTTCGGGACGAATCAGTGCCATCGTGCACGAGGCGCACACGGAAACCTCGCGGTATAACGCCTACGAGGACAACCTGATGACCGCTGCCAGGTTCCTTTACAGTTCGCCGAACATGAGGTCGACGTATCGCGTTGTCCCGCTTGACGTCAACCCGCCTACGTTCATGCGTGGCCCCGGCGCCACGACCGGTGCCTTCGCACTGGAGTCGGCCATGGACGACCTGGCGTACCGGTTGGGAATGGACCCGATCGAACTGCGACTTCGCAACGAACCAGACCGCGATCTTTCCGCGGACCTGCCGTTCTCGACCCGGCGGCTCACCGACTGCTTCGCAAAGGGCGGCGACACGTTCGGCTGGTCACGCCGCAACCCGACGCCGCGCTCGATACGGGAGGGGAACCAACTGATCGGGCTCGGAATGGCCGCGGCGGGCTACCACACCTCGCGCAGCCAATGTGCCGCGGAGGCCAGGATCAACGCCGACGGCACGGCAGACATCCAGTGCGGCACGAGTGACATGGGCCCGGGCACGTACACATCGATGACGCAGGTGGCCGCGGATGCACTGGGGCTGCCGCTGAACCGGGTGCGATTCGCGCTCGGCGACAGTAGGTTTCCCGAGGCGCCGTCGCATTCGGGGTCGAGGACGATGGTGAGCGTGGGGTCGGCGGTGTTCGCCACGGCCAACATGCTGCGCGACCGGTTCGTCCGCACCGCAGTGGTCGATCCCGGCTCAGCATTGAACGGGTTGCGGCCCGAGGACGTCGCGGTCGGCGACGGATGGATGTTCCACACCGGCGAGCCAACCCGTGGAGAGAGCTACCAGGAACTACTGCGCCGCCGCGGTTGGGAAAACCTTGACGCACAACAAACCTGGTCACCCGACGACGCGGACCAACATTTCTCGATGTCCGCCTACGGCGCGGTATTCGCCGAAGTCGCAGTCGACGAGACGCTGGGCACGGTGCGCATACGGCGCGTCTACGCGTGTTACGACGCCGGCCGCATCATCAACCCGAAGCTGGCGCACAGCCAGGCGATCGGCGGAATGGTGGGCGGTATCGGGATGGCGCTGCTGGAGGGCACCAAGCTGGACTACCGCGACGGACGCGTTGTCAACGCCAACATGTCGGACTACCTGGTTCCGGTCAACGCGGACGTGCCGACCCTCGACGCCGCCTACCTGCCTGCCAAGGACACCATCGCCGATCCTCTTGGCGTGAAAGGCCTCGGCGAGCTGGTCATCGTGGCAGTGCCCGCCGCGATCGCCAACGCGGTGTTCAACGCGACCGGCCGACGGGTCACCGACCTGCCCATCACGCTGGAGAAACTTCTCTGACCGGCTAAGGCGTACCCCGGTGACGCTGGTCTCGCGACGGAACGCCGTTGACGCCACCGACGGACTGCGCGTAGGTGACGACCGCAAGCGCGGCGGCCTGACCCATGACCGACAGCGCCTGCCGATCGATGTCGTCGACCGTGTCGCGGGCGGTGTGGTAGTTCGGGTCGAACGGAACGCCAGCCCGCCCGCCCCAAAGCCGCGCCTGCACTTCGGTTTTCCGCTGCGACGAGCCTGCGGTAAGGCCCCCGACCGGGATGCCTGCGGCCATGAACGGTCCGTAGTCGGCCGTCCGGCTCAACGGCATGTCGGCGGGCCGCACACCGGCCAAGTTGAGGTAGCCCGCCAGCGTCCGCTCGACGCCGGCCGATCCGGCGGGCACGGATTGTGCCGGGATGTCGGGGTTGGGTTGGCCGGACTGGTCGCCGTCGTATGTGAAGTATCCGGCGTTCGACGAGCCGAGCATGTCAACGCTGAGATACATCGCGATGTCGTCGAGTTGGTCGCGGGCAAGCCCGCGAACGTATTTCGTCGGTCCCTCTGGCTCGGATCCCCAGAATGCAAACCGGACGGCGTTGGTGATCCGTGGATTCGATCCAAGGGCCGTTGCTGCTTCCAGCAAAGCCGCCACACCCGACCCGTTGTCGTTGATGCCAGGGCTGAGCGCAGAGCTGTCGAGCTGTGCCCCAGCCAGCACGACATTCGTCGTATCGCCAGACTTGGTCTGCGCCACAATATTTCGGGTCTTCACCATGACAGGCTTGCTGTCAAGGACCAGCCGCACCGGCGCGTTGGTGCGCCGCAGCGCCGCGTCGGCGTCGTTGCCGATGACACCGACAGGGATGGTCAACTGCTGGTAGTAGCCCGGCGCGAACAGACCCGCCTGGCCGCCGCTGGTGCCCGGTGCGCTCACGACAAGCAACCCAACGGCGCCCTTGGCGACCGCGGCGTTCTGCTTGTCGCCGACCGAGCAGCCGGTGTCGTCGACGACGGCGATCGCTCCCCTCACCGGCACGGTGCCGTAGTCGGCCGCGGTGCACCCCGGTGCCTTCCGTGGCCGCAGCGTGATCGCGTTGAGTCCGCCTGCCGGCGTGGTGACGAGCAGGGAAGCCTGGTCGACGTGATAGCCGCGGCCGGCGACCGTCAACGTGGGGTTGCCGCCTTCCGTGCGGTCGAGCCGCTCGAACTCTGGGGTCTGGACGTCAAAACCCTTGTCCTTCAACACCTGGACGACGTAGTCAGCGCTGGCGTCGTAGCCGGGCGTGCTCTCGGCGCGGCTGCCCCGATTGGCGTCGGCAATCTCCTGCAGCTTGCGCAGGTGCGCGTACATGCCGTCCGCGGTGACCTTGCCCGCCACGTCGCGGGGCAAGTCGGGTGCGGGTGCGGATTCGGTGGCCGAACACGACGCAAGCGCCGTCACCGCGATGGCCATGACCGCGGCGATGGCCCTCATGGTTCGAGCACGTGCCGGGAGCGGTCGTCGCGGATCGGCACGCCGTTGCGGCCGCTCTGATCCTGCGCGTAGAAGCCCACCGCGTATGCCACCCCACCTCCGTTGATCTCGAGCGCCTGCCGGTCGACGTGGTCCAGCGTGTCGGTTGCCTTGTGGTAGTTCGGATCGAACGGCTCGTCCGACTGCCCACCCCAGCGCTGCGCCTGCTCGACGGATTTCTTCTCCTCGGCCCCGGAGAAGATGCCGCCGGCCGGCACGCCCGACAGGGTAAAGCCGTCATAGTCCGACCGGCCGTCGAATGAGGTGTCCTCGGGCGGTTTGCCTGCGCCCTTCAGGTAGGCCACCAACGTGCGTTCGATGCCCGCCGAGCCTTCGGGTACCTGCGGCACGCCGCCGTTGGCATTCGGTGGGGTTGACTGGTCACCGTCGTACGTGAAGTAGCCGGGGTTTGGCGAGCCGAGCATGTCGAAGTTGAGGTAGAGCGCAATGTCTTTGAGCGCATCGACGTTCAGCGACTCAACGTAGTTCTTGGACCCGAGCAGGCCGAGCTCCTCGGCGCCCCAGAATCCGAACCGCACCGCGTTGCTCACCTGCGGCGAATTGCCGAGCTGTAGCGCGGTTTCCAGCACCGCTGCCACCCCTGAGCCGTTGTCGTTGATCCCGGGCCCGTCGGGCACGCTGTCGAGATGCGCGCCGACCATCACGATGTTGGCGGTGGATCCGGTCTTGGTCTGGGCGATCACGTTGCGCGTGCGCTCGTTGCGCACACCGGCGTTGAGTTTGATGGTGGTGGTGGCAGGCCCGGCCCGCAGCCGCTCACCGGTGGCCTTTGTGACGCTGATGACCGGGATCTTAACGTCGGTGTTCGCGCCGAGCGTGCCGCCCATTTCGTCGCCGTTCTCGTTGTTGGCGACGATCAGCGCCACCGCGCCGCGTTCGGCGGCGACGGCTTGCTTGACGCCGAACTGGCACTTGCCGCGGTCCACCAGCACCACGGCGCCGGCAACCGGCAGGCCGTCGTAATCGGATGCGCTGCAGCCAGGAGTGTCCTCGACGCGGGCAGGCACCAGTGGGCCCGTCACCCCGTCGGGCGGGGTGCCCTTGGTGAATACGAGCGGCTTCGCGGCAATCGTGTTGCCGCCGACGGTCAGCGACGGCTCGTCGGCGAACGGCAGATGCACCTCGAACTCAGGTGTCTGCACGTCGAAACCCTTGTCTCGCAACGTGTTGGCCACGTAGTCGACGCCGGCGTCGTATCCCGGCGTGCCAAGGGCGCGATTGCCGTCGTTGGCGTAGGCGATCTCCTGCAACTTCTTCAGATGCGCCATCATCGCGTCCGCGGTCACCCGTTTCTGCAGCACCGCGCCGAAGTCCGTGGCCGGCGTCGCGGCGGTGGTCGAGGTGGTGGCCGGCTGCCCCGCTTGGGAGCGCAGCGGGTGGCCGCAGCCGCCAAGCGCTACGACGGCGAGAGCTGCCGTCATCACCGCAAGGGATTTGCGCACCATCGCCACCACGTGTAGCTGCTCAAAGATCATGACGATTCCTCTACCTGCAGGTTTGCAGAATTCTCATCGAAATGGCGGACGCGTGTTTCTCATCTTCGTGGCGGATCCGAGAACCATACCGTTGTGCATGAATTCTGAAAACGTCGGCGATGGTGGGGCGAATCTGTGCGGTCCAACGGGTGCCCTCGGCGTCGGCGTTGCCGTGCAAGTAGCGGCTGGGGCGTCCTCGTCGAGACCGAGGTCCTCGATGCCGGCCAACGCATGGTGGTGGGCGATCATCGGACAGTTTGTGCCGAAGAGCACTTTGGTCTGTCCGCTCGCTGTCTTCACGTAGAGACCAGTTCGGCTGGTTGCCGTTTGGTGGTGCAGGCGGAGTGTCGATGTAGACGCCCGGATGCTTGCGGGCCACCGCGATCATCTCTTCGGTCCGCGGGTATCCAATGTGGCCGCACACGATCGACAGCTCAGGGAAATCCAGGGCGTCTGGTCGATGTAGGGATCGGGCGACCGGTCTGCGAGGGCCGTAGCGATCCGGTGTGTCCGACTTGGGTGGCGGGCGGCGCTGGCGCGTGCGGGAGGTGGGTCCGGCGGCGGCCGCTGGGAGCGGTGGACTGCGCCCCGCGAGTACCCCCACCCCTGATCCGACCACGCGCCGGCCCGGATGCCTACGCCGGTAGTGCTGAACGCGGGGTTAGGGCTGGGCGCGAAGCGTGTCGCGCACCAGATAGCCGCCGGCGAAGGCGAGCACGGTGGCGGAGCTGCCGGTGAGGCTGGCGATGGTCGTCGCGCTGAAGGTGTCGGGGGCGACAGCGGCGATGATGGTCCAGGCGATGGTGGCCAGCGCGCTGGCGGCGGCGGCCCAGGTGACTTTCGGGGAGACGGCGCCGGCCGCGGCTTCGCGCGGGACGGTGGCTGTGGAGGATTGCGGAGCGGGCGGAGCCGGCGGGTTTGGTTGTGGGGTTGTCATGTCCGTCCTGTGGTCGTAGTCGGCTTACATCACCTGGGTGGTTTGTCGGCCGCTGAAGTGGGCGGCGACGGTGGACGCGGGGAGGGCGGTGTCGTAGACAGCGGCGTCGACGAGGCTGCCGGCGTAGAAGGCGGCCCCGCTTTGCAGGGCGCCAAGGCGCAGGCCCGGAGGGCTGAACAGAGGCTGGGTGCCGCCTTGCCCGCTAGCGACGGAGACGCCGTCGACGTACAGCGTCAATGCACCGGTGGCCTGGTTGCGGGTGAACACGACATGATGCCAGGCGCCGTCGTTGAAGCCGGGTGCGGAGTGGATGGAGGTGTCCGGGTTACCGGTGCCGGCCCAGACCTGGCCGGTGGCGTCCAGCGAGGTGCCGAAATCGTCGACGACGCCGGGGGTTTCGCCGTCGAGCAGGCCGGCGCCCTGCCACCATTGGGTGTTGCCGGTGCCGACGCCGCCGCCGTGGCTGCTGAACCACACTTCCAGGCTGAAGTCGTTGCGGACGTCGCGCGGCACGAGCGCGTATTGGTCGGTCCCGTTGAAGGTGACGGCGGTCGCCGGGCCCGGTCCGCTGGCGCCGAGGTGGGGGTGGTTGAGGTAGCTGCCGTGGTGGGTGCCGGCGATGTCGTAGGCCACGGTGCCGCCGGTTTCGGCGAGCGGCCAGTAGGCGACCAGCCCCGGGGTGCCCAACACGGTCGGGGCGTAGCCGCCGGCGGGGGTGGCGGTCGCTGGTGCGCCGGCCAGGTGCACCCAACTGGCTACGGAGGGGACACCGTCGGTGTTGGTGAGGAACAGCATGTACCAGCTGGGCGGGGCGAGGTTGGGTTCACCGGTGACCTGTACCTGCACGCCGGCGCCGTCACGGCTGGTGATGGGCAGGTCGATCAGGCGTTGGCTGGTGTTGAACGAGTGGGTGGTGGCGCCGGGCCGGATCAGGCTGACGTCGCGCAGGGTGGCGGCGTCGGGGGTGGCGATGGTGACGGTTTGTCCGTAGCGCCATTCGGTGGGCGCGGCGTCGATGGTGGGACGCGGTCCACGCGCGAGGTAGGGCGGGGAGAAGATCTCCATCCGCATTTCTTCAACGTTCAGGTCGTCCATTCTCCACTCGACGTGGTTTGCCTGGGTGGGGTTGCCGCTGGCGGTGATGACGCGTCCGTCGGGCAGCAGCAGCGCCACCGAGTGATACATCCGCACCACCGACGCGGCGGCGAGTTGGGTCCAGCCGCGTTCGGGATGGGCCGGGTCGAAGATCTCGGCGTGGTTGGTGGCCTTGTCCCTTGTCTCGGCGTGTTGGGAGCCGCCGGTGACCAGCACGGTGCGGTCGGGCAGCAGGGTGGCGTTCACGTGTTTGCGGGGCACGTGCATGGCCAGCACCGGCTGATAGGCAGGGTGGGGTTGGGTGAAGTCGATGACGTCGACGTTGTCGATCGCGTTTCCCCCGCCGGTGGGGGCGTTATCGGCGATGGCGCCGCCGATGATCATCACGCGCTGGTCCTGGGCCGGCGGCAGCAGCACGCTGGCGCACTGGTCGCGGGCATCGATGTGGGAGAGCCCATCTACCGGGGTGGTGGTGGCCGGGCTTCGGGTCAGGTCCAGGTGTAGCGGCGCGGCGGGGTTGTCGTCCATGTGACCGCCGGCGTAGAACACCGATCCATCGGCGAGCAGGTACTGGTGCGCGTACATCGGTAGCCCGTTGAATCCGTCGGGCATCGCCACCTGTTGCCAGTAGTCGGAGTGGTGGAAGAAGGTCTCCAGGCTCTGGTTGGCGTGGCCGTTCTCATCGAGGCCGGCCGCGGCCAGCACGCGCCCGTCGCCGAGGCTGATCACCGAGGGATACCACCGGCCGTGCGCCATCGACCGGGTCACCGCCCACTGCTGGCTGGCCGGATCGAATAGCAGGGTGTCGGGGCGGCCAAGGAACCCGCCCTGATACCTGGCAGTGCCGCCGGTGGACAGCAACCGCCCATCCTCAAGCGGGGTTTCCCCGCCGCAGAAGAAGTCCAACACCTTGCCCTGGGCGTCGCGTGTGGTGTCGGGGTGGAAGAAATTGGTGTCCTGCCCCCCCGGCGGTGGGGACACCGTCGGGTCCCACACCGCACTGGTCCAGTTTTTCAACGCCGTGTTGCCGAAGTTCTTGTCCCCGAAGCGGAAAGCGCTGTTACCGGAGCCGGCCGAGAACAGCACCTTCCCGGTGTGCAGCAACACCGCATGCACCGCTAGCACCTCAGATCCAAATTGGAACGGCAACACGTGCCAACTACCCTGCGTGGCCGGGTCGACGGCCGCGACGTCGGCCGCGGGGACCGGCGCTGCAACAGGATTAGCCATGATGCACACCCCTTCCGGTGTTCATGTGGGCGAGACGATCGTGGGTTCGGGTGCGTTTCATCATGGGAGTGCCAGCTTGATCGGATCGGCGGGTACTAGCGTGGCCACCGAGACGTGGGGGCCAGGTGAGCCTGGCGAAGTTCAGCGACACGTTGTCCGCGACCTTGGGGCAGCGACTTCGGGGTTGAAGGGCACTTCGTTGATCGTGAAGTCGCGCGGTATCCGCACGGCAGTCGTGAGGTGAGTTGTCGGAAGAGTTGTGGGAGCGGCAGGCACATTCGTAGTCATGGAGTGTTTCCGATCGGCGGTGAGAACCTGATGTCATCACACTGGCCAATGGACCCACCCGTCGACACGCGTAGCGCACTACTCGAATTCCGTCGACGTGACATCAACCCCAGTAGGTAAGGGCAACACCGCGGCCGTCCGACGACCCGCATTAGGATTAGGAGACCACTTTCTGCCCGAGGCAGTAACCCCTCATCCTTATAGAGAACAGATTGGGTAGCACCCGCAACGACAGCGGTTGCCCTGTCGCCGCCTCCCCTATCTGCGGCGAACCGACAATGCTGCATCAGGCGATGCTGGCGGCACGTTAGCCTCCTCGGGCGTCGCGGCGGTTCACCACGACGATCGCCGCGGCGTACACCACCGCGACGACGGTGGTGAAGTACAGCAGGGAGCCCACCACATCCCACGGCATCGCGTAGGCCGGATACAGCCACTGAACGTCGATGAACCGAAACGCGTTCGCGAACGGCAGATATGGCCCGACCTCCGAACCGATGCTTGGCAGGTTCCCCAGCACGGGCTCCACCAGCAGCGGCCACAGCAACAGCAACGCGACCGCACCGGCAGAATGCCGCAGCAGCGCCGCGGCCCCAACCCCGAGCACCGCGGCGAGCACCGCGAACATCGCGATCGCGCCGACCAGGCGCCAGGTGTCGGGGTCGGCGAATGACAGGCGCGAGCCGGCGAGCGGAGGGGCCATCAGGCGCCCGACCACCACCGCGGCGATGGTCATCACAGCGGCGTACACGCCGGAAAAAACCGCCGCGACAATCGCTTTCGCCACCAACACCACACTGCGATTCGGTGTGGCCATGAACGTTGTTCGGATCATGCCGCTGCGGTACTCACCGGTCACCGTCATCGCGGCAAGGATCATCAGCACCGGCACACCGAACACCGCCGCCCCCATCGCCGCTTTTTCCGGCGGCAGCGGCGCCGCACCGTACGCGGTCGAGCCCTGCACCGCGGCCAGGCCGATGCTAAGCACCGCGGCGGCGGCGGCCATCCACAACACCGACCGAGTCGTCGACAGCTTGATCCGCTCGGCTCGGATGTCGCTGAGGACGGCGACCGCGCTCACTGGCTCACCGACCGGTATTCGGTGGCCTCGTCGGTGAGATTCATGTACGCCTCCTCGAGCGAGGCCTGCGGCGCACTGAGCTCGTGCAGTGTGATCGCGTTGCGGGCGGCGAGATCGCCGATGACCTCGATGGCCGCGCCGTGCACCAGCAGCGCGGAGCCTTCGTCGGTGTCTGCCTTCAGCCCAGCGTCGGTGAGCACCCGGCGCAGCGTGTCCAGCTGGGGGCTGCGCACCCGAACGGTGTCGGCGGCGGAGCGGCCGACGAACTCGGCCACCGTTGTCGACGCGATCAACTTGCCCTTGCCGATGACGACAAGCCGGTCGGCGGTGTTGGCCATCTCCGCGAGCAGGTGGCTGGACACGAACACCGTGCGGCCCTGGCCGGCCAGGTTGCGCATCAGCGTGCGGACCCAGCGGATGCCCTCAGGGTCGAGGCCGTTGACCGGCTCGTCGAACAGCAGTACCGGCGGGTCGCCAAGCAGGGCGGCGGCGATGCCGAGCCGCTGGCTCATGCCCAGCGACAGCGTGCCCGCGTTCCTGCCCGCCACTGAGGTCAACCCGACCATGTCGAGCACCTCGTCGACCCGCTTTGCCGGGATCCGGTTGGTGGCCGCGATCCAGCGCAGGTGATTGCGCGCCGACCGGTTGGGGTGCGTCTGCCTGGCGTCCAGCAGCGCCCCGACCGTGCGCAGCGGGTCGCTCAGCTCGCGGTAACGGCGGCCGTCGATGGTGGCGCTGCCGGCCGTCGGGTGGTCAAGCCCGAGGATCAGCCGCATGGTGGTGGACTTGCCCGCGCCGTTCGGCCCGAGGAAGCCGGTGACCATGCCTGGCTCGACCGAACAGGTCAGGTCGTCGACCGCACGCGTTCGGCCGAACACCTTCGTCAGACCCGCCAACTCGATCATCGAACTCATGATTTCAGGTTGCCTGCGCGACGACGAGGTCGGCGACCGCCCGCATGCCGTCCGCGTTGGGGTGCAGTGGCGCGGGCCTACCGGGCATTGGCAATCCTATTTTCATTGTCCATGGATGCTCCGACCAGGCATGGTGCTCGCGGCTGGCGTGCGCGACTCGCACCCACTCGCAGCCGGTGTCGGCGGCGGCCTCGCCGGTGATGCGTTCCAGCGTGTCGGCGACCCGACGACCGAGCGCGGCGTCGAGATCGGACAGTGGAGGTGCCGGCGCACCCGCCGGCGGCAGCAGGGTCAGGTAGTCGACGAACAGCACCTTCGCCCGAGGTGACCGCTGCCGCAGCGCGCGGCCCACTTCCTTCAGCGATTCGGCCACCGCGACCAGCGCCTTGTCGCGGGCCTTCGGCTCGAGCTGGCCGCGCAGCCGGCGGCCGAGCAGCGGCAGCGAGCGGGCCAGCCGCGGCAGACCCGCCGCGAACAGCAGCTGCGCATAGCCGACGTCGTTGCCTCCGATCGTCACCGTCACCAAATCCTCTGACCCATCGAGCACATCCACCTGCGGGGGCGCGCCGTGCTGGGCGTTGGTGAGCACGTTGGCGGTGGTGGCACCCGAATAGGTCACATCGACGAGGTCGAACCCTAACTTCTCGGCGGCCACGTGCGGATAATTCCGGGCGGAGCGGCCGGCACGAAACGGCGCGCCGTCGGCGGGCGGCCGGATGCCAGGGCCTGCCGCCATCGAGCTGCCAAGCGCGACATACCGGGTCATATCGCCGGGCTGGAGGCCTGCGCCCAGAACCGCTTGGGAATCCGGCCGGCCTGGCGGGCCAGGTATCCGGCCGTGACGGCGGCCGCCATCGCCGCGGCCATGGTCGGCGGATCGGCCGCACGCGTGACGGCGCTGGCCAACAGCACAGCGTCACAGCCCAGCTCCATCGCCATCGCGGCGTCGCTGGCGGTGCCGATGCCGGCGTCGAGGATCACCGGGACCCCTGCCTGCTCGACGATCATCTCGATGTTGTGCGGGTTGGCGATGCCCAGGCCGGTGCCGATCGGCGAACCCAGCGGCATCACCGCCGCGCAGCCGGTGTCCTCCAGCCGGCGCGCCAGCACCGGATCATCGTTGGTATAGGGCAGCACGACGAAGCCGTCGTCGACCAATTGCTCTGCGGCCCTGATCAATTCGACGGCGTCGGGCAGCAGGGTGCGTTCGTCGGCGATGACCTCGAGCTTGACCCAGTCGGTGCCGAGCGCCTCACGGGCCAGCCGCGCGGTCAGCACCGCCTCGGCGGCGCCGCGGCAGCCGGCAGTGTTCGGCAACGGGGTGATGCCGAGCCGGTTCAGCAGGTCAAGCACGCCGGTACCGCCACCGGCGTCGACGCGGCGCATCGCGACAGTGGTCAGTTCGGTGCCCGACGCGATGAGCGCCTCCTGGAGCACGGCGAGATTCGCGGCGCCGCCGGTCCCCATTATCAGCCGCGAGCCGAACTCACGACCGGCAATGGTCACTTTGGAATCCCCGGTCGCTACGCGCCAGCCCTCCGAGATGCTGTCAGCCACCCTGCACCGCCGTCACCACTTCCACCCGCGCGCCGTCGGTCAGCGCGGTCTCCCATTCCGACCGGGGCAGCACCGACCAGTCGACCGCGACCGCGATCCCCTTCTCCGGAAAGCCGAAGTTCTCCAGCAGCGCCGCGACGGTGGTGTGCTCGTCGACCTCGACGGCTTCGTCGTTGACGGTCACTTTCATCGACTCGCTCCCACCGTGACGTTAAGTTCGGCCGCGATCCGTTCGGCGGTCCACGGCGCCAGCAGGAATCCGTTGCGCCCGTGCCCCGCAGCGACAAGTGTGCGCTCATCGAGCCGCTCGACGATCGGCAGCCCGTCGGGCGTCATCGGACGCAAACCGGCGGCGCATTCGGCGAGTTCGTACTCCCCCAGGGCCGGGACCACCGCGCATGCATCGTCCAGCAGCTCACGCACCCCGTTCACGGCTGGTGCGGTGTCGCGGCCGTGCTCGTACTGGGTGGCGCCGACAACCACCCCGTCGGCGCGCGGCACCAGGTACACCTGGCGGCCATGCACACGGGCGCGGATCACGCGCTGCGGCACCGGCATACAGCCGCGCCGCCAGCGCAGCCGCAGCACCTCGCCCTTCACCGGCCGGATCGGCAGCCCGGGCCACAACGCGGGCGCGTCGATGCCGTTGGCGATGACGACGGTGTCGGCCCGTGCTTCAGACAGGTCGGCTACGGGCGGTGCCCACTGCACGCCGAGTCGCTCGCAGTGCGCCGCCAGCGCCTCGACGACGGCCCGATTGTCAACCGCGAGTTCGGTTTCGGCCACGAATCCGTGCCGAATGCCTTGTGCCAGAAGCGGTTCGATGTCGCGGGCGGCCGACGTCAGCGTGACGGGCTGGCCTTGGGCGGCCAGCCATTCCCCGACCGTCTTCAGGTCGGTGGCGTCGGCGCGGTCGATTGCGACTACAAGGGATTCGCGCGCGGTGACGACGTCGGGCAGGCCGTCCAGAAAGCCGTCGTGCCATAGGGCCAGCGACGCCAAGCCCAACTGCAGCAGGCGCTCCTCGCCGGGCCAGCCCTCGCTATGCGGGGCGAGCATGCCACCGGCCACCCACGACGCGCCACGTTCGTCGCCTCTGTGCACACGCACAGCCCAACCGTCCAGCGCGGCACGGCGCGCGACCGAAAGCCCGATGACGCCGCCGCCGACAACGGCGAGTGATCCCGTCGGCGGGCCGGCAGTTGAACCCGTCGGCGGGCCGGCAGTTGAACCCGCCGGCGGGCCGGCAGTTGAACCTGAGCCCACAATCCCTCCCTTCGCCGGCATGACCCGGATCAGGTGTGACGGTAAGGGCAGGCGTGCCCACTCTCAGCCCTCGTTCCAGGGACTCCCGTGTCGGCCATCAACGTTAGTCGTTACCGTCGCCGTGTGCACAAACCCGGTGAAAGGCTGGCCACGGCGTCGCTGTACCTCTGCACCGACGCCCGCCGTGAACGCGGTGACCTGGCCGAATTCGCCGACGCCGCGCTGGCCGGTGGGGTCGACATCATCCAGCTGCGCGACAAGGGCTCACCAGGGGAGCAGCGGTTCGGGCCACTCGAGGCCCGACAGGAGCTGGAAGCACTCGAGGTACTCGCCGAGGCGGCGCGCCGCCACGACGCGCTACTGGCGGTCAACGATCGCGCCGACATCGCGGTGGCGGCGGGCGCCGACGTGCTGCACCTGGGCCAGGACGACCTGCCGCTGCCGATCGCGCGCGGCATCCTCGGCCAGGGCACGGTCATCGGCCGGTCCACCCACGACCGCGCGCAGGCGAGCGCGGCGGTCACCGAGATAGTCGACTACTTCTGCGTCGGCCCGTGCTGGCCGACCCCGACCAAACCGGGCCGGCCAGCGCCCGGCCTCGACCTGGTCCGCGCCACCGCCGAATTGGCAACGGACAAACCGTGGTTCGCGATCGGCGGAATCGACGAGCAGCGGATGCCCGAGGTGCTGGCGGCGGGCGCTCGCCGCATCGTCGTTGTGCGCGCGATCACCGGCGCCGAGGACCCGCGGGCCGCGGCGCAACGGCTCAAAGCTCGGCTTGCAGCAGCGGGATAGTCGCCGCCACCTCGCGCAGCCGCTGCCAGCTTGCGGCGAACCCGGGATGCAACGGCAGCTCGACCACCTCATCCTCAGCGACCCAGCGCAGCTCCGAGCTCTCCCGGTTCGGCACCGTCTCGAGCAATTCCGCGGCGTCGGCGATGACCGTCGTGTAGGTCCAGTGGCTGCCAGCCGTCCCCGAAATCTCAGCGGTGACGACGGTGGTGCGCACGGTCAGCAGATCTGCGGGCAGCCCGGCTTCTTCGTGGGCCTCGCGGACGGCGGCCTGCTCGGGTGACTCGTGGCTGTCGCGGGCGCCGCCGGGCAGACCCCACGTGCCGCCCTGGTGACTCCACGGTGCCCGGTGTTGCAACAGCACCGCGGGCGAGCCGCCAGGGCCCGGCGCCCGCAGCAGCAGTCCGGCCGCGCCGTGCTTGCCCCAGTAGGCGGCGCCGTTGTCCGACAACACCCAGCCGTCCCCGTCGCCACGCACGCGTTCAGGATAGGGAACACGGACGCAAGACGTGCCCCTCGAATACCCGCACGTCACCCGTGGAGCTCTTAGAATTCTTTTATAGAGTTGTCAGCAGTCGGGGACGATAGCCGGAGAGCAGCGAAAAAGATGAGGTCCGCGCAGACGTGACTGTGGAGTTGGCGCACCCCTCGACCGAGCCACTGGCGTCGCGGTCGCCGACAGCACCAGCGCACCCGCGCTGGTGGTTCCTCTGGACCACCCCGGGCCGGATCCTGACCATCGGGGTCGTCCTGTCCGCGCTCGTCATCGCCAGCGCGTTTGCCACGTCGACGACGATCAACAACCGCCAACAGGCGCTAACCACCGTTCTCAACCACACCGAGCCGCTATCGTTTGCGGCCGGCCAGCTCTACACGACACTGTCGGTGGCCGACGCCGCGGCGGCAACCGCGTTCATCGCGGGCGCCGAACCCCGCGATGTCCGGCAGCGCTATGAGCAGGCCATCACCGACGCGTCGGTGGCGGTCACCCGTGCGTCAAGCGGACTGACCGACGAGCCGATGGTGCAGCTTCTCGGCCGCGTCAACGCCCAATTGTCGGTGTACACCGGGCTCGTCGAAACCGCCCGCACCAACAACCGCGCAGGAAACCCGGTCGGCTCGTCGTATCTGTCCGAGGCGTCGTCGTTGATGCAGACGCAGATCCTGCCCGACGCGCAGCGGCTCTACGAAGAGACTTCCTCGCGGGTGGACGCCGAAACCACCGCGTCGACGAGGATTCCCGGGCCGGTCATTCTCGTGGTGCTCGCGACACTGTTGTTCGGTGCCTTCACTAACCGCTGGCTTGCGCGCCGGACTCGCCGCCGAGTGAATATCGGCTTTGTCGCGGGCGGCCTTGCCGTCTTGATTATGTTGATATGGGTGGGCACCGCCCTCGTCATCTCGACGTTGGACAGCCGCAGCGCGAAAGGCACTGCGGCTGAGTCCCTCAAGACCGTGACGAACCTCGCGATCACCGCGCAGCAGGCGCGTGCCGACGAGACGCTGTCGTTGATCCGGCGCGGCGACGAGGACGTGCGCAAGCAGTCCTACTACCAACGCATTGACACCATGCAGCAACAACTGTCCGACTACCTGTCCCGCGGCGACGCGATCGACAAGAGCGACCTGGCCGACGCCGAGCAACTGCTCAAGCGGTGGCGGGCGGCCGACGACCGAATCAACGCCTACATCGGGGTCGGCAACTACCAGGCCGCCACCCAGGTGGCGTTGGGCACCGGCGAGGACGACTCAACGCCCGCGTTCGACAAGCTCGATACGGCGCTGACCAAAGGCATCGCGGAGAGCCGCAGCCAGTTGCGCAACGACATCCTCAACGCGCGCCGGGTGCTGTCGGGTGCGACGGTCGGCGCCGCGGTGCTCAGCGTCGTCGCCGCGCTGGCGGTGGCGCTGGGGTTGTGGCCGAGGCTTAGCGAGTACCGGTGATGAGCGCTCGCGCGAAGAACAGACAGCCGGTGATGAGCGCTCGCGCGAAGAACAGACAGCCGGTGATGAGCGCTCGCGCGAAGAACAGACAGCCGGTGATGAAGAAGCTGGCAGTCTTGCTCACCACCGCGGTGGTGCTGAGCGGCTGCGCGCAGGGCGCGGCGGCGATGCCGACACCCGGGGTCACACTCACGCCACCAATCCCCGCGGGCATGGATGAGCTGCCACCGCAGCAGGCGCGAGCGCCCGCGGATGAGGCGGACTGCAACCGCACGGCGAGCCTGCGCCCCTTCAACAACCGGGCCGCGGCCGACGCCGCCGTTGCCACCATCCGCAACCGCGGCAGGCTGATCGTCGGTCTCGACATCGGCAGCAACCTGTTTTCCTTCCGCGACCCGATCACCGGCGAGATCACCGGTTTCGATGTCGACATCGCCGGCGAGATCGCGCGCGACATCTTCGGCACCCCGTCACAGGTCGAGTACCGCATCCTGTCGTCGGCCGACCGCATCGCCGCGCTGCAGAACAATCAGGTTGATGTGGTGGTGAAGACCATGTCCATCACGTGTGACCGCAAGAAGCAGGTCGCCTTCTCGACGGTGTACCTGAACGCCAACCAGCGCATCCTCGCGGCTCGGGATTCCACGATCTCGCAGCCGTCCGATCTGTCCGGCAAGCGGGTCTGCGTCGCGAAGGGCACGACATCGCTCGACCGGATCCAGCAGATCACCCCGCCGCCGATCATCGTCGGGGTGGTGGCGTGGGCCGACTGCCTGGTCGCGTTGCAGCAGCGGCAGGTCGACGCGGTCAGCACCGACGACTCGATCCTTGCCGGCCTGGTGTCGCAGGATCCGTACCTGCACATCGTCGGCCCCAGCCTCAACGAAGAGCCCTACGGGATCGGGATGAACCTGCAGAACACCGGGCTGGTGCGTTTCGTCAACGGCACGCTTGAGCGGGTCCGCCGCGACGGCACCTGGAACACCTTGTACCGCAAGTGGCTAACGGTGCTTGGCCCAGCTCCTGCGGCCCCAGTCGCAAGGTATATCGACTGATGGCCGAGGCGCGGCAGGACGACTACGAGGACGCCGGTCCCGGGACGCAACCGGCGGGCTTCGACGATCTCGACATGGACTCCGCATCGACCGTGCGCCCGATGGCCACCCAGGCGATATTCCGGCCGCATTTCGACGACGACGAAGACAGCACCACGGCAGGCACGGAGGATACCGAGCTGCACGACCACGCCACCACGGTGACAAGAACGCTCTCGTCGACCCGCCGCCTCGGCGGTGGCTTGGTGGAGATCCCTCGGGTGCCTGCGAAGGATCCGCTCGAAGCACTGATGACAAATCCGGTGGTGGCCGAATCGAAGCGGTTCTGCTGGAACTGCGGCCGTCCGGTGGGCCGATCGTCGCCCGACGGCCGGGCGTTGTCGGAGGGCTGGTGCCCGCACTGCGGCAGCGCCTATTCGTTTTTGCCGCAGCTGACTCCTGGCGACGAAGTTGGCGATCAGTATCTGATCAAGGGCTGCATTGCGCACGGCGGACTGGGCTGGGTGTATCTGGCCTACGACAAGAACGTCAACGATCGCCCCGTCGTGCTCAAGGGCTTGGTGCATTCCGGCGACGCCGAGGCGCAGGCCATCGCGATGGCCGAGCGCCAATTCCTCTCCGAGGTAACACATCCAGGGATCGTGAAGATCTACAACTTCGTCGAGCACAATGACAAGCACGGCAACCCGGTCGGCTACATCGTCATGGAGTACGTCGGCGGGACATCGCTCAAGCAGGCCAAGGGTGACCGGCTACCGGTAGCCGAGGCCATCGGCTTCATGCTGGAAATCCTGCCCGCGCTGGGTTACCTGCATTCCGTCGGGCTGGTCTACAACGACCTCAAGCCGGAGAACATCATGGTAACCGAGGAGCAGCTCAAGCTGATCGACCTCGGCGCGGTGTCGCGGGTCAACTCGTTCGGATACCTCTACGGCACACCGGGTTTCCAAGCACCGGAGATCGTCCGCACCGGCCCGACGGTGCCGACCGACATCTACACGGTCGGCCGAACGCTGGCGGCGCTGACGCTGAGCCTGCGTACCCGCAAGGGCCGCTTCGTCGACGGCTTGCCCGAGGACGACCCGGTGCTGTCCGAGTACGACTCGTTCGGCCGGCTGCTGCGCCGCGCCATCGACCCGGATCCGCGGCGCAGGTTCGGCAGCGCGGAGGAGATGTCGGGACAGCTGCTGGGTGTGCTGCGCGAGGTGGTCGCGCAGGACACCGGGGTGCCACGGCCGGGTTTGTCGACGGTGTTCTCCCCGTCCCGGTCGACGTTCGGGGTCGATCTGCTGGTCGCACACACCGACGTGTACCTCGACGGGCAGGTGCATTCGGAGAAGCTGACCGCGCAGGACATCGTCAAGGCGTTCCCGGTGCCGTTGGTCGACCCCGCGGACGTGGGTGCGACGGTGTTGTCGGCGACGGTGTTGAGTCAGCCTGTGCAGACGCTGGATTCGTTGCGGGCGGCCCGGCATGGAACGCTGGACTCGGAGGGCATCGATCTGTCCGAGTCGGTGGAACTGCCGCTAATGGAGGTCCGCGCACTACTGGATCTCGGCGACGTCGCAAAGGCCACCCGCAAGCTCGACGACGTGACGGGCCGGGTCGGATGGCGTTGGCGGCTGGTGTGGCTCCGTGCCGTCGCCGAGATGCTGTCCGCCGACTACGAATCGGCGAGAAAGCATTTCACCGAGGTACTGGACACGCTGCCCGGCGAGCTGGCGCCCAAGCTGGCGCTGGCCGCGACGGCCGAGCTGGCGGGCAACGCCGACGAGCGCAAGTTCTACAACACGGTGTGGTGCACCGACAACGGTGTGATCTCGGCGGGCTTTGGCCTGGCCCGCGCCCAGTCGGCGGCAGGGGACCGAGACGCGGCCGTACGGACGCTGGACGAAGTCCCGGCCACCTCGAGGCATTTCACGACCGCGCGGCTGACCAGTGCGGTGACGCTGTTGTCGGGTCGGTCTATAAACGAGGTCACCGAGCAGCACATCCGCGATGCCGCCCGCCGCGTGGAGGCGCTGCCGGACACCGAGCCGAGAGTGCTACAGATCCGCGCGCTGGTGCTCGGCACCGCGATGGACTGGCTGGCGGACAACACCGCAAGCACCAACCACATCCTGGGCTTTCCGTTCACCGAACACGGACTACAGCTCGGCGTGGAGGCGTCACTTCGCAGCCTGGCCCGCGTCGCCCCGACACAGGCGCACCGGTACGCGCTGGTCGACCTGGCCAATAGCGTCCGACCGACGAGCACCTTCTAAACGTCGACAACCCCTACGCACGCTCGGGCGATCGCGAGCTCTTCATTGGTGGGTATGACCAGCACCGTGATCGGCGAGTTGTCGGCCGAGATCCGGCGGGCTGCCCTGGCGGGGCTGGCGTTGAGGTGCTCGTCGAGCACGATGCCGAGCGCCGCCAAGCCCGACAGCGCGCCGCGTCGCACAGCCGCGTCGTTCTCCCCAACCCCGGCGGTGAACGTGATGACGTCAGCGGTGCCAAGCAGGGCCAGGTAGGCACCGATGTACTTCCGCAAACGGTGGATGTAGATGTCGTATGCCAATTGCGCTTGCTCATCACCGGATTCGATGCGCTGGTGCACCACCCGGAAGTCGATCTCACCGCTAAGGCCCAGCATTCCCGCGTGACGGTTGAGCATCGTTTCGATCTCCTCGACGCCCATCTTGGCGGCGCGCCACAGGTACGTGATCACACCGGGGTCGATGTCGCCGGAGCGGGTGCCCATCACCAGGCCCTCCATCGGCGTCAACCCCATCGATGTGTCAACGGGGCGCCCGCCGGCGATCGCCGACGCCGACGCGCCGTTGCCCAGATGCAGCACGATCTGGCTCAGCGACCCCAGCGGCACATCAAGGAACTCCGCCGCCTGCTCGCTGACGTACTGGTGTGAGGTGCCGTGAAACCCATAGCGACGGATTCGCCACTGCGCTGCGATGTCCCGGTCGATCGCGTACGTTGACGCCGCCGCCGGCAGGTCGTGGAAGAACGCGGTGTCGAACACGGCGATGTGCGGAAGGTCGGGCAGCACCTTGCGCGCCACCTCGATGCCGAGCAAGGAAGGCGGATTGTGTAGCGGCGCAAGCGAGGACAGCTCGTCGAGCTTGGCGATCAATGCGTCGTCAACCAGCGTCGGCCGGTAGAGGTCCGGTCCGCCGTGCACCACCCGGTGGCCAACGGCCACCAGTCCGAGGGTTTCGTGATGCTGACCGCCCTCCGTCAGTTGGTCGAACGCGGCCTGCAGCGCCGCGGCGTGGTCGGGGACCGCCCCCTCACCGATCCGTTCGATGATCCCATCGGCCACCATCTCGCCCGAATCCGGTTCGACGACGGCGTATTTCACCGACGACGATCCGGAGTTGAGCACCAGGACCGAGCGGGGCATCACTTGTCCTGCGCCTGGATCGCGGTGATGGCGACGGTGTTGACGATGTCCTCGACAAGCGCGCCACGCGATAGATCGTTCACCGGCTTGTTCAGACCCTGCAGCACCGGACCGATCGCAATCGCGCCCGCACTGCGTTGCACCGCCTTGTACGTGTTGTTGCCGGTGTTGAGATCGGGGAAGATAAGCACCGTCGCCCGGCCCGCGACCTTCGAGCCAGGCATCTTGGTCGCCGCAACCGACGGTTCTACCGCCGCGTCGTACTGAATCGGGCCCTCGATGAGCAGATCGGGTTCACGCGTGCGCACCAATTCGGTTGCCGCCCTGACCTTGTCGACGTCGGCACCGGTCCCCGACGTACCGGTCGAATAAGACAACATGGCCACCCTCGGGTCGATCCCGAACTGGGCGGCAGTGCGGGCCGATGAGATCGCGATGTCGGCCAGCTGCTCAGCAGTCGGATCAGGCACGATCGCGCAGTCTCCGTAGGCCAGCACCCGGTCCGCCAGGCACATCAGGAAGATGCTCGACACCGTAGAAACGTCGGGCAGCGTCTTGATGATCTCGAACGCGGGCCGCACCGTGTGCGCGGTGGTGTGTGCGGCGCCCGACACCATGCCGTCGACCATGTCGTTGTGCACCAGCATGGTGCCGAAATACGAGACGTCGTGGATGATCTCGCGGGCCTGCTCAACCGTGACGCCCTTGTTCTTGCGCAACTCGGCGTACTGCTCGGCGAACTTGTCGCACAGCTCGCTGGTGCGAGGGTTGAGCACCGCCGCCGCCGACAGGTTGACGCCGAGTTCCGCGGCGCGGGAACGGACCTGGAGCTCGTCGCCGACGATGGTCAGGTCGGCGACACCCCGCCGCAGCAGCCGGCCGGCCGCCTTGAGGATGCGGTCGTCCTCGCCCTCGGGCAACACGATCCGCTTGCGGTCCGAGCGAGCCCGGTCCAGCAACCGGTAGGTGAACATCTGCGGCGTGACCACCGACGGAATAGGAATCGCCAGGCGCGCCAACAGATCAGCGAGGTCGACGTGTGTGTCCATCAACGCGATCGCGGTGTCGATCTTCCGTTGTGAGCTCGCCGTGACCCGCCCACGCGCCGACGCCACCCGGCTCGCGGTTTCGAACGTTCCGAACCTGGTCGTGATGATCGGCAGCCGCAACCCAAGGCCCGACACCAACGACGAGATCGACGGATGCAACTCCAAACCGCCGTTCAGGATCACACACGACAGGGACGGAAAGCCCTCGGCCGCATGGGCACTCACCACGGCCAGCACCACATCCGAACGGTCGCCCGGGGTGATCACGGCCACGCCCTCAGTGAGGCGCTCCAGCACGTGCTCGGCGGTCATGCCCGCGACGAGGACGTCCATTACCTCGCGCGTCAGCAGTGCGGGCTCGCCCCGCAACACCGTGCCCTCCACCGCGCTCTGCAGTTCGGCCACCGACGGAGCGACCAGCAGCGGTTCTTCGGGAAGCACGTAGGTCTGCGGTTCGAACCGCTTCAGCGCGTCCGCGACCGCCGTCATCTGTGCGGGATCGCAACGGTTGGCCACCACCGCGGCGGTGTGGGCGTGCTGGGCGGCCAGCTCGGCCAGGCAGAGCTCCACCACCTGGGCGACCTGTTCTGGCGTGCGGCCCCTGGCCTTTACCGCCAGCACCACCGGCGCTCCAAGGTTGACCGCGATCCGGCCGTTCATCGACAGCTCGCTCGGGGTGGCGACGTCGGTGTAATCACTGCCGACGATCAACACCGCATCGCATTGGTCGGCGACGTGGTGGTAGGAGTCAACGATGTCGGCGATCGCGCCGTCCGGATCCTCGTGCAGCTGCTGGTAGCCGACGCCGACGCACTCCTCGTAGGTCAGGCCCGCGGTGGTGTGGGCCAGCAGCAGTTCCAGGATGTAATCGCGAACTTCATCAAGGCGGGTGATCGGACGGAAAACACCGACCTTGGCGACCGTAGCCGCCAACCGGTGCAGGATCCCTAGCGCGATCGTCGACTTTCCGGTGTCTCCCTCGGGCGAGGCCACATAGATCGCGGTTGGCACGCCTGAGAGCCTGCCGTATCAGCCGAGTCGGCGCAGCCGCGGCTCCAAATCCTTGCTGAACAGTTCGAGGAACCGGCGCTGGTCGTGCCCGGGCGCGTGGAAGACCAGGTGGTTCAGCCCCCAGGTCACGTATTGGCCGACCTTCTCGACGGCCTCGTCGGGATCCGACGAGACGATCCAACGCTTGGCGACCTGCTCGATGGGCAGCGCGTCGGCGGCCTTCTCCATCTCGATGGGGTCGTCGATGCTGTGCTTCTGCTCGGCGGTCAGCGACAGAGGCGCCCAGAACCGGGTGTTCTCCAGCGCCAGCTTGGGGTCGGGATCGTAGGACATCTTGATCTCGATCATCCGGTCGATGTCGTCGGGGTTGCGGCCGGCCGCCTCGGCGCCCTCTTTCACCGCGGGGATCAGCTTGTCCTTGTACAGCTCCTCGCCCTTGCCCGACGTGCAGATGAACCCATCGCCAGCGCGCCCTGCGTATTTGGCCACCTGCGGCCCTCCCGCCGCGATGTAGATAGGGACGCCGCCCTCGGGTACGTCGTAAATCGACGCGCCTTTGGTGTGGTAGTACTCGCCCTCGAAGTCCACCCGGTCACCGAGCCACAGCTCACGCATCAGCTTGATGGACTCCCGCAAGCGGGCATAACGCTCTTTGAACTCTGGCCATTCGCCGATGAACCCGGTGGCGATCTCGTTGAGCGCCTCGCCGGTGCCAACGCCAAGGAAGATCCGGTCCGGATACAGGCAACCCATCGTCGCGAATGCCTGAGCGATGACGGCGGGGTTGTAGCGGAAGGTCGGGGTCAGCACCGAGGTGCCAAGGACCAGGCGCTTGGTGCGCTCCCCCACCGCGGTCATCCAGGCCAGCGAGAACGGCGCATGACCGCCTTCGTGGCGCCACGGCTGGAAGTGATCGCTGACCGTTGCGCTGTCCATGCCGTGCGCTTCAGCCGCCACGGCCAGTTCGACGAGTTCCCGCGGGGCGAACTGCTCCGCCGACGCCTTGTATCCCAGTTTGAGTTCAGCCACGTGTTCGTTTCTACTCCACTGCTTACACTCACGAGATGGCACCGGCTCTGACCGCCATCACCGACACCGTGCACTTCGCGCAGACCGACCTGGTGAACTGGACACTGGTCACCGACGGCAACGGCGTCATACTCATCGACGCCGGCTTTCCCGGCAGCCGCGACGATGTGCTCGCCTCGCTGCGCCAGCTGGGCTTGGGCGTCGACGACCTGCGCGCGATCCTGCTGACGCACGCACACATCGATCACTTCGGCTCGGCCATCTGGTTCGCGAAAACCCATGGCACACCGGTGTATTGCCATGCCTCGGAGGTCGGCCACTCCAAACGCGAATATCTCGAGCAGGCGTCGCCGGTGGACGTCGCAATGCACATCTGGCAACCGCGATGGCTGAAGTGGTCGGTGGCGATCTCCCGCAAGGGCGCGTTCACGCGCGACGGCATCCCGACCACGCAGGCACTCACCGAAGACGTCGCGGCAGGGCTGCCGGGTGCGCCGCTCTCGATTCCGACCCCGGGCCACACCGGCGGACACTGCTCGTTCGTGGTCGACGGTGTGCTCGTCGCCGGCGACGCGTTGGTCACCGGCCACCCGGTGTCGCCGCGTAGCGGCCCGCAGCTGCTGCCGGACATGTTCAACCACGACAAGGACGGCTGCGTGCGCAGCCTTGCCGCGCTGGGAATGCTGGACAACGAGGTGCTGCTGCCCGGCCATGGGCCGGTCTGGCGGGGCTCGATCCGCGACGCGGCCGCGCAGGCGACACCGAAATGATGCGCTAGGAATGATGCGTTAGGCGAGGGTTTCGTAGCCAAGCAGGAAGATCGCGGTAAGGCACAACCCACAACCGATGACGACCGTTGGCATCAGGATCATGCTGTCGAGTTCGTCGTCGTCGAGTACGTCGCCCTCGAATCGTCCGAACAACACCCGCGCGACCCCGGTCTTGCGGAACGTACGCACGAGGCTGCGCACCGCCTTGGTGTCGCGCCTGCGGCCGATGAACGTCCGTGAGGCGAATCCCACGACGAATGTCAGGGCGGCCGCGCCAAGGAGCAGCCACCCCACCGTCGTCTGTGAAATCGCCACATCCCACCCCCGGTGTCGCCGACACCTCGGGCCAGCCTATAGGCCGAGGTGGTCGCGCAGGGTGTGGCCGGTGTATTCGGTGCGGAAGCCGCCGCGCTCCTGCAGCAACGGGACCACCCGGTCGACGAAGTCGTCGAGCCCGTGCGGGGTCAGGTGAGGCACGAGGATGAAGCCGTCACAGGCGTCGGACTGCACGTGCAGTTCGATCTCGTTGGCCACTTGAGCCGGCGTGCCGACGAATTGTTGACGACTGGTGACGGCGATGACCAGTTGCCTGATACTCAGGTTGTCGGCCTCCGCGCGTTCCCGCCAGGCGGCGGCGACGGCCTTCGGGTCGCCGTGCCGGACCCGGCCCTGCGTGATGGTCGGGTCGTCGACCGGTTCGACGTCGGGCAGTGGGCCCTCCGGGTCGTAGGCCGAGAGGTCACGCTGCCAGACCTGCTCGAGCATCGCGATCGCGGTCGGCCCGCTGACTTGCTGCAGGCGGATGTGACGTGCCTTGTCGGCCGCGTCCTCGGGGGTGTCGCCGAGCACGAACGTTGCCGCGGGAAACACCTTGAGCTGGTCGGGATCTCGGCCAAGAGACGCCGCGCGACCCTTGACGTCGGCGTAGTACTGCTGCCCTGCCTGCAGCGCGGAGTGCAGCGTGAACAACGCGTCGGCGTGTTTGGCGCCGAACGCGCGGCCATCGGCGGAGTCGCCGGCCTGCAACAGCACCGGATGGCCCTGCGGCGGTGGCGGCAACGTCGCGACGCCGCGGACGTCGAAGTGTGCACCGTTGTGCTCGACCTGCCGAATGCGGCCCGGATCGACGTAGATTCCGCTGTCACGGTCGGCGACCACAGCGTCGGGCGCCCAGCTGCCCCAGAACTTGCGCGCGACGATGATGAACTCCTCGGCGCGCTTGTAGCGGTCGGAGTGGTCGAGGAAGCCGCCGCGACGGAAGTTCTCGCCGGTGAACGCGTCCGACGAGGTGACCATGTTCCAGCCTGCGCGGCCGTCGGACAGGTGGTCGAGGGTGGCGAATTGCCTTGCCACTTCGAATGGTTCGTTGAACGTGGTATTGATGGTGCCTGCCAACCCCAATCGGTCGGTGACGCCGGCGAGCGCGGCGAGGACGGCGAAGGTGTCGGGGCGGCCGACCACGTCAAGGTCGTGGATGCGGCCACGATGCTCCCGCAGCCGCAGGCCCTCGGCGAGGAAGAAGAAGTCGAAAAGGCCGCGCTCCGCCGTCTTCGCGAGGTGCGCGAACGAGTCGAACTCGATCTGGCTGCCCGACTCCGGATCCGTCCACACCGTGGTGTTGTTGACACCAGGGAAGTGCGCGGCCAGATGAATGGGTTTGCGGTGCTTGCCTTGTCTCATCCGCTCAATCCCCACGCTTTCGCGATCAGTTCGTGCGAGCGCAGCCGGTCGGCGTGACGGTGGGTCACTGAGGTGATGACCAGTTCGTCGGCCGCGGTGACCCGCTGCAGAGTTTCCAGCTTGTCGGCAACCTCGTCGGGATCACCGACGAATTGCGTTGCGGTGCGGTCCTTTACCACCGCCATCTGCTCGGCCGTCAGCGCCGCGACCTTGTCGGGGTCGGGGTAGGGGATCGCGCCGTCGCAGGCGCGGATCGAGTACACCCACTGTCCATAGCTGGATGCGAGATGTCGGGCGGTGGCGGTGTCGTCGGACACCACCACATCCGCCGACACCACGACATACGGCTCGGACAGCGCGGCCGACGGTTTGAACGCGGCGCGGTAGACGTCGATCGCCTCCAGCGCGGTAGCAGGTGTGATGTGGTAGCTGGCGACGAACGGCAGCCCCCGCGCGCCGGCCACCTGCGCGCTCTGACCCTTGCTGCTGCCGAATATCCACGGTGTCAGAGCCGACCGCTCTCCGGGCGTGGCGTGGGCGTCGACACCGTCGATCTCGTAGCTGCCGTCCAGCATGGCAAGGATGTCGCCGACCTGCTGGCCGAAATCGGGCGTGATGGCTTCGGGCTGCTGCAGCACCGACATCCGCGCGCGCAGTCTCGGGTTGCGCATCAGGGCACTGATGTCGAACGGCGGCGGGACGACCACCCCGTCAACATCGCGCCATTCGCGGGGGGGCTTGGGTGGCGGTTTGGGCCCGCGAGGCTTCTGGGCTTCCCTGCGTCGCTGGCCGGATCGTCCGACGCCGAGGTCGATACGGCCAGGATGAAACGCCTCGAGCATGCCGAAGCTCTCCACGACAGCCACGGCAGTGGTCTGGCCGAGCTGCACCGCGGCGGCGCCGACGCGAATCCTGTCGGTGGCGGCGGCGATCTGACCGATCAGCACCGCAGGCGACGAGCTGGCGACGGCGACAAAGTGATGTTCGGCGATCCAGTAGCGCTTGAACCCCCACTGCTCGGCGTGCTGGGCGAGGTCGACTGTGTTGCGCAGCGCGGACGCGGCATCGCAGCCTTCGCTGATCGGCGCCAGGTCGAGGATCGACAGCGGAACGCTCATGACGGCTCCGCCGTCGCATAGCGGTTCACAGCGATGGGCAATCCGAGCCGTTCGCGCAGTGTCTCGCCGTCGATGTAGGTGCGGCGGAAGCGCCCGGCCTGCTGGAGCAGTGGCACCACCTCGTCGGCGATCACGGGCAGGTCGGTGGCGTTGACTGCGGGCCGCAGCCTAACGCCCGCGATGCCGGACTGCTGCCAACGCAGGATCAGGTCCACGAGTTCGGTTGGGGCGCCGTCGAACACCAACGCGTCCGAGCGAGGGTCGGTCGTGCCGTCGAACGAGACGAAAATGTCGGCGTAGACCTTGAGACCGGCGCCGCCGGCCTGTGCAATCTCCCCAAGGATGGCTCGAAGAGAGTCGTCGTTCTGCGGTGTGATGAAGACTAGATCGGCACTGCGCGAGGCAAACTCGTAGATCGGCACCGCGTGCGCCAGGGCCGCAACGACGGGTTGGCCCTGCGGTGGACGCGGGGTGATCGAGGGGCCCTTGACCGAGAAGTACTTACCTGTGAAGTCGATGTAGTGCAGCTTGTCCCGGTCGACGAATCGTCCGGTCGCGACGTCGCGGATGGCCGCGTCGTCCTCCCAACTGTCCCAGAGCCGGCGGATGACCTCTACCGCATCGGAGGCCTCGTCGAACAGATCCGTCCCCCGGATGTCGCGGCGCCCGAACAGGTCGGCCTCGTGTGGGGTGCCGCTGACCCGCACCTGCCAACCGGCTCGGCCATGCGAGACGAAGTCCAGTGTGGCAATGGCTTTCGAGACGTGGAACGGCTCGGTGTGGGTCACGGTGGCGACGGGTATCAGACCGATGTGGTTGGTCACCGGCGCCACCCGGGAGGCGACAAGCACCGCGTCGGGTCGGCCCGCGAGCCAACGGGGCTCGATCCCGGGACGGCGGCGCCGCTGAGCGGTGAGCGCGTCGTCGAAGGTCACGAAATCGAGCAGTCCGCGTTCGGCGGTGGCGGCAAGGCCGGACCAGTACCGGCCGCTGGTGACGGGTTCGAGGTCCGGCGTGCGCCGCCATGCCTCAGGGTGCCAGCCGTAACCGTCGAGCGCGACCGCCAGGTGCAGATGCTCGGTCATGACAGCGTCTTCACAAACGCGAGCGGATAGACCTCGCCCTCCGCGGGCAGCGGCTCGGCCAGCCGGATGTACCCCGTCGAGAGGTAGAGCGCCTCGGCCTCGGGCTGGCGATCGCCCGTCGTCAGATATACACGCCGGTATCCGCGGGCGACGACCTCGGCCTCGAGCTCGGCGAGCAACGCCTTCGCATGGCCTTGGCGCCGATAACGGCTGTCGGTCCAGATGCGCTTGAGCTCGGCCGTGGCGTCATCGAACCGTCGGAACGCACCGCCGGTGACCGGCTGGTCGTTGTGGAGTCCGATGAGCAGGCCGCCGCCGGGCGGGCCGAACTCGTCGGCCGGATAGCCGCGCAGCCATTTCGCCACCGCTTCCTCGGTGGCGCCGTACCGGCTGGCGTACTCGACGGCAAGCTCGGCCAGCAGCGGCTGGGCCAGCGGGTCTTCCTGGCTGACCGCAACGAAGCGAAGCCGGTTCACTGCTACGCGCATGCCTCGAGACATCACCTAAATGTCTAACGCCTACCGCCCGGCCGCATTCCAAAGCGGCCGATTCCCTCAGGTTGATTCGAAATCGCGCCAGGTCGGCGCCGAAACTGAGGTTGCGCTCGACAGATCGACGAATCTCACACACACGCGGAGTTTCGTCGGCGGACGCCCACTTTCAACCCAAACTTGACACATGTAAAGTTTGGCCGCATGGACAACATCAGCGGTAGGACCATCGCGATCACCGGCGCCGCCCGCGGCATCGGCTATGCCACCGCCAAGGCGCTGCTGGCCCGTGGTGCCCGGGTGGTCATCGGCGACCGTGACGTCGCGCTGGGGGAGTCGGCAGTCGCCGACCTCACCAAACTCGGCCAGGTCTCTGGCTACCCGCTCGACGTCAGCGACCGCCGATCGTTCGCGACGTTCCTCGACAAGGCTCGCACCGACGGCGGCGGGCACATCGACGTGCTGATCAACAACGCAGGCGTGATGCCGATCGGTCCGTTCCTCGAACAGTCCGAGCAGGCGATCCGATCCTCGATCGAAGTCAACCTTTACGGGGTGTTGACCGGGTGTCAGCTGGCGCTACCGGACATGATCGCCCGCCGCAGCGGCCACATCATGAACATCGCGTCGCTGTCAGGACTGATCCCGCTTCCCGGTCAGGTGGTCTATGCGGGCGCCAAGTTCGGTGTGGTCGGCTTGTCCGCCGCGCTGGCCGATGAAATGGCGCCGCACGGCGTCGAGGTATCGGTGGTGATGCCACCGTTCACCAACACCGAACTCATCTCGGGCACCAAGAACAGCGGTGCCATCAAGCCGGTGGAGCCAGAAGACATCGCCGCAGCCGTCGTCAAGACACTCGACAAGCCCAAGACGCACGTGTCGGTTCCGGCGCCACTGCGGTTCACCGCGCAGGCCGCGCAGATGCTGGGCCCGCGCGGAAGGCGTTGGCTCAACAAGCGTTTGGGGCTCGACACCGTTTTCTTGGACTTCGACGCCGATAAGCGGCGCTCCTACGAGCAGCGCGCGCAAGCCGCGCAAGGCGTGGTCGAGGGACCGCAAGAGGGCTAACCACACCCGCCACATCCGTCGCGGCCGGCTACCAATAGGTCAGCGTGAACGCACATATCACATGCGATATCAACCTTTTTGAACGACCGCATACTACTTTGCCGGGGTGTTCCGGGATGTTGTCGTGGGTCCGAGATTCGAAGCGAACTGCCATGCTGGAGCGACATTGTCGCTGTGAGGCGGGCACTACGAAGGGTCAAACTCCGGCAGTGGGTCATCCACCCGGTACACCTCGATAAAATCGAGGTGATCGAGCAACTCGTCAATCGTGAACTCGTATCCGTCCTTGGTACCGACGAACATGACATGTGCGATCTCTGCGTCGTCGTCCGCGAACATGACGATCGTTGTGACGGGCGTAACTTCATCGCCAGTGGCCTCAACCAACGACGGCGGCCAGAACCACAGCGCCGACTCTTCATCGGAGAATTCCTCGCTGAACACCCAGCCACGCTGCGCGACTAGTTCATCGAACCGCTCCAAGACGTCGGCAAGCTCGAGGTTGTCGACGACGTCGTCAAGGACGGGTTCCGGTATCCATCTCGCGTCCCGGACCGCCCGCCGCTTCTGGCGGCGTGCCTTCTTGGCCTCGGTCTGCCGCGACACCTAGCTCAATGCCAGCTCGAGATCGGCGAGCAAATCGTCAGTTCCCTCAAGTCCGACCGAGATTCGCACCACCCCGTCGCCGAGGCCGATCGCGGCCCGCCCTTCGGGGCCCATCGCCCGGTGTGTGGTGGTGGCCGGGTGGGTGATCAGAGACTTGGAGTCGCCGAGGTTGTTGGAGATGTCGATAACCTGCAGCTTGTCGAGGACCTCGAAGGCGCGCTCCTTGCTGCCACCCTTGAGCTCGAACGTGACAACCGTTCCGCCGCCGGTCATCTGCCGCTTGGCCAGGTCGTACTGCGGATGAGACTCCAGGAACGGATACCGCACCCAGCTCACCGCGGGGTGGTTTTCGAGGAACTCGGCGATGCGCTGTGCCGACGCATTCTGGTAGTCCACCCGCACCGCAAGCGTTTCCAGCCCCTTCAGCAGTGTCCACGCATTGAACGGGCTCAGCGCGGGCCCGGTGTGCCGCATCAGCTTCTGCACGGGCTCGTCGATGTAGTCCTTGTCGCCGAGGATGGCACCGCCGAGCACGCGGCCCTGCCCGTCGATGTGCTTGGTGCCCGAATACACCACAACGTCGACCCCCATGGGCAAGCCCTGCTGCAGGATCGGCGTGGCAAACACATTGTCCAACACCACTTTTGCCCCCGCCGCGTGTGCAAGGTCGCATACCGCGGCGATGTCCACCAGCGACTGCATCGGGTTCGATGGCGTCTCGAAGAACACCGCCTGAGTGGGCACCGACAGCGCCTCTTCCCACTGCGACAGGTCGTCGCCGTCGACGAACACCGTCTCCACGCCCCAGCGCGGCAGGATCTCGTTGCACACCACGAAGCACGACCCGAACAGGCTGCGCGCCGCCACCAATCGGTCACCCGCCGCCAACAGCGCACCCAGCGAGGTGAAGACCGCCGCCATGCCCGTCGCCGTCGCGAAGCACGCCGGCGCGCCTTCGATCAGCCGCAGCCGCTCCTCGAACATCGAGATCGTCGGGTTGCCGTACCGGGAGTAGACGTAGCGGTCGATTTCGCCGGTGAACGCCTTCTCCGCGTCGGCTGCCGTCTTGTAGACGTAGCCCGACGTCAGGTACATCGCCTCCGCGGTCTCCTCGAAACCCGACCGCAGCAGGCCGCCGCGCACGCCGATGGTGGCCTGGCTGACCCCTTCGGGCAGCTCGGCGGGCTTGCGGACAGACGGTACCGTCTGCTCTTCGCGCGAGTCGCTCATCGCCGTGTCGCTGTCATGACTGCTTCCAGGGCAGGCCGACGGCTTTCCATCCGGTGCCGCCACGATGCTTGCGCTCGTCGAGGTTGCCCTCGAAGCCGTCCAGCACGTTGTAGGAGGGTGCTATCCCAGCGCCGGTGGCGGCTTCGGCGGCGCCGATCGAGCGGTTGCCGGAGCGACACAGGAACACCACAGGCCGCTCGCCCGGTGTGACGCCTGCCGCGACGAGATCGTCGACGAAGGCCTCGTTGCGGGTCCCGTCGACGCGGCTCCATTCGATGTAGACGACATCGCGCTGCAGCGAAGACAAATCCGGCACCCCGACGAAGCGCCACTCGGCGTCCGTTCGGCAATCGACCAGCACGGCCTCGGGGTTGTCGCTCAGCAGCTTCCAGGCCTCCTCAGGCGTGACGTCTCCGGCGTAGCTCACGGTCGGAAGTGTCCCACAGCTAGTTGGGGCCGGTCGAACAGACCTTCCATGCTCCGTCCTCGCGCACGAACGTCATCGGAACGCCGGTTTTGACGTCGGGTGCCTTGCCGAAATGATAGGTCACTTTGGCGTTGGCGCGGTTGCCGTCGATGACAACGTCGGTGACGTCGTCGACGAACCGGTCCCCACGCTGTGCGACCGAATCCCGTTGCCGAGCAAGGATATCAGCTTCAATACCCTGCTGATCGCGGCAGGTGTAGGTGCGGAAGTCGGCGTAGTTCTGCCGTTGCAGCGCGTCGTTCTGGCCGACTGCTGCGCGGCCGACCTGCTGGTCCTCGGGCGGGCTGTCGTGGCGGAAGATGTTCAACAGCCCGATTGCGATCACGATGAGAACAATGATTGCCAACGCGCCGAGGAACGGCGCCATCGTCGGCCGGTCAGCATCTGCAGGATCGGTCACCAGAGTTTGCGCAGCACCGCCGACACGCGTCGGGCCCTGTCCCGCGCGACGATCGGGTCGGGGGCAGTGGCAAGCGCCACCCCGAGTCGTCGCCTGCCGTCGGTCTCGTCGGGCCGGTCGAACAGCCGCACGTCGCTCTCGGCGACGGCCAGCGCCTCGGCGACCACGCGCAGGTCCGCGTCCTTGGCGCCGGTCGACTCGGCCCCCGCATAGCTGACTTCCGCCGCGGCCGGCGAGATCATGATGGTGTCAACGGCGAATCCGAGGATCGCCCGGGCGTGCAGCTCGAACTGCGAAAGCCGTTGCGAGCGCAGCGTAACCAGGCCGCTGTCGTACGGCCGGGGCCGAACGTCGGCGAAGTACACTTCATCGCCGCGCACCAGCAGCTCCACCCCGAACACGCCGCGCCCGCCGAGCGAATTGACGATGCGCGCCGCGATCGACTTCGCCGCGTCAAGGGCGGCGGGCGACATCTGCTGTGGCTGCCAGGACTCCAGCACGTCGCCATCGGCCCTGCGATGACCGATCGGCTCGCAGAAGTACACCGCGGGGCCCGCGGGTCCGGTCGTGCGAACGGCCAGCAGCGTGACCTCGAAGTCGACCTCTACGACCGTCTCGGCCATCACCCGGTTAAGCGTGATGCGGCCAGCGGCCACGGCGCGGTGCCAGGCCGGCTCGACGTCGTCGACGCGCAGCAGCACCGACTGGCCCTCGCCGGGCGCCGCCGCGATCGGCTTGACCACCAGCGGGAAACCCGCGTGCTCGGCCACCGCGGTCAGCTCCTCCACCGACCCGGCGAACCAGAACGGCGCCGTTGGCAGCCCGAGCTCGTCTGCGGCCAGCCGGCGCAGGCCCTCCCTGTCGATGGACAGCCGCGTGCTGCGCGGCGTCGGAAACACCTCGATATTGCCGCTCTCGGCGACGGCGATCAGCGCATCGGCCGCGATGACGCCCGCCTCGGCGACGACGTAGCGCGGGTTCTCCTTCTCGATGAGAGCGGTCAGCTCTTCGGCGTCGTGCATCTTGACGACGGCGGCGCGGTCGGCCACGCCGTGCGCGGGCGCGTCCGCATAGCGGTCGACAGCGATGACGTCCGCCCCGAGACGCTGGAACGCCAGCGCCAACTCGCGGCTCAATTCGCCCGAGCCCAGCAGCATCACCGTGGATCCCGTGGGCTGTGGGGAGTTGTCGTGGGCGACCGGGCCTGGCGCGGTCGTCGAATCGCCTTCAGTCGTTTCACTCATCGCGCGTCCAGCCTGCCAGATGCTCAACCAAGGCGGACGTCGACGTAGCACCACCGCCAGTTCTCTCCCGGCTCGGCGGAGCGCATCACCGGATGACCGGACGCATGGAAGTGTTCGCTCGCGTGCTGGTGCGGGCTCGAGTCGCAGCAGCCGACGTGCCCGCAGGTCAGGCACATGCGCAGGTGCGCCCACGTCTCGTCACCGAGTTCGATGCACTCCTGGCATTTGCCGGGGGTAAGCGGTTCCGGCTCGACCCCGGATTCAGCCTCGGCGGCGAGATGTTCGCATGTTTGGGGGACCGCCGTGGAGTTGGCATCAACGCGGCGTGATCTCCTCAGCATGCTGAACAAGGATACGGACGAACACCGAGGAGGTCTGGCGACGTGGGTGCCTCACTGCTGGCGGTTCTGGTGGTGTCGGTCCTGTTGGCCGCGGTGGCCCGGCGCTTCGACGTGTCGGCCCCGCTGGCGCTGGTCGTCGCAGGCTTGGCGGCCGGCCTGATCCCCAGCTTCAAGGAAATCCAGCTGAACCCTCAATTGGTGCTATATGTGCTGCTGCCGCCGCTGCTGTGGTCGGCGGGGTTGCAGAGCAGCTATGTGGCGCTGCGGCGCAACATCCGTCCGATCGGACTGTTGGCGGTCGGGCTGCCGCTGGCGACGACGTTCGCGGTCGGGTTCGTGGCGTACAAGACGGTTCCTGAGCTGACGGTCGCGGCGGCGTTGACGCTCGGCGCGATCGTGGCGCCGCCGGATGCCTTGTCGGCCACCGCCGTCGGACGCCGGCTCGGGCTACCGCGCCGCATCATGACGCTGCTCGGCGGCGAGAGCCTGCTCAACGACGCGACCGCACTGACCGCCTACAAGGTGTCGCTTGGCCTTGCAATAGGCGCAGGCATTGGTTCCTCTTCAATCTGGGGCAGCGGGCTGGCCACCTTCGCGCTGGCGGCATCGGGAGGGGTCGTGGTGGGCGTGGCGCTCGGGGCGATCATCGCGTTCGTCCGGTCGCGCCTCGCCGATCCCCTTGTGGAGAGCGCGCTTGGCCTGGTGGCGCCGTTCATCATCTACCTGGCCGCCGAGGAACTGCACGGCTCGGGTGTGCTGGCGGTCGTCGTCGCGGCGCTGATCCTCGGCCAGCGCTCGACGCGTGCGAGCTACGCCACCCGGTTGCAGGACACGGCGGTGTGGAGGGCCGTCCAGCTGGTGCTGGAGTCGTTCGCGTTCCTGATGATCGGCCTGCAGTTGCCGACGGTGGTCGGCGAGCTGGCTGGTATCTCCGCATCGGTGATCGCGATCTCGTCGGTCGCGGTCTTGGCGACAGTGATCGGCGTCCGGCTCGTCTGGGTGTACGTGTTCGCGTACTTGCCGAGGCTGTTGTTCCGCCACATCCGTGAACGCGAACCCACGCCCACCCTGGCCGAGGTGTTCATCGTCGCGTGGGCGGGCATGCGCGGCGTGGTGTCGCTGGCGGCCGCGTTCGGTGTACCGCTGACGACGTTGTCCGGGCAGCCATTCCCCGGGCGTCCGCATCTGGTGTTCCTCACCTTTGTCGTCGTGATCGGCACGCTGTTGTTGCACGGCCTGACGCTGCCGTGGCTGGTCCGGCGGCTCGGCGTGCAGGGCGACGAAGCGCGTACCGACGCGATCGCCGCGGCGGCCGCTCAGGACAAGGCGGCGCGAGCGGCAGCCGAGCGGCTCGACGAGCTGCTGGCAGAGCAGGAGGTCACCGACGTGCACGAGCGGGCCGCGGATGTGTTGCGCGGCTGGAACACTCGCAGGCGCAACTCGGCGTGGGAGCGGTTGGGCCGCGACGAGGAGGAGATCGGCGAGAGCCCCGTGTCGGCGTTTCGTCGGTTGCGGCTGGAGATGCTGGCGGCCGAACGCGCGACGTTCATCGCCGAGCGCGACAGCGGGCACATCGACGACGAGGTGCTGCGGAACGTGCTACGCGGGCTCGACCTCGAGGAGGCGACACTGAACCGTGACTGAATCACGCTTGATCGACACCGTGCTGGGATCGGTGCGGGTGCAACTGCGGGGCACCGGCGAGGCGATGATGTTCTGGCCGAGCCTGCTGATGACGGGCGACATGTGGGCGGCGCAGGCCGAGCACTTCGGCACCGACCACCGGGTGATCCTCGTCGACCCCCCGGGTTTCGGCGAGAGCCAAAAACTTACCGCGCCTTTTAGTTTCGACGACTGCGCCCGCTGCATCGTCGACATCCTCGATGGTCTCGGTGTGCAGCGGACGAACTTCGTCGGAAACTCGTGGGGCGGCATGATCGGCGGGACGTTCGCCGCCACCTACCCCGACCGAATCGGCAGCGCGGTCCTGATGAACTGCACCGCGTCGCCCGCGGGCACGCGGCAGAAGATCGAGTACGGCTTGCTGTTGCGCATGGCCGGACTGCTGGGCGGGATCCGGCCGCCGCTGACCCGTTCGGTGCTCAAGGCATTCCTCGGCCCGACGACGTTTACCACCCGGCCCGATGTCGTGGCGTTTGTGCGCGACTGGGTACAGCGCGTCGACGTGCGTTCGGGTGGCTGGGCGGTTCGCAGCGTGGTGCCCTCCCGACCCGATCAGCGCGCGCTGCTGTCGCGGGTGACGACGCCCGTGCTGGTGGTCGCCGGTGTCGAGGACGCGACGTTCCCGTTGTCTGAGACGATCGCGATGGCCGAGGCGATCCCTGGCGCGGCCATCGCCGTGCTCGATGGGGTCGCACACCTGGCTGCATTGGAGAACCCGGACGTCGTCAACACGCTCATCGGGGAGTTTGTGCGCGGGTAGCTTCGAAACATGGCTCGAACCCCCGCCGCGCTCCGCGACGGCGACGCATTCCCACTACCGCCCCTGCACATGCGGCGCGATGCGTTCAACCCGACCAAGGAGCTCAGGGAGATCCGCGAATCCAGCGGCGTGTGCATCGTCGAGAACGCCTTCGGCATGGCGGTGTACCTCGTCACGCGCCACGAGGACGTCAAGGAGGTGCTCTCCGACCACGCCCGGTTCTCCAACGGACGCCCGCCCGGCTTCGTCGTGCCAGGGGCGCCGGACGTCCCCGCCGATGAGCAGGCCAGCGCACGGGCGGGCAACCTGTTGGGCCTCGACCCGCCCGAGCATCAGCGGTTGCGCCGCATGCTGACTCCCGAATTCACGATCCGCAGGATGAGGCGGCTAGAACCGCGTATCGTCGAGATCGTCGATGCGCAACTCGATGCGATGGAAAATGCCGGTCCGCCAGCCGATTTGGTGGCCAACTTCGCCCTGCCGATCCCGTCGCTGGTGATCTGCGAGCTGCTCGGTGTGCCCTATGCCGACCGCGATGAGTTCCACCGGCGCAGCGCGCGCCAGCTGGATCTGTCGCTTCCGATTCCACAGCGACTCGAGCTGGTCCGGCGGGGCCGCGAGTACATGGCCTCGTTGGTGGAGCGGTCTCGGCGGCACCCCGGTGACGACATCCTCGGCATGCTGGTGCGCGAGCATGGCCACCAGCTCACCGACGACGAGCTGATCGGCATCGCCGGCCTGCTGCTGCTCGCGGGCCACGAAACCACGTCCAACATGCTCGGGCTCGGCACATTGGCCCTGCTGCGCCACCAGGACCAGCTGGCCGCTGTTCGCGACGACCCCGACGCCATCGGGCCCGCGGTCGAGGAACTGTTGCGCTGGTTGTCCATCGTGCACAGCGGCATTCCGCGCATCACCACCACCGACGTTGAGATCGCAGGCGTGCCGATTCCCCCCGGACAGCTGGTGTTCGCATCGCTGCCGTCGGGTAACCGCGACCCGGAATTCATCGACTCGCCGGAGGTGCTCGACGTCAGTCGCGGCGCGCCGGGGCATCTGGCCTTCGGCCACGGCGTGCACCACTGCCTTGGCGCCCCGCTGGCCCGGATGGAGATGCGCAGCGCGTTTCCAGCGCTGCTGCACCGCTTTCCGAATCTGGCGTTGGCCGAGGACTTCGCCGACGTGCAGTTCCGGTCGTTCCACTTCATCTACGGGCTGAAGAGCCTGGAGGTGACGTGGTGAAGATCGCGGCGGATCGGGACGTCTGCATCCAGGCCGGCAACTGCGTCATGGCCGCGGACACGCTGTTCGATCAGGATGACGATGGCGTCGTGATGGTTCTCGTCGACGAGGTGCCCGATGACGAAGAGGACCACGCCCGCGAGGCCGTAAAGCTCTGCCCCTCACAGGCTTTGCGGGTGATCTCTGAGCAGTGACCACCCGCATCCTCACATTCGTCACTCAGGCCCCAAGTTCCCGACATGTGCCTTCGATAAAACGTGGTATCGCATGTGTTATCACGTTCGGCGTCAACATACGGTCGCCCAGACAGTGACTGAAGCGACTTACCCCGTCGACTGGTCCTCGCGGTCGATGTCGATGACCCCGGCCCGGATCAACAGCAGCAAGCTCACCACCAGTACCCAGATCGGGAAGGCGAGCGTGAGCCACATACTGATGTCGCTGGATAGTAGAAGTCCAACTGCCACAACGTAAGTCACGGCT